>FSRV01000003.1:300000-600000 GCA_900142905.1 Burkholderia sp. GAS332 | reverse complement strand
CAGCTTCGCCATGCCGAACCGGCGATATCTGCATCTCGGTCTGTATTTACCGGCGCTGCATGAACCGGCTGTCGGTGACGCGGTGTTCGTGCGCGACTCCAGCGGCTCGGTATTCGACGAAACGCAGGCCCAGTTCGACGCGGAGATTCTCGCCGTGAACGACAGTCTGCTGCCGCGGCGACTCATCGTGATGGATTGCGATGTGCGCGTCACCCAGGTGCAGATTTTCGAGCGGGGTGACCCGATCGAGCTCCTTCCCGTGCGCGGTGGCGGCGGCACGGCGTTCATTGAGCCGTTCGCGCGCGTCGAGGATGAGGGAATCAATCCCGCCTTTCTCGTCTATCTGACGGATATGGACGGCCGGTTCCCGGATGAGGCACCCGGGTTTCCCGTCCTGTGGGCATCGACCACACCGCTGCGGCGCGCGAAGCAGGCCCCGTTCGGGGAGATGATGGAAGTGATCTGTTGAGTGGGCATGATGTTGCTGCCCGTTTCTCTTACCCAAACCCGGCTAGCACAGCCGGGTTTTTTTATGGGTGCGCCCGGCAGGGCGCACTCACTCAGAGGTGAAAGTCCTCTACACGCCCGGCAAGGGGAAGTGTTAGCCGAACGGCAAGGGTGTCGCGGGCGACCGCGAATCTGAAGGAAGCCGAAGGCAAAGCGCTGGCCTGACGAACAGGAAGCGGATATGAGGCGGCGTAGCGGGGTGAGGTGTCCCATATCACTGAAGCCCAGTACTTGCACGGAACGCTACGACGTATATCCGACAGGCATAAGCGTGAAGGTGGGTGCGTCATACCCGGGGAGATCTGCATGCGTGCCTTGTGCTACCGGCATCGAGAGGTGTCGGGATGCGCCTGCAGAAGTCAGCAGAGGGCATATTAGGTTGGGGGCAAGGCGGTGAGCCAATGAGAACCTCGACTGAAGGCCTGAACATTGAACAACGCGATTAGGACATCCGACCTCGATGCTGAGCGACGACGCAACAAGGCAGGCAACTGCGCCCAACGGGGGAGGAGGCGAACGGAATTCGCTGAGGACCGCGCCGGGTGCCGAGCCCGGCACGGCGGCGGATGAGCAAACGAAAGCGGAAGGGCCGCGGCAGATGGATGCCGTGGTTGAACGAGCCAACTTATGGCAAGCGTATGAGCGGGTCATGCAGAACAAGGGGGCACCAGGAGTCGACGGACTCACGGTCGCTGAGTTCAAGGCATGGCTGCAACAGCGCTGGCCGAGCGTCAAGGCAGCACTGCTGGCCGGCGACTATGTCCCGGCGGCGATCCGCAAGGTGGAAATACCGAAGCCAAATGGTGGGGTGCGGACACTGGGGATACCGACGGTACTGGATCGCCTGATTCAGCAGGCGCTGCTGCAAGTTCTGCAACCGGAATTCGAACCTGAATTCTCCGGGCACAGCTACGGGTTCCGCCCGGGCCGCAACGCCTGGCAAGCGGTACAACGAGCGCAAAGCTATCTGAAGGAAGGCCGCCGATGGGTGGTTGACCTCGACCTGGAGAAATTCTTTGACCGGGTGAACCACGACATTCTGATGTCGCGGGTAGCTCGGCGGGTCAAGGATGAGCGGGTTCTGAAGCTGATTCGGCGCTACCTGGAAGCGGGCATGATGTCAGAGGGTGTCGTCAGCGTGAGGACGGAAGGTACGCCGCAGGGCGGACCGCTGTCACCATTGCTGTCGAATATCCTGCTGACAGACCTGGATCGCGAACTGGAGCGCCGGGGACACCGGTTCTGCCGCTACGCCGACGACTGCAACATCTACGTTAAAAGCGAAACGGCAGGGCACCGCGCGATGGACGCGATCACCGGTTACCTGGAAAAGAAGCTCAAGCTTCGGGTAAATCGAGAGAAAAGCGCCGTTGCCCGACCTTGGACCCGGAAGTTTCTGGGTTACAGCTTTACGTGGCACAAACAGGCTCGTCTGAAGGTCGCGGAAAGCAGTCTGAAGCGACTCAAAGACCGGGTGCGTGAAATCGTGGCTGGGAACGCCTCGCGCAAGCTCGGCGACACGATTGCAGCGCTGAATCCGGTGCTACGCGGCTGGACCTCGTACTTCCGGCTAACGGAGGTCAAAGGGGTGTTGCAGGATTTGGACGGGTGGATACGACGCAAACTGCGCTGCCTGCTATGGCGGCAATGGAAGCGCCCGGCTACCCGGAACAGGAAGCTACAGGCTCGCGGGCTGGACTCGACGCGGGCGTGGAAATCGGCCAGCAATGGCCGAGGTCCTTGGTGGAACGCCGGTGCGAGCCACATGAACGCGGCCTACCCCAAGAGCTTCTTTGATGCCTCAGGGTTGGTTTCGCTGCTGGACACCCAGCGGCGCTTCCAGTGTGTTTGATGAACCGCCGTATGCGGAACCGCATGTGCGGTGGTGTGAGAGGGCGACGGGGGCAACCCCGTCCCCTACTCGATGCGCACGGTTATTCGAAGAGGTCCGCCTGTGTATAGACCGCAGTCCGTGTGCGCTGCGGCGGTTCCTTTGGCTTCTCCTCGATGCGGAAGAAGTCCGGATCGACGCCGGCGTTCCAGTCGTTGCCTCGCGCGTCGCGGTACAGCGGCGGATGCGCCGCATCTTCCTGCAGTGACGCTTCCAGCGCCTCGAACGTGATGCCGAATTCCTGCATGCGTCGGCGGATCCAGATGATGAGCCGATCGCGGGCTTCACCGTCAGCGATTTTTCCCTTCATTCCGAATTACCCGTTTTTCGTTCGCCGGATTATAGCGACAGGCAGAAAAAAGCCCGCCTCAGGGGCGGGCTGAATCCATATCGGAGGAGACATGGAGGAGACGGGGTAAGTATAAACCCTGATTCGATTCGCGCAAGGCCGTCGGGCGGTTTTGTCGCACCAACGCGACACGCTCACGCCAGCTTCCGGTCAGTTCGTTGAAACGCCTCGCCTGCCTGGAAGCGGTCGAGCCGGTCGCTCGCCTCGGCGATCGCCCAAAGCGGAGCGCGGCGCAGCTGCTCATCGTAGGTTGTGACGATGGCGGCGAACAGACTTGCGGCACCCTCATCGAGCTGCCATTCACCCGTGTCGCGGCCACGGTCGAACGCAGCGGAAATGGCCGCCTCCGCGACGACCAGTTGCTCGTACGTGGCGGCCCCGTAGCCGGCCTCGGCGATGAAACCTGTCAGGATCATCGTCTGGGTGAGGGTCTGGGCGTCGCTCACACCGGCGGTGCCGGCACGCATCGTCGCGAGCGCGAGATGTACCCGCAGCGCGAGCTCGTCAGCGGTGGCGCGCGGCATTGGCAACAGCATCGTTTTGGCGCGACGAGCACGCGCTGCATTGGTGTTGCGCGAGAAGGGGAGTGTTTTGGGCATCAGGGTTCGTTGGTGTTCTTTGCAAAGAGGATATCGGCTGCCGGGACACGTCGCTTAAGCGCGTTCGTCGGGTGAGCCGGACCGGCGATGCGCGATGAATGCTTCGACGTACCGGATCGCCTGCTCGCACTGCTCGAGCGACAGGTTGTGAATCGATGCGGGCAGCGGGTCGAAGCCAAGTTCGCCGGCGGCCCAGCGAATGGCTTTCGCGCGGGCTTCGAACGGGTTGACGCGGTCCCGCCTGATCTTCCCGGCGACGAGCGGCTCGAGCGCGTCGTGCAGGCGACTCTTTGCATCTCGAAGCGCGCCGTCGGCCAGGCGCCCCAACGGCACATTGCGCGTACTGCGCGAGTGAACACCAATCCACGCCTGACACGCGGTGCAGATCCAGAACGCGCCGTGGTCCTCGCGGTATGGGTAGGCCTCGTCACCTGCGCGGGCTAGCAGCGCGCGCTTTCCGCAATAGTCGCAGTCGGGTTGAGGGAGAGCTTTAACAGGGCGTCCGACGCGCAAGGCGTGAATCTCCAGTTCGAGAGGTGAGCGGCCATTACACGGAAAACGGATGGTTTAAACCGGAAAGATATCCGATTTTCGTGAGCTTAGCGCCTAAGGGCGCGTAACGCGTTGAACGCATTCCGGCACCGGATCAACCAGTCCCACAGCAGCATCGGCAACACAGACAGGCGCGACATGCTCGATCGACGCATGCCAGATGATCCCGCAGCACCGGCCCTCGCCGCGCATTGAAAGCGCTCAAATTTCGCGACTCTTTCGGTCTGCCGTTGGTATGCGCAGCTTTAACAATAGCTGCATGTCCGAGTCTCCCGAAACCTCACTGCTCAAACTCCGCCCTCTTGAAGAGAGCGCGGTGAAGATGTTTTTCGAATCGTTCGTTCCGTTGCGCGAGCAGTTCGAGGCGCCAGACGTCGCGGAAATCATGATCAACAACTTCCAGAGCGTCTGGGTTGAGCGCCGCGGCAAGATGACCCGGCTCGACCTGACATTAAATCAGGCGACCCTCAATGGGGCGGTCCACGCGCTTGCATCGTCGGTCGAGAAAACCGCGAGGGCTGGTACGTCGCAAGGGATCATCAATGCCGGGCACAAGGGGCTGCGTATAGCGGCTGTCATGCGCCCGACTGCGATCGACGGCCACGCACTGTCGATTCGCAAACATCGCGAGTCAAATCTCTCGCTTGGAGACTATGTCTCGATGGGCGCGTTCTCACGCGTTCACGCTCGAGCCGAGCGGACCAACGACGATCTCTTTCATCCTGGCATCGAGAACGAAGCGCTGATGGAAGCGGTTCGCCAGCTTGTCATCCAGCGCAAAAATATCCTGGTGGCAGGCGGCACGTCGACCGGTAAGACCACATTCCTCAACGCGATGGGCGAACAGATTCCGGACGACGAACGGGTCATCTCGATCGAGGACACCATGGAGTTGAAGCTGCGCGTGCCCAACCTCGTCCGGCTCCTCTCGAATCCGGACAAGGAAGTCACCACGCAGGCCCTCGTCGCCCTGTGTCTGCGGTTTCGTCCCGACCGGATCGTTGTAGGGGAGGTGCGCGGCGGTGAGGCATACGACTTCATTCAGGCACTGAGCACGGGCCACGACGGTGGGCTTGGATCCATCCATGCGAACGACGCGCGTGGCGCTTTGGGCCGTCTCGAAAGTCTCGCAATGCTTGGCATCCCACCAGGTAGCCGTTGGGAACTCGCGGACATGCGCAAGTCGATTGCCGACTGCTTCAACTATGTGATCCATCTGCGCCGTACGGGCGAGTTGCGCCACGTTTCCGAGATTGTCGAGATCAAGGGTTTCAAGGATGGGGACTACGTCCTCAATCGTGTTTTCTAACTGACTGGAGTACCAATGAAGAAGCAACTTTTCACCCAACTCGATCAGGCTCGAGCTGCGATCCGCAAGCTGGCTGTGCGTCTGTTCAGCCGAAGGGAATTGCGCAGCACGATAGTGGCCGCGGCGCTCGCGTGTTTCGCACCAATGGCCTCGGCGGTCGATATGTCGGATCTGGGTTCCGCCACCGACGTGATCTGTCTGATCTCGTCGTACGTCAGCGGGCCGTGGCTGTACGCCATTGGCATCGTGCTGATCATCATCGGCGCCGTGGCGATCGCTAACTCGGAGAGTTCGATCGGCAAGTTCATTTCGCTGGTCCTCGTCGGGCTCGGCATTGCATCGTGCGCGATCCCGATCGTCAAGAACCACCTGAAGATCAACTACACCTGTGCGTAAGCGGACCAAAGTCAGTCGCTCGCTTTCGTTGCCGCGCCAGATCGGCGGGGCTGATCGCGGACTCGCGATCGCGAGCGGCACTCTAACGATCCTGCTTTGCTACAGCAGTACGACGCCCGCATTCCTGGTCGTCGGTGTAGGTCTGCACTGGCTGCTGCGCTGGAAAACATCGAAGGACCCGTGGTGGCGGCTCGTCATGCTGGTCTATAACCGCTACCCGGACGTCTACGAGCCGGTGCCTACCACGAAGTTCGCGGCACGCTTCAAGCGGCCCTATGGGTTTGATCAGGATCTTCCATGCTGAAGAAGAAATTCACGAAACGCGCGATCCAGGAGATCGCGCCGTGGGCGACGATGGTCACGCCGGAACTGATTCTGGTCAAGGATGGGTCGTTGCTGAGCGTGTACACGTTCGACGGCATCGATGCCGACAGTCCGATCACGTCCGATATCTCGGCCGCGCGCGACAATCTCGACCACGCGTGCAAGAACTTCGACCATCGCGTTACAGCATGGTGGCGGCTGTCGCACCGCCGCATCAAGGGAGAGATCGACGGGACCTTCGCGGCCTCGATCGATGACCGCGTCGACGCGATTAACCGCAAGCATGTCGCGAGCGGGAAGTACTTCCGCAACGCGCATTCGGTAGCGCTCGCGTACACGCCGGAGACCGGTATCAACAAGGTGTTCGAGAAGGTTGCGTACCACATGACGGTGGGCGGGAAGTCCGTTCCGGTCGCGATTTTCGAGACGATCAAGGATTCGGTGCTCGCACGTAGCGCCTTCGCGTTCGACATCGACAGGCTGACCTCCGACATCAAGCGCTTCGAATCGGTACTCGATGCCTTCAAGGGCGGGGTAACGCGCCTGAAGATGAAACGCCTGCAGCTTCAGAATTCCCTCGCATTTCTACACCAGACGGCGAATCCCTCTGTTCCGCCGCGGCGGGTACGTTATCCGGTAACGATGCTCGATACGCATCTGACGGAGACGGTCGCGACGATCGGCGCGGAACACCTGTTGTTCGAGTCCGCATACGGTCAGCGGTACGCAAAGATCATCGGCGTGAAGGAGTGGATGGGCTTCCAGGAGGCCGCGCTCGATGTGCTGGCGGAGGTGGATGCGGAACTGGACGTGTGCGTCATGTTCCGCTTCCTCGACACCACCAAAGCGTCGGCCTACATCAACAAGATCCGCAAGTTTTACAAGGTCGCGGCGTTTAATCCCTGGTCGATGGTGAAGCAGTATTTCACCAAGGAGGAGCAGAAGAACGACGAGGGCCGCGAGCGCCTGGCGGACGAAGCGGAGAAAGCACTGGCCAAACTGGTGGCAGATGGCCAGCAGTATGGTTTCGCGAATATCTCCGTGATCGTCTACGGCGACACGATCGACGAGTGCGACGACGCGACGCGTGAGGTTGTCGGCCGCATCGGTAACGCCGGATTTGGCGTGATCGTTGAGCGGGAAAACCTGTTCGCCAGTTGGGCATCGACCCTGCCTGGTCGCTGGGATCAGCAGCGGCGCCTGCAGTTCGTGGAAACGCCCGCAGTGTCCGATATCGCACCGTTGCGCAGCGTCGCGGAAGGGCATACGGTCAACGACTGGCTAACGGAGCAGTCAGGCGAAAAGACCGGGCCGCTTACGATGCTCCCGACGCGCCACAAGACCCTGCAGCGGGTCAACCTGCATCAGCCCGGTGGGGCGTCGCACCTGCTGATTCTTGGTCCGATCGGTGCGGGCAAGACCATCATGCTGAACTTCCTCATGTCGCAGACCGGCCGCCATAAGGCGCGCCGTGTGCGCTTCGACAAGGACCGTTCGACACGCATTCCGACTGTTCTGGCGGGCGGCAGGTTCGTCGACGCAACGGGACGCTTTGAAGCGGCGACGTCAGTTAATCCGCTGTCACTGCTGCATGACGAGAAGCATTTTCCGTACGTGTCCGAGTGGGTTCAGATGGCAATCGAAGACGACGATTTCCGCTGCACCAAGCCCCAGGAGCGCCTGATTTTTGAGGCGGTGGAGACGCTGGGCAAAGGCTACGGCCCGGAGTTCTGGACGCTGTCATTCCTCAACACGCTTTTGCCGATCGAACTGCGCGAGCGCCTCGCGGTCTGGACGCGTGGCGAGAAGAACGGCCGCTTCTTCGACCACGTCGAGGATGCGTTCACGCTGTCCGACGACATCTCGATCGAGATGGGCGACCTGTTTCAGAACTATCAGGAGGCCGCCGCGTTGTTCATGGATTACGCGTTCTACCGGATTGCGCAGTGGCTCGACGGCAAACGGTACACGGTGATCGAGGTCGAGGAGGCGGGGTTCTTTTTCAAGAACCAGCGCTTCTATGAACGGCTGGAGGTGTGGGCAGTGACCATCCGCAAGCTTAACGCAACCTTGATGATGGCGACGCAGTCCCTTGCGCAGGTGGCACGGATTGCGGACTTCGAGGTGCTCAAGGAAAACATCCCGAACATCATCTACCTGCCGAACCGGGATGCGAAAAACAGCCTGCATCTCTACCAGGAAAAGTTTGGACTGACGCTGGACCAGATCCAGATGATTTCCGACGCGGTGCCCAACCGCGATTACCTGTGGGTTACGCCCAACCAGACACGGATGCTCCAGGCGAGCTTCCCCAAGGAAACGCTCGCGGCGCTGCGCTCCGATGGGCGCGCACAGGCCGTGCTCGACAAGCATTTCACCTCGGGTGTGCCGCACTGGCGCGAGGCGTACATGCAGGAAATGATGGCCACCGAATAACAAGGAAGCCCCAATGAATCTCACCCGCGTTGCACTCGTACCTATGGTGACCGCGCTGTCGGTGTTCTCCGCTGCGTCGTCCGCCGATCCGACTATCGACCCGACCCTGGTGGCCAATAGCGCGCGTGAAGCACGCATGGTAGCGGCCGAGGTCAATGCTCGCGCGCGGGCCGCGTCGGCCGGCGCGCCAGCCGCGCCGGTGCTGACACGACAACCGGCTGGCCCCTCGCCGGCAAACCATAACGAAGACAACACACGTGTCCGTCAAACGGCAAATCCCTTGTGAAGGTGAACACAATGAAGAAAACATTCATTCGACTCGCGGCAGTGGTGGGGCTGATGTTCGGTATGGTCCAGGGGGCCTTTGCCCAATGGGTTGTCTTTGATCCAACCAACTTCGCGCAAAACGTGATCACTGCCGCCAAGGCGGTGAAAGGTGAGATTTACCAGGATACGAACATCGTCTATCAGTACCAGATGATGGCGAATCAGCTGCTTCAGGCGGTCAACCTCGACCCAACGGCGATGAAGGCGCAGTACGACCAGATCACGGGCGATATCGGCAAATACAAGGACCTGATCAGCAACGCGACGGATCTGTACGGTGACCTGCAAAAGGGCAATGAATGGCTTACCCATGTGCAGACGCTTGCAGCGCGCTCGGGCAAGTCGAATACGCAGTGGTTCGCTGACATGGCGACGCTCTACCAGCAGAACGATTCGCAATCCAAGGGTCTGTTCCAGATGGGAAGTGACGTCATGCAACACACGCAGCAGCTGGCGCAGCGGCGGGCGCAATTGCAGTCGCAGATGGCACTTACACCTACCGCCCAGGCGACGGCGGAACTCACAACCCACTATCTCGACATCGTCACCAGCCAGAACGCAGACCTTTTACAGATGACGGCATCAAAACAGCAGCAGGATGCGCAGAAAGCATCTGTCGCCAACGAGGACGCGAAGACGAAGGCAGCGGCGATGCAGAGCTTCACAGCCCAGCAGGCTGCCGAGCGGGCGGCCTTCGATAGCATGAAATGACGAGTCCTGCTATGAGCTTGATGCGCCGATTATTTACGTTCTTCCCTACGCTGATGTTCGTGATTGCGTTCGGGGCCGCGTGGCCTGCCGTAACGACCGCGCAGGAGATTCCCATCGCCCTGGCCGATGGGACAGTAGTCATGCCTGACGGTTCCACCACGGGCGGCCCCTCGAGCGCGGGCGGGTCTACCTCGGCGCCGGGCTCGGTCATCAAGCCGGGCGAGATCGGCGCGGGCGCCTCGAAAGCGATCGACAAACTCGGTACGCTCTTCGACTCGGTTATTCCCGCCGCGGTCACCGCAAGTCAATTGATCAAGGACGACGCGGACAAGTTCGCCGGCGGTCTCGCCGTCATCACCATCGTTCTGGCCGCGATCCGCTTTGCGGGCACGAAAGATCCCGTTGGCGCATGGATTGCGTTCTTCGAGGAGCTTGCGATTCTGGGCATCTTCGCGGCGATCTACGTGGGATACGTCAAGGCCGCCCCCGGCTTCTATAACTGGTTCCTCGCGCTCTCGCAGAAGATCACAGGGAACATGCAGAGCGGGCAGGGTATTTTTTCGTCGGCGTCGGGCCAGATTTTTGACGCAGTTATCGCTGCGTTCGAAGCCGAGCACTGGTACAACTATGTGAAGCTGGCGATCGGCATGGTTCCGCTTCTGCTCGCATGGCTGGTCCTGATGGTCACGTCCGTTGTGTTCATTTTCTACGTACACATTGGACAGTTGCAGGCGGCGGTTGGCATCGTACTTGGGCAAATCGCCTTCGCGCTCGGGTTCTCGTCGTTCACGCGCGGTTACTTCAAGGCGTGGCTCGACTACATGATCAGCGCCGGAATGTATGTGGTCATCGCCGCGATCCTGGTTCGTCTCGTAACGGCTTCCATTACGACGGCGTTGGCACAGGCGAAGCAGATCGGGCTGTCGACGGCGGAAGGTTCAACGTACGTCCTGGATCTGGCGTTCTTCGTGCTGCTGCTGTCATTCGAGATTCCGAAAATGGCAGGCATCTTCGGTGGGGGCGCCAATGCATCAGGTTCGATCCTCGGCAAGCTCGCGAGCAAGGCAAGCGGCGGCATTGTATGACCACAGCAGCGTTACATAAGCCGCTGGCGGCGTTAGCGCTGGTCGAACAGCATCGCCGGCGGGTGGACCTGATCGAGCAGTGTGCGAATGAGGCGAGGCGTACCGAGTTCGACCGGAAATGGCTGTCGGTGCTGTTGCGTTGCGCCGACTGGTTTTCGTCACTCCCGCTGAATGCCGAGTTCTATCGCGAACCGGGCGGTGCCTTCCGCTTCGCCGTGGAGACGGCGTTCTACGCGATGCGTCTTGCCGGTGGGCAGAAGTTCGGCACCAACCTGACTTCGGAGAAGCGCCGGAGGATCGAGCCGCAGTACAACTACGCGGTGTTCCTCGCGGCAGTCTGTTCCGGGCTCGATGAGCCGCACCGGCATTTCGTTGTGACCCGGGAGCGCGATATGGCCGAATGGAACCCGTCAGCACACGGCGCGGCAGCCTCCTGGCTCGGAGAGGCTCCCTACAGGGTGGGCCTGCGGCAAACGCCGTTGCCCGTCGAACGTATGCGTACAGGCATGCTTGCCCAGATGCTGATCGGCCCCGACCTTCTCGGCGGGCTTGATGCCGAAGTACTCTCGGAACTCTTCGGAGCGATCAATCCGAGTATGCGACCGCTCGACTCCGAGTCGCTGACGCACAAGGTGGTGCGACAGGCGATCGTTACTGCCGGCGACTTCGATCGGAAGGCGCAGCGCGCGGTGTTCGAACCGGTGCAGTTCGCCGTGCCATCCGCGCTCGATGTTGCGGCCGTCCTCCAACCCGTCGTCACGCCTGCCGGCGCGACGGCCACGCAGCCGACATCCGGTGGGACGCCGGTTCACGTTGCGCAGGCTACCCGGCCTGCGGAATCCACACCCCCAGCGGCCGCGGCTGCTCAATCAGTGCCACCGCAGGCAGCGGCCGAACCCGCTCTCTCTGGCAGCGGCACACCTCAGACGCCTGTTGCGCCCAGCGTAACCGCTCGTGCTTCGAAGTCCCTCATGGATGTCATCGAAATCGAGCCCGACACGACTCAAGGCGTGGCGCCTGTTGCTGCCCAAGGCGGCGTACGCAAGCGGGCCGCGGACCAACTTGGGCTGCCGTTCGCTGGTGATGACGCACGGGTTTCAACGGCGGTCAACCCCGCCGACGTGCCGTCGACCCCGGCCCAGCACCGCCCCGTGGGGTCGTCGGACCCGCAGACGTTCGAAGAAGTGCTCAACGGAGCACCCAATATCATCCGCGAACTGTTTCGCGCGCTGCGCGAAGATGTCGCGGGCGGGAAAGCGAAAGTCGTGTGGTCCGAGAAAGGCCTCGTTGTAACCAAACGCCTGATCGGCAACTATGGCGTGACGAGCGACGCGCTCGTTGAACACCTTCGCAAGCGCAACCTTCTTCTGACGAACGCGAATGGAGAGATCACGCTCGCGCCGCGCGCGGGTGAACTGATCGTCGCACGGAGTATGCCGTGAACTACATCAACCACTTTCGCCCAATCTACGAGTTCCGGGCCGCTGCGTTCTGGCTTCTTGCGCTCCTCATCCTGCCACTTTCAGGCATGCCGTATGGCTGGGCGTTCGGCCTGTTTGCGCTGCTGGTGCTGGCGTTCAGGTCGAGGCAGATCTGGACCGCGCTCAAGTTCCGCATGGCGATCTCGACGAAATGGCTGACCACGCTCGACGTACATAAACTGCTGAAGATCCAGCAGCGGATGCGCAAAGAAGCCAACTCGATGTATCTCGGCATCGGCTACGAGTGGACCCAGAAGCACTGCCAGATAGCGCACGACATTCTGCGCATGCCGACGACTGACATCCCCGGGCTGCCGCGGTGGCTGTCAAAGTCGCGTACCGGCCGCAAGATCGAAGAGGCGATCGAATCGATCTTCGCGCCGGCCGACAGCATCCGGGACCGCATGCCGCAAGGTTCGTCGTGGATTCATGGCATGGAGCCAAAGAAGGGGATGGTGCCCTTCCACTACAAGGCGATGGGCGGGCATACGCTCGTTGGAGGCACCACCGGCGCCGGCAAGACCCGTACTTACGAGGTCATTTCCACCCAGGTCATTCACCTCGGTGACGTGCTCATCATCATCGACCCTAAGAACGACGCCGAGTGGAAAAGGCGCGTCGAACGCGAGTGCGGGCGCGCCGGTCGCAAGTTCCTGTACTTCAATCAGGCCAAGCCATCAGAGTCGATCCGGCTGAATCCGATCGAAAACTGGTCACAGCCGTCGGAGATTCCGAGCCGCATCGCGCAACTGATGGAGGAAGGGCCGTTTCGGGATTTCGCGTTCCTGTTCATCGACCGGGCAGTCAAGGGCGAACTCTTCGTGGGCGACAAGCCGACGCTGCGCTCGATCCTGAAGTACGCGCAATCGGGCGTGACGACGCTCCTGGAGCGCGGCCTGAAACGGTTCTTCCGGGAGAACGGCCTGCCCGACTGGGAGAACCTCGTTACGTCGAACGCCGCCAACATCGGCAACAAGCCGGGAGCCTCGATCGTCGACGGCATGGTGGCGCTCTACCACGCGCGTTTCACGGCTCTCGACAAGGGGCACGAAACCATCGACGGGCTGGTCGCAACCCACACGCATGACAAGGAACACTACATGCGGATCATCGCGTCCGTGTTGCCTCTCCTGCAGATGCTGGCCACAGGTGAGACCGGGCTCATGCTCTCGCCGAAGGCAGACGACTTCGACGATGAGCGCGAAATCTGGGATATCGACAAGGTCATCAAGCAGAAAGCCGCGCTGTACATGGGGCTGGACTCACTGTCGAACAACATTGTCCAGAAGGCGATCGCGTCGATGGTTCTCGCCGACGTGGCGGCGGTTTGCGGCTCCATCTACAACTTCTACGATGTGCCTCCCGATGTCGTCCTGATCATCGACGAGATTGCAGAAGCCATCAACGAGCAGGTGATCCAGATCCTTAACAAGGGTCGAGGCGCGGGCTTCAAGGCATTCGTCGCTTTCCAGGCGCGCGCTGACCTCGAGGCGCGGCTCGGAAATGCCGCGAAAATGCTGCAGGTTTTGGGGAATCTGAACAATCAGATCATCTTACGCTTGGAAGACAGCGACACGGCGCAGTGGTTCTCCGACAAGGTCGGCGAAACCGCGATCCGCAATCTCGTTGTGACTGGCAGCACGAGCACGGGGAGCGAAGCGCACGTCGGCGAGTTTAACGGGGGCGTGTCGCGGTCCCTGCAACTGGAGAAGGTCCCTTTGATTCCAACCCGTCTGATTCACGGCCTGCCGAACCTGCAGTACTTCATGCGGATCTCTGGCGCGGCGGTGTACCAGGGCCGTATTCCAATCCTACAAGGCTGAAAACCTACGCATGTCTGCCGTATTCAAACAAATTATCCGCGACCACAAGCTTTCGTCACGCCTTCTGCCGGTTTTCACGCTGGCACCGGAGCTCGAACTCGCGTGCGCGCGCGTAGCTGACTTTATCGGTGAGCGTTTCCAGGGGGAGACAGACCCGCTCATCGTGGAAATGCTCCAGTCCGCGCTGGCGGCGTTCAAACGCACACGCAAGACTGGAACGCCGCATGTCGCGTTCATGCAAGGCCTCTTCGAGCGCGCGCACCTACTATACGCACGCCGTTACGTGGCCCGCCAGGGCGAGAAATACTTCGTGTGGTCGCCTATGTTCGAGCCGATCCCGTCGTTTGAGGCGCGTCACAGTGACTGGGAAACGGGAATGGTCGACGAGCGCTGCCCGGAGATCATCACGCAGCGCTCAGCTGCGTTCCAGCTTGCTGCGCGCGCATTGACGGGCGAGAGCTTCCGACTTTACTTCGAGGACTACGATGTCGCTCACAGTCTGGCTGATTGCGAAGCTGTCACGGGTTGACGACGATGTCGCGCGGCGTGCGCTTACAACCGCGCGATCGCAGGACGAAATGTCGGCTGCGCCGCCCGCGGAGTTTGCGCGGGGCAGGGAGGCGTTGGCATACGCGCTCGGGATCTTCATCACCCGCAAACCGGCTCACTTCTATCTGGGGCTCGCAGGGCTGGTGATCTTCCCTGCGTACCTGCTCGTCCAGCTCGGAATGTACTTATATGGCAAATAGCCGCTTCGTCTCGCACGTCAAATGGTGGTTCTTTATCGTGCCCATCATTTCTGTTTTCATCATGCCGGTGATTCCAGAGCCCACTCTGTTCGAGATTCCCGACGTGGAGTCGAGATCCGTGGTCGCGACGGTGGGCGAGGCGCGTGCGGACGAGGCTGTATCGCATACCAACGTGTTGTTCAAAAAGCTCTTTGTCGAACCGGGGTTCCTGCGGGCGACGATGGACGCGACGCGCGATGACACGCTGAGCGACGGAGGTGTGTCAGATTTCGCGCGTACCTGGGTCCGCAATTTCTGGCTGCTGATATACCGGTTTCTGTACCGCGCGATTGTCATGAAGCTGTGGCTCCTCGGTACCGGCGTATTCTGTCTTGCGATGTTTGTCGACGGTTCCGTGCGCCGCAAGATCAAGGCAGCGGCCGCCGGTTTTGCCAGTCCGCTGTCGTTCCACCTGGCTGGACACGGAATCCTATTGATATTCGGGGTGGCGTTTGCCGTCCTCGTCGCGCCGGTCCCGGTGCTTGCGCAGTACTGGGTGGTGGTTGCCGTCTGCCTTGGGGCATTGTTGTGGAAGGCCGCCTCCTCGTATCAATAGGGCACGCCAATTTATCCGGAAAGCCGCTGGAAAACAGGGGGCTTTCCGCCTAAGGGCGCACAACGCGTTACGCGCAGTGTGCTGATGAGCGTCCCGCCGTCCGGATGCGGGCCCTACTCCGGCCAACCTCTCACACATCTTCCTCCATGCCGGGCGCGTCGATCCGTTGTTGACACGACGATACGAAGGCCCACTCTCGCACAGCAAACGCCTCGTTCGCGGATGAGAACGTGCACGCCTCAAAGCGAGCTTAAATCACGCATGTTTTGGTGATGTGCCGGAGCCTTTCCTCGCAACAATAAGCTCATGCCGCGCGGGTGCGCGTGCACACTCCAACAGGGATACCGACATGAGCACCATCAACGAAGAGACGAAAATCGCAGACGGCGACACTGGAACGGCCGCTCTCAACGGGAGCATCCTGCCGGACGACGTCGCATTGGCTTCTGGGACGGTTCCGGCAGGTCCGCTGGTCACGGACGGCGCCGACGACGGCGAGCTCGAGGCCGAACTGTCTCGCATGGAAGGTGACGCAGCCATTCTCCAGAAGGAAGGGCTCATCTCCGCAAGCGAGGCGCAGGATAAACGCGATCAGGTCGAGCGCACGCGAAAGCTGTTTCGTGATCTTCCGCCTGCTGAGCGCGCCGCGATCGTTCGCCGCCGTCGGGAAATCGGTCGCGAGTTGCTCGACCGGCAACTGTCCGGCGCCGCTGTGGTGTCGGCGGCGGTTCGTCTGAACCACACGCGTATGAAGCCACTGTTCGAGCAGTGGTGGCCGTACCTGAACCGCATGAGTATCAACATGCAGCGCTTCGGCCGCTCGACTTTCACCGCGCAGGACCAGGGCGCCGTGAGCGACTGGTTCGAGAAGCAGATCGGTGAGCTGGAATCGTACGTGAACGAACAGTTGGAAGTCGCCGGCGGTTTCCGCGAGCGCACCGAATCCGAGATGGTCGCCCGCGGCGACGTTGTGTTCAAGCCAAGCGTCACCAAGCCGTCCCTCGAGATCGAGGTAGAGGCATACTCGCGGTTCTCGATGCGCCTGCTGTCCCTCATCATGAAGTTTGACCGTGTAATGGACCATTTCGACTTTCTCGTCTGGAATGGCATCCGCGACCAGTCCGACGTCGATGAGGAAACTTCCCGCTTTCTGCGCAAATTCCACCCGGTGGGCGTGCGCGGCTACACGACCCATTTGCGGTTGATGACGACAGTTCGCGGTCGCTAGGCGGGTCGGCCATGCTCGACGACCTGAATCCGCAGCAACGCGAGGTGGCGCAGATGCGCCGTCACTGCGTGGCGATCGCATGTCCGGGCGCCGGCAAGACCAAGACAATCGCAGCCAAAGCGATGCTCCTGCTGGCCGATCCAGCAACCACTGTCGGCGCGGTGACATTCAGCAAGGACGCCGCGGTGGAGTTGCGTGATCGGATACTGCAGCTCGCGATACCATCGGCGAAGCCTCGGCTGATTGCGGGCACATTCCACTCGTTGGCCTTCCGGCAGCTTGCCGGGAGCGGTCGACGCGACATTGCGTCCGAAGGCGACCGCTCGGGGCTTCTCGGACGGGTGATGGCGGAAATGGGGTTGAACTGGAAGGTCGAGGACGCCGTGCCTGTCATCGAGCGTATCAAGACCAATTTCGGCCGGGTGGAGCAGGGTACGACCGAAGCCCAGCTCTACAACGCCTATCAGGAAGCACTCGCCCGCAACGGAAAGATAGACTTTCAGGACTTGTTGCGGCTCGCGGTGGCTGGGATGGAAAAGGGTGAAATACAACCGTACCCGTTCACCGATCTGCTTGTCGACGAGTTCCAGGATACCGATCCGCTGCAATACCGGTGGGTGGAGCTGCATGCGAACGCCGGCGCGCGGGTGACTGTGGTCGGGGACGATGACCAGAGCATCTATGGCTTTCGGGCGGCGCTCGGCTTCAGGGGCATGGAGTCGTTTGCCAGCACCTTCGATGCGCAACGCGTCGTGCTTGGGAGCAACTATCGCTGCCGCAGCGAGATTCTCGATGCGGCCGATCGTCTGATCAGACACAACGAGGACCGGATTCCGAAGTTGCTGCGTGCGGAGCGAGGCACCGGCGGCACCGTCGATACGCAACGATTCGACGACGAGTACATCGACGCGGTCGCCGCGCTCGAAGCACTGCAACCAAAGCTCGCTGCTGGCCGTTCGTGCGCCATCCTTGCCCGGACCAATCGCATTCTGGACCCGATCGAGTCCGTGTGCCGCTCCCATGGCGTGCCGTACTTTCGCGCCTCCGGTCGGTCCATCATCAACCGACCTCAGGGCGCGTTGATGTGCAATCTGCTGGAGATCGTCCAGGGAACCAGGCTCAATGGACTCGACGCGGTGCTAGGGCACAGTGGCATGAGCTCGGGGCACCTTGCTTTGCTCCACGGGGACATGGGCTCAGCGCTGGTCCAGCGTCAGAAGAAGGATCTCGTCGCCCTGGGTCTGCCTGAGGACACGGCAACGGCCTATCGCGCCTTCATGAAGCGCCTGTCCGAGTGGCAGTCGCTGTGCGAGCGGAAATTCTATTCACTCGCGCTCGAAGGTGTGCAGGAATGGATGTTGACGTACGCAAAGGCCGACCAGGCGATCCGGTCGATTCAGGCCACCTACGACGTGATTTCGCGCCTGAGCGGTACGTTCAGCGAGCGTATCGAATTCCTCAAACGGGACAACAACAAGCGGGTCGAAGGCGCGTTGGTGCTCACGACCATGCATAACTCGAAGGGACTCGAGTGGGATCACGTCTGGATCACGCGCGCCGAAGAGAACGTGGTGCCGAATGACAAGAGCCCGGAGTCCGAAGAGCGCCGGCTGTTCTACGTCGCCATGACACGCGCGCGCGACGGCCTGACGATCGCCACCATCAAGAAAAACCCCGTCTCACGCTTCGTTCTCGAATCTGCCGTGGCGTGAAATATGTTCCATAGGAGCTGGCCTTGCTAGACCACTTGTTGCGCCTGCTCGGTTACGTGCCGGCCGCATCTTCGCGACTCGTTGGCGAAGCGCCAGCCGCGGCAGAAACGGCGCCGCGCGCGCATCGTGTTGCAGCCGCATCGTTCGACTTTCGGGCAGCGGTATGTGACGAACTGTGTTTCTCCTACGACGACGGCGATGATGTTTTCAGCTACGCCGTAGGGCGCGACGGCTGGGCGCCTCTGGCAATCGCGGGCCTCGCGCTTGTTCCCGGTGACAGGTGCGCGGAGATTCTTGAGGCTGCGGTCGTGGCCCGGGTGTGGGCCGATGGTCCCACGGTGCGCTCGTGGGCGGCAGCCAACGTCGTCCCCTTCGAGGCGATGCGCGAACGCGCCGATCCTGCGTCAGCGTTGCTGGGGCAGTCCGTAAATGTTGATGACTTCGAGTGCGACGTGATTCCGCGACTGTCGGCAGTGGAGATGGGAGCCGAGTTCGCACGCGTATGGCAACGCGCGCGAGCGGATTGGCCGGTGTTCTTTCTCGCCAATTCACCTGCGCAGATTGCTCTTGCCCGCCATCACACGAATCTGGCTGTGACGGAAGCAGCCAGCTATGCACTTGAGCGGTGCGCAATCTGGCTCGCCGTCTGGTTCGAGACGCGCGGGATTGAGGTCGACCGGGAAAGGAAGCTGGTGAAAATCGAAGGCTACGAGGCGCTGTTCTATTCTGCGTCGCAGAGTATCTGACGCGCCGCGCCCCGTTGGGGTCAGTCAGCCTTCATGGACAGGTGAACGTGATAGCGCGGATCGTTGAGTGGCACGTCGATTGTCTGACCGTCGCGAATCGTCGCGCGCACATCGTTGTCGGTGAGGCCTTCCGTCGCGACGACCTGGGACGGGCAATCCTGCGGGCCAATCTGGGAAATGCCGCGCTCAACTGTATCGGCGGCGGAGAGGGAGAGATCCACCGCATCGCCGTCAGTGCGGAGCGTCTGGACAAGCAGTGACATACCGACGAATTTCTCCAGCGTGGCGATCTGCGTCGCATCGCCGACCTTCTGGCAGACGGCGTAGCCAATCGGGCGACCGCTGGAGGTAGCAAAGCCCGAGTTTGCTACCAGGACGTCCGGAATCTCGCCGGCGACTATCAGTTTCCCGTTCCTGAGAAGCTGGATCTGCAGGTGATGCACGCCACCGGCAGCGATTGCGCCCATCGAGAATACTGTCGCGCATCCGGCGGCCACTACGCAATACATTTTACTGAGTTTCATGTCTGGGAACGTCTGTTGGAAAGATCGAGGAGGGCGTCCGCCTGACGGTCGCCCGTTGATGATGCGTAACGGCTGTCGGACGTCACGCGCCCGGCTTTCCTTCTGGCGAAACGGATCGGACTGCTGTCGCGGGTTCGCGAAATCGCTCGCGGGCCGGTAGAGCTGCCGTGATAGTTTCGAGAGCCCGCGCTTTTGCCACAGTCCATGCGGTGCCACCATGGATGTACCCAGAAAGCAGGCACGTCCCGATTGTGAGCAGAGCGACGCTTCCAGCAGAAAACAGCAGCAGCGATGCACCCAACCAGACCAGGCTATGCAGGTCCCAACCCGGGACTGAGAATAGGCGCGCCCCATTCGCCGCCAGGTAGAGCCAATCTGACTCATCGGAGAGCCACCCCAGTCCATTTACGGCGTTGACGTCGACGTCGTAGATAGCCTTCACCCCAGCGATCGGCGCGGCAAGCGATACGGCGGCCGCCGCGCATCCGCGCAAGCATTCCGTGGTCAGGTAACGGGTGATAAACAGTCGGATCATGATCAATGTGCTCGCTCTGTCAGGCGCCCGCACCGGTGCGCGTCAGGTGTTGAACGTTGCTTGCCCCGTTCTCAATCGTGAGCTCCCGCGACACGCGAGAGATCTGGCCATCGAGCGCGGCGCGCGGACCAAGCCGGATGGTGCCGCAGTAAAAAATGTTCCCTTTCACCCGACCGTTGATCTCGAGCATCCCGCGCGCGTGGACGTCGCCCTCAACAGTCCCGTCGATGCGAACGTGTTCGCCTTCGACCTGACCTTTGACCATCCCGCCTTGAGCGATATGCAGCAGGCCTGCATTTGCCACCAGATTCCCACTGACGATGCCGAAAGTACTCAGGCCGTGATCCAGGATAACGTCGCCGTGAATCGTGGAGCCAGGACCTAGCAGGGTGAAATTGACCGCTTGAGTTTTCATAGGAGCACGCTCAAAAAAGTTGGACGTCGCTGGTTCTGGTCGGAGCGGTGGGCGCCTTGGTGGCGTTGCCCGAAGCGGCGACTGGCTCGCTCGGCGTCTCGTCCGTCGGCTTGTGACGACTGGCTATGTGGTGAGTAGGGCGGGGGATGCGAGCAGGCGACCTTTCACCGGAGACCGCTGCGACGGCTGGCGCAACGGCGGTACCAGCTTTCTCGGGCGGCGCGACCGGTGGCGCGGGCTGCGTCGACTGCGTCCGTGCAGGTGTCGCCGGCTCTGCTACAGGGGGCGCGTCGGAGCGTGCGGCCGCAACGGGCTGGGCTGCCGGCTGGGCACGTCGGCTCGGCGCGTGAATCGGGGACGCTGCCGCGGTGGCCTTGTCGATGACCGAATGCGCGGCGGTGGGCTGCGTACCGGTGACCGCCGGAGAAACGTCAACGGACTTCGCAAGAGACCTCGAATCGACGTTGGCGAGCCCGTTGGCGCGAGGTGGGGCAGGGCTGTCAAAATCCGATGAACTGAGTGGGCGCGGTGGCGCTACATTGAGTGGCATGTTTCCGTCGCTGTCGGCTTGAGTTTCGACCGGGGGCGGCACCGAAGCGTGCGTGGCAACAGGCTGGATGGACTCTGTGTGCGGTCCGGCCTGAGTGCGCAGTACCTGCCAGATACGTGCTGCGCTCATCCCGCCGCCACCGGCCAGTGCCGCAACTGCCAGCGCGATCAGGGCATGTCGACGATACCGGAGGATCGGGCCGAACCTGATGCCGCGGCGAGTTCCGCCGATATCTGGCACAGACAACGCGGGCATGCTCGCAATCTGGCGGCCCTGTTCGATTGTGAGAGTCGGCGAAGCATACTGCGCATGCAGCGCCTGGATTTCCTTTACATCCATGTCGTCCTCGTGGTGGTTCGATAGGTCGAGCGTAGGCGGCCGGCGAAGAAGTCAAGCGCCGGGCGAAGATCGCAACGTAGTATGAAAACCTTAGCCGTCGAGGCGGGAGCCGTCGGCTGCGTACTGGTCGTTGTCCGGAATGCACACGTGACGGATGTGCCGGATGCGCTTCTCGGCATTCGCAAGCGCGATCTCGCGAGCGTCGTCAGTCGAAAACTTGCGGGCGAGCTGCGCTTCGAGGGTGCGTACCCATAGCCGGTCATACTGTGTGAGGCATCGAACCAGGCTGCCGGCCAGAGGACGGGTGATCAGGAGTTCGATTTCCTCGTATTCCATACGCAGTTCCCGTGCGTTGTGCTTCTCCACCCACGCAATCGCTTTGGAGAGCCATTCCGAGGTTTCCCGCAATGCGGTGTCGAGCGCGCGAACCTTGCCCTTGCGGGCAACAGCCATCTTCGCCGCGCAGAAGTTGTAGTCGGAGCGGATGAAGTCGCGCGCGAACTGCGAGCCGTAGCGCAGAACGGTGCGCGCATCCGACTCGGGAATGATCTTCGCGATCCGCGAGTCGCTCGTCAGTCGGGCGATCGGTCTCAGGCCGGTGCGGGATGACGAGTCCGCCACGGCGGAGGGAACTGCCTGCAGGGGTGTGATTGCAACCCCCAAGGCCGTGCTGGTTCCGGCGGTGGGCGATAAGGCGCCGTCCTGACTGGACAGCGGTGCTTCCGGGTCGGAAGAAGTATCTAGAACGGCGGCCATTGTATTCAGGTGTGGTCTCTCTCACCGACCATTGTGATTGACTAAAGTCTGATCAATCAAAGCAAAAGCCAGGCTGATTTCGTCGTCTTTTGCTGTTTTGCACAGGCTGTTTCGCGCCATACTGACTTCATTCCTGGCGTCTCTGACGCATCGACCTTGACCTCCTAACCCGAGGTCCATCTTCTGTAACAAGCCGTGCCCCTGGGCATGCTCCGACCAGCTGGCTGCTGGTGTGGAAAATCTTGTGATAAGCGCCTCGCCCGTGCTTCCCATCTTTCAGCCATGAAACTCGTTGCCGGCCGCATTCATTTGCGCCGCGACATCGTTCGAGCCCGAAGATTCGGGTGTTCTCTTCCCAGAGCCCATTCGGGTAGAACGCTTGAAGCAGGCTGATCCGTGATCCTGCGGCGGAAAATGACTTTTCCGAAAATGGGCTGTTTGCGCGGCGTGACCATGCTGCGCGAGGACGACCTAACGTCCTCTACTGTGAGCCTCCGGGCTCCCTCGACACCACATCCCCGGAAGGGATGTGGTGTCTGGGTCATTTACCACTGAATCCGAAGCGCGTTCCTCTTACCGGGGAGCGCGCTTTTTTTTCGTCCCTTGACCACCGGAGGTGTCTTGCTGCTTCCTGACCGTCTCAACGCGCGTATTGCCGAAACGATCAGCAACACGATCGACGAGGAGCGCGCCTCTGCTGACACCGCCTCGCCAGTCTGGCAACAGCGATGCGAGGTAGCGCGGATCGCGAGCTACAGCGACCCCGAACGCCGAGTCTTTCTTTCCCACATTGCCGAGGTCCGCGGAGAAGCGGCTGCAACCGACCTGGAGCATTCAGCCAGGGCGTTGCGCACGTCGGCGATATTCTTTCTTGCGAGAAAACCATCATGAACGCTGTTCTCAGTTTGACCGGCGCTCCTCCCCGGAGCATCGTTGAAGAAAGAGCACTGCGACCGCCGACGATCGGGAAGATCCGACCCGGTATCAAGGTGCTCAAACAGGCTATCGCAAACGCGAATCCCAACGCGGTTGCGACATACGACGAGATGGTCGCTGCCGGCGACTCGTTCGAGACGATCGAGACGGTCCTCGAATCGCGGTTCCGTCTCAAGAACGCGCTGATCCCGCGAAACTCCCAGTATTTCACGTGTCGTCGCTCCGACTTCACTAACCCCGATGTGGCTACCGAAATCCTTCGCCTGTACGGTGAGGATCGCGGGCAGGGTGTGAAGCTCTACCGCTTCCCGGTGCTGTTCGCGTTCAACGACTGGATGGGCAACCTGCCAAACCAGATGACCGCTTGGGGTACGACTGGCCGTAAGTTCTTTTCCGAGTACGGAAACGATGGCCAGCGGTATTGCAAGACGTACGCGAAGGTCGAGCGTGATCCGCGGGCGCAACGCGCAACCCGCACGTTTGGCGGACGCGACATCATCTTCCGCCAGGACGACGCAATTCCCGACGGCATCTGCGACCCTGAGCGTTGTCCTCAATATCAGTCGCGCCAGTGCAATCTGTCGGCGAGCTTTATCTTCGCGGTCCCCGATATCAAGGGACTCGGGCTGATCGAGCTGCCGACGAACAGTATCTACGTGCTGCAGAAAGCCTACTCGGCCATGCAGACCGTCGTACTTGCACGCGGACGGCTGACCGGCACACGCTTCTGGATATCGAAACGGGAGTTCGATATCACGCGTATCGGCGACAACGGCGAAGCGTTGCGGGCGAAGCAGATGCTCACGGTGCTGGATGCGGAGATCGACATCGGGTCCCTGCTGGACGGTGCCGATGATGCCGAGCCTGCGCTGGAGGCAGCAAACCGCGCAGTCGCGCTGGTAGAAGCGGGCGGCAACGTTCTGCCGCTGCGTGTCGACGGCAGCATCGAAACTGGCAACACGGAACCTGATGTCCTGGTGCAGGGCGAGTCGGCGGCGCCCCAGGCTGAGTTTCAGGCCTCGTTGACCGGCCATTCGGCTACAGGTGAGCCTGACGGAGAATCTTTCGTCCAGTCACCGGTTTCCGGTTCGTTGCTCGCTCATGTGATGGATCGGGCCGGCGAACCGCCGGCCGGCAACGCCGACACCGAGTCGATCGAGGAGAAGCGGGACCGGATGTCGGATCTGCTCAAGCGGTTGGGTCTGGGCGCGGAAGAGCGCAAACACGATTTCAAGGTGTTTGCCCATGCCCGGTTCGGGCGCGGGTGGGTCGAACGCGCGCAGGATCTCGACGCGATGAACGCGCGGCTGGAACAGGCGCTCACGGCTCCAGCGCTCCTCGCGCAAGAGATCGCTGAAGCGAGACAGCAGTCGTTGCTGATCTGATCCTCTCTTTCCCTCACCTTTTACCAGCCCTTCGGGGCTGGTTTCTTTCCATAGGCGAGAACATTTCAGCAAGCACGCTTGCTCAAGTGCTTTCGACAGCGCATCCCGCGCATCGAAACAGTCCGCTTCGGCGGCCATCTACTTGAACGACGGATTAATCCATGCCCGATACACCGTGTTTTCGCGTATCGCTCGACGTACGAGTGATTGATCAAAAAGCGCTGTACGACGCCGCCCAGCGATGCGCCTCCGAGCCCGGAGCGCTTCTGAGTGCGGTGGACACACTGGCGCTGCGCACCGACGACGGCTCGATCGACGTTCGGGCGTGTCTTGCAACGCTGCTGGACCCGGACGCTGCACCTGCGGGGACAGACCTTCTGAACGCGATGATCGAGAGGCTCTGACAGGTGCTCGATCGACGGGCCCGACGGTCCAGAATCCAGACTACGCCGCTTCGGCGGCTATCCCCGTGTCACTAACGGAGGCACATGATGCGCCGGATAGGCAACTTGACCGCGTTCTTCGGCGCGGAGGATGTTTTTAGCAACTGGCATCCGTGCCGGTTCAGCTACCACGATGTCAGCTTTACCTGCGTGGAACAGTTCATGATGTTCTCGAAAGCGAAGCTCTTCAACGACGACCAGTCGGCCACGAAGATCCTTGCAGCCGAGGACCCCATGACGCAAAAGATGCTCGGCCGCAAGGTCGCCGGCTTCAATCTCGCAACCTGGGAAGCACGCCGGGAGTCGATAGTTTTCGTGGGATGCAGGGAGAAGTTTTCCCAGAACCCGGGGCTGCGTTCGATTCTGCTGGCAACGGCTCCGACCGAACTGGTCGAGGCTAGTCCTTATGACCTCATCTGGGGGATCGGACTGGGTACGCGAGACGTTCGGATCACCGACAAAAGTCAGTGGCGAGGGCGAAATCTGCTTGGCATCGCGCTGATGAGGGTGCGCGAAGCGTTATCGCAATCCTGAAAATCTAAACTTGCCGCGACGCGGCGTTCATCCATTGAGGCGGCCTACGGGCGGCCTTTTTGCATTTACGGAGGCGAAATTGAAAGTCGCACATTTTTCTGACCTGCATTACGCACCGGATAACCTTGATGAGGCCGATCGTTGCTTCGCTTTTGCAGCTGGCGACGCAATCGGGCGCAAGGCCGAAGTCGCGGTGATCTCCGGCGACTCAACCGATCACCGGCTTGATGCACATGCTCCATCTCTGCACGCGCTGGCTAGCCAGGTTCACCGGCTGGCCAATGCGATGCCGGTTCTCATGCTTCAGGGCACGTTCTCGCACGAACCGCCTGGCACGCTCGATAACTTCGCGCTGATGGGAGGCGCGCACCATGTGCACATCGCAGACAGGGTGTCACAGGTTGCGTTGATCGACGGAAAGTTCTGGGCATCCCAGGGGCCGATTTTTTCCCCTGAGGAGTTGGGCGAGATCATCCGCGTGAAGCCGGAGGCCGTATTCAGCTGCCTTCCTACGGTCAACAAGGGCCAACTCGCGGTGAGCGTTGGCGCGCTTGCCGCGGGCACGGAACTGGGCGAAGTGCTCGCCGCATATCTGGCGGCGGCGGGCCGGGTGAACGCAGAGCTTCGCGAGGCCGGGATCCCAACCATCGGTGTGTCGCACGGCACCGTGAACGGCTGTACGACGGAACACGGGGTAACGATGGCGGGTTTCGACCATGAATTCTCACTTGGCGCGCTGTTCGATGCGCAATGCAGCGCTTTCATGCTGGGGCATATCCACAAGGAGCAGTTCTGGACGCGCGCTGGCCGACGGATTGCCTACCCGGGATCGATCGGGCGCTTTCATTACGGCGAGGAGGGCGAGAAAGGTTACCTCCTTTGGGGT
This sequence comes from Burkholderia sp. GAS332, assembly GCA_900142905.1. Taxonomy (NCBI): domain Bacteria; kingdom Pseudomonadati; phylum Pseudomonadota; class Betaproteobacteria; order Burkholderiales; family Burkholderiaceae; genus Burkholderia; species Burkholderia sp. GAS332. The sequence continues at coordinate 573,877 of FSRV01000003.1, read as the reverse complement.
GTGTATGCGGAAGAAGCGGACTCGCTGCTGATCCCGACGCCCTCGCGGCAAATGATCAGCGTCGAGTTCGACGGGCCTCCCGACATGAAGAAGCTGCAGGAGATCGCTGATAGCGCGGGCGACAAGTTCGTCCGGGTTCGCTGGCAGATCGACGAGGAGCATCGGCAACTGGTCGACCGCGACGCGATTGCGGCGATGTTCGCCGGCGCCGCGGGTCTGAAAGTCGAAGGCCGTGTGTTACCTGTGGTTCGTAGCCGTGCCCAGGGAATCAGCCTGGAAACGACTGTTGAAGCCAAGGTCACGCGCTGGTGCGAGCTCACGACTATCGAACCCGCACCGCTCGTGGAGTGTCTTCAACTGCTGGAGACCGGGGACGCGGAAGCGATCGCGGCCCGCGTGCTCGCCGGCATCGATGCTGCACCGGTCGCGCCGTCGCTCAGTCTGGTTGGCGGTATGCAGGTGTCGGCAGACCCGGATGAGACCAACGAAGCGCCGGCGGTTGTTATGCCGGTGGCGAGCCAGTCATCTGAACCGACGACGCTATCGTGGCTTACCGATGATTTGTTCGCGGCTTAATGCCGCCTTTTCGTGGGAGTGGCCAGTACGGCGCTCCCGCGCGGACACAGCCGTGTTCCGATAGCCATCACCGGCTATCGAAACGAGGTTTCACCCGCGTCATCGACGCATCGATCGCAGTTCGCTGCATCCATTTTCTTTTAGACCCTGGCGGGGAGCGATCCCTACCGGGCGCACTCCGCCACTTTTCTGTGGAGTGTGACTATGTTTGGACTGTATCCCGCTGGCTCCAACTGGGTCCGGCATTACAACGCAACCGCGACTGCCCGTTTGCTGCAGCAGGATCTCATGAACCACGCGAGATTCACTGCAGGCATTTTCCATCAACCTTTTGGCGCCAATCGAGGCGCAGTCCTCGCTCAACGCGATAGCTGTCTGGTACTGACGGACTCAACCGACTCCAGTCAGCCCGAACTCGTCGTTGTTCCCGACGTCGAGATGCAAAACCTCCTGTGGTCGTTCAACTCGGGGTATGCCAACCAGTGGAGCGGCAGGGAACTCAAGGTTCTGACCGGCTGCGACAACTGGGACAGCGTTCTCAGGCATGCGTCGGAGCAGTTTGCGAAAGTTTGCGACGACGTCCAGAAGGCCGTTGACGGAGCGCTCGTGAAACCGGCGTCTGCCGCAGTCCCCCCGGTCGCAGCATGTCCGGACCCGGTCCTGTCAGCTTCGTTCTACAACGATGACGACGTGCCCTGGCTGCCGTCGGACTACCTGTGCGATTCGCCCATTCCGGGGGGAGCACCATGCGACCTCTGAAATTGACGCTCGAGGGGTTCTACGGTGTCCGGGACGGGATGAAGCGCGACAGCCTGACGCTCGATCTCGAATCGCTGCCGACTGGCCTCATCGCGTTGACAGGCCCGAACGGTGCAGGCAAGTCCACGATCATGGACAACCTTCATCCGTACCGGATCATGCCCTCGAGGGCGACGAAGCTGTCCGTCGACGCGTTCTCGTACTGGGACAACATTTCCGGTACCCAGGCATCGAAGGAGTTTGAATGGGAGCACGACGGTATCCGCTACCGCTCGTCATTCGCTTTCCGCAAACCGGGCAAGGTCGGCAAGGCCGAGTACTACCTGGCCTGGTTCGCGTCCGACGGCACGTGGACTCCATTCACGCTACCTGACGGCACTGTGTCCGACGGGAAGGGGGAGACCTACGACCGTTGTGTTGAGGCGATCTGCGGCTCGCTGGAGTCGTTCTTTACCAGCGTGTTCTCCGCACAGAACCGGCGTCCGCTTGCCTCATACGGCGCGAGCGAGATCAAGGGGTTGCTCGCCGAGTTGCTGAAGATCGATCACCTGCGTGCGTTGTCGGCGAAAGCCGGCGAGGTAGCGAAGGTGCTCGGCCGGACGCTCGCGGCGGTGCAACAGGAACTTGTTGCTCTGTCTGGTAAGCGCACGCGGATAGCAGAAACCGAACGCGCAATCGTGGCTGATGAACAGGCGCTTGCGAAGGCCCGGCAGGATCGGGAAACCTTGCATTCGACCTCGGCGAACCTCAATACTCAGCGTGCTTCCCTTGTTGCGAAACAGGGTGAGAACGCGGCTGTCGAGAGGCGCTTTCGCGAACTGGCTGCCCGGCGCAACGAGCTATCCGGCTCGCTGAAGACAGTGGCCAATGAGCAGAGCGCGGCAACGCAAGGCGCGAATCAACGGCGGACCGCTATCCAGCAGACCATCGCCGGACATGAGGCGACGCTGCGGCAGCGCGACGCAATCCTCGGCGCAGCTACCGCGCGCGATGATGCCCAGTTGCGGATCGGCCGTGAGGAATCGCGGGTCGAGCCACTCCAGGCATCTATCGCTGAGCTTGAAACGAAGCGGCTGTCGCTGACCTCCCTGACGACCAGTCTTAACGGGCTCCAGTCGCAGGGAACGTCGCAGGCGACTCTTCTCAAGACGCTGCAGCTACAGGCGGCGGTGATAAGCGAGGTTCCTTGCGCTGGGCACGAGATGCACACCACGTGTCCGCTGCTTGCACAGGCGCGAAACGCCTCATCGCAAGCGGCCGAGCAGGTCGTTTCCTTGACAAAACTTCGTGAAAACTTCCGGCAGCAACGGGAGCAGGCGGAGCTGTTGACGCCTCAGGTCGCGCAACTCGCGGCAAAGCAGGCTGAACTGCGTACCGTCAACGCCGCGCTTGCGGCGGCGCGCCTGGACTTCCAGAAGGCGACGGAGTTGGCGGCGCGTAAGCCGTTGCTCGATGCGGCTGTCAGTGGTCTCGACGTTGCCCGGCAGGAACTGGCGGCTCTCGAGACCGGGCAGCAGGAAGGTCTGGTCCGCCGGGAGGCGGAGACGACCCGTCTGAATACCCTGTTGATCGAGGTCGAATCGGAAGCCGCGCGTCTCGCGGCGGTCGATGTTACAGGTGCGATCGCGGAGCTTGACCGTCAGTTGACGGCCAACCGCGAAGCGACTGTGGCGATCGACGCGCGGATCGAAGCACTGATCCGCGCACAGGCGACCCGTGAGGCTGAACGCGATGCGATGGCGAAGGAGTTGTCCGGTTTCGACGCAACGCAATCGCGCGCCGACCGGATATCCGACGAGATTGCACGATGGAAGCTGACTGCGAAGGGCCTCGGCAACGACGGGGTCATCGCCCTGACGATCGACGACGCAGGTCCGGCACTCACGCAAACGGTCAATGATCTCCTGCTGGCGTGCTATGGCATGCGCTTTACGGTTGAGGTTCAGACCCAACGTGAGTTGACCAGTGGCGAACTGCGCGAGGGATTTGAGATCCTCGTGCACGACGCCGACAACGACAACACCAAAGCGGTATCAGTGATGTCCGGTGGCCAGAAGGTCTGGATAAACGAGTGTCTGACGCGCGGCATTGCACTGTATTCCGCACGCAACGCCGGGCAGCCGTATCAGACGCTGTTCAGCGACGAGTCAGATGGTCCACTCGATCCAAAGCGCAAGGTGCAGTTCATGCGCATGAAGCGTGAAGTGCTGAAGCAGGGTGGGTACGAGCGGGAGTTCTTTATCTCGCAAACACCCGAACTGATTTCGGAGGCTGACGCTGTTATCGACGTCGAAGCGCTCGCAGCCTGACCGTCAGATGTTTTTTCTTAACCCTGTGGGGAATGCTCCCCACAGGGGCGTGCCTCGGTCTTTTTTTACGAGGAACGCCATGAAATCGAAATTTAACTGCAACGCGCGGACATCGGCTGAAACGGTGTCCATCCGCCAGGCGCAACCGCGCGTCGGAACGACCCACACGTACGAACTGAACGGCACGCTCCTGCATGACGTTCTGGAAGACGGCGAGTGGATCACGAAACGCGCGGTACCTGCCGGCGAAGTTCAGAAGCGCGCTGCCTGAACGCTATCTCTTTCCGCGCACCCTCAGGGGTGCGCTCAATCCCTGTCCATTATGTCCAATCTCCTGATGCTGCTCATCGCTGCAGGCGGCACGTCGCTGTGCGCCTGCAGTATTCAACCCCAGGTTCACGACACGACCATGCATCCGACGATCGTCGTTCACCCGCCGAAGGGCGAGCCTGGTGATTTCATTCTCTGCAAGGACGGCCGCGTGCTGGTCTTCCCGTTGAGTCACTCCCAGACGTGCTCCTGAGCTGCTGAGCGCGATTTTTCCCATGTCGCCTGCCCCGTCCTCGAAAGAGGCGGGGCTTTCGACGTAAACGTTAAGGAATCTGATCATGAAGAAACAGACCATCATCGCAGCGGTCGCCGCGGCGCTCGTGTCGGCGGGGTGCCTTCTTATGGTGCAGCCAGCATGCGCTGCAGCAGATGTCCAGGTGGCCTTCTCGCCTGACGGCGGCGCCGAACGCCTGGTCCTCGGCACCATCAATGGCGCAAAGCGATCGATCCGCGTGATGGCGTACTCGTTCACCGCGGAGCCCGTTGTGCGCGCGCTGATTCTGGCGAAACGCCGCGGCGTCGACGTGGCCGTGACGGTCGACTATCGGAGCAATATCGATGAAGACCGTAGCGGCCGCGCGCGTGCCGCTCTAGGCGCTCTGGCATACGCCGGCGTTCCTGTGCGGGTCGTGAAAGCGTTCGCCATTCAGCACAGCAAGTATCTGATTGCTGATGACGCAACGGTCGAGTCGGGTAGCTACAACTACACGTCGATGGCCGCCCGATACAACTCGGAAAACGCGCTGGTGATCCGTGGCGACACGGAACTTGCGGCGCGGTATCTCGAGAACTGGACACAGGTTTCCAGGCTCGGCGAGCCTTACCGCGCGCCGTAAGGCTGACATTCCCTTCAAATCCCTCTGCGGGCAATGCCCCGCACGGGACGTTTGTCCGCTTCGAAACATACCCGGAGCAAAACGTGACCTATTCCTGTTCGGATTTCACCGACGACGTATTGAACTGCCTGGCTTCCGCAGGCGCAATAGACGCTGCAGCCGTTCCCGTCGACAGTCCGGGGGATCAGTCGGATATGGCCATCGAGGCGATCGTGAAGATGCAACGGTCGGTCCTCGCATCGCGCTTCACGAGTGAATTGCTCGCCGGCGTTGAATCGGTTAGCGCGATCGCCGATCAGCACGGTGTTGCAGTCCTTGCGATCCTCTTCTATCTGCAGGCCGCGATCAATAACGAGACATACGTTGAGATCGACGCGCCAGAGATGGGCGCCGTTGAACTGATCAGCACACTTCCCTCGGCCGACGAATGGATGAAACACGTCCAGATCGTCGAGCGGGCGGTTTCACCTGACGCGTCAACCTGACGTGACCCGGCCGACGAAAGTCGGCCTTCATTCCCTGTGGGAGCATCTCCCACAGGGGGTGCTTCCAATCAAATTGGAGCACATATGTTCGAAGATATTCTGATCATGATGGAAGCGGCTATCGCCGCGATGGTGAGTCTGATTCTTTCGGGGCACTCACTTTGCGGTACCGCGAGCGGCGGCAAGGACTCGGGATGCACAACGATCCTTCTGCTGGAAGCGATCCGACGTGTCGCTGATGAGGGGCAGCCGCAAGCCGATCACTTCATCATGTCGGCCAACACCATGATCGAGAATCCGAGCCTTTTGAGTCACCTCGATCTTATGCTGGCGGAGATCCAGGATCACGCCGACGCGGAAGGACTGCCGGTCACGGTTCATGTGGCAACGCCGTCTCTCGCTGCCCAGTTCGTTGTATCGACGATCGGGCGCGGCACGCTCGTACGCACACCGGAGAACGGTGTGCGTAAGGGCAAGCGGATCCGGGCGTGTGCGGCCGACTGGAAAGTCGAGCCACAGAACAGACTTCGCGCGAAGCTCCAGCATGACGTTGTGGCCAGCGGAGACCGCGAGATCATCACGGTGCTGGGCAATCGCTTCGGCGAAAGCGCATCCCGCGGTACCGCAATGCTGGCGCGGGCCGAGAGTGCCGTGCGTCCTGTCCGGAATGCCGACGGCGATCTGACTTACTCGCCGATCGCGGACTGGTCAGTCGACGACGTGTGGCTCATGCTCGCGATGTTCGGCGATGGCGCTAACAGCCCGTTCGCGGCTGCGATATCCGCGCGCTCGATCGAGCGGATGGCGGACCTTTATCGGGCCGGTAACGATGGCACGTGCGGCGTCGTGCTCGGTGAAACGGGAAACCGCTCACCGTGCGGGTCCCGCTTCGGATGTGCGTTCTGCTGCGTGACGGGCGAGCGTGACAAGTCGATGGAGTCCATGGTGAAAGAGCCGGAACACGCTCATCTCGCCGGTCTCAACCGCTTTCGCAATTACCTCCAGGCCACGCAATGGGATCTCGGCAGACGCGAGCTCGTTGGTCGCTCCCTTAGTGCGGCGGGCTACATCCGTGTGAAGCCTGACGTGCTCTCGTACCAGGAGAGGATCAGTCTTCTGGGATATCTCCTGACGTTGGACGCGCTCGAAGTCGAGCGCGCCGGCCAGCACGAGGCGGATCTCGCGACCGGGCGTATTGCCGACACGCCGGCGAACCGCGAACTGTGCGACGTGCAGTTCGAGATGATCACGCCGGCGCAACTGGTCGCGATCGACTTCATGCTGTCGATGCATCACTATGCGCCGCACGCTTTCCCGGCGGTCTCGGTGTGGTTCGAAGTGCATCGGCTCGGCCGGCGGTACCGGATTCCGGACGTCACGCCCTATCCCAAAGTGCCGGTTCCGGTACACGGGTGGTTCAAGGTGGGCGAGTTTGACGCCGAAGCACCCACAGATGGCCTGCGGGACTATGGCGCCGAGCAATGGAATCCACACCGGCATCCGGACCGCCTGTCGGCCCACGCGCAGACGACGGCGGGGGAACGGGTGGTGTACTTTGAGGAGCGCGACCAGCTCGACGTCGACGCAGAATCAGCGTGCGAGTTCGTGACCTGCACTTTCGAGCACGACTGGTACACACGGGCTCAACTGCATCCCGCCATCGAATCGGCGCGTTTCTGGCTGAACGAGGCGATTCTTCGCCTGCCGCACCGGATGTCGCAGCGGTATCAGATCATGGCGAAGCGCGGGCAGTACTTCGCGCGCCTTGCCGAACGTCTGAACGTGACGCCAGCCGAGCTGGACCGTCATCTGATCCTTAGCGCCATATCCGACGGCGCTCACAACGCGCTTCTTGCATCACCTGCTGGTGATCTCTTTTCGTTGGCAGCCTGATCGCCAATATTCCTTTTTCCCCCTTGCGGGCAGTCCCCCGCAAGGGGATTGCTCCGCGCCTATTCTGGAGCAACCCATGGATCTTGATTATTGCCCGGGCAACGGGATGCCGCTGTTTCAGCGGAATGCCCACGTCGACGATGGCCTGCTGGTTAGGGTCGGCATTCCGCATAGCGGAGGTAAGCTCGCTTTTCATGCTTTTAACAAGGGATACGCAGCAATGGTCTCGGCAAGTGCTTTCTGGGACGCGTCGAAGCAAAGATTCCGCATTCCGGTGGCCACCGATCTGACCGAACTCGACTTCGCACTCGACAGCGCTGGCTATACGGCCATGATGCTGTGGAAAGCGAAGGGCGCCCAACGAGGGATTGCAGGCGTGTACCCCTGGACGTTCGAGGAGTATGTCGAACTTGCGTCGTTCGCCGGCGCCGCGTGGGTGGCACAACCGGACCTGTGTTGCGAGCCAGCGATTGCGGCAAACCAGCAGGAGGTCGACTATCGCATCGATGCGACAGCAACCCTCCTCGAGGGCTTTCTGCGGGTGGTCTACGCGTGGCAGAACGCGCTGGCGAGGACGAGTAGCGCGGATGTCGTGCGCAACATGATTCGCATACCCGTTCCGGTGCTTCAGGGATGGACCGTGGAGGGCTATAAGCGAAGCCTTGACCTCATGATGGATGTCTGGCGGCACTGGGAGCCGTGGCTGGCACCCCCGGTATTGATCGGGCTTGGTTCGGTCTGTCGGCGCGACCTGACGGACCGCAAACACGGCTTGTATGCGATCCTCGCGGGCCTCGAAGGGCATTTTCCGCCCGGTGCGAAGCTGCATCTGTTCGGTGTGAAGGGCCCATGCTTGTCGGAGATCAAGATGTACGACTGGATCGCGTCGGCCGATTCAATGGCCTTCGACTTCAGTGCGCGTGTCAAGGCGCGGCAACGCAGGATCTCGAACTCGATCGCTCACCGTTCGGAAGAGATGACTCGCTGGATGGGTGGGGCGCTTGACCGCGCCGCGCCCGCGCCTGGAGATCAGTTCAGATTGCCGCTTGCCACCTAGTCAATTTCCTCGACCCAGCCCACGCTTTCTTCGGAACGGTGGGCTATTTTTTTGTGTGCAGACGCAGCTCCGATGCGGGGGCGTGTTTTTCCGAGGAAAAAGTGAACGAGGTCGCGATCGGTCGTTGCATCAGACGCTTTTAGCATTCATACTTCCTCGTAACGCAATCACTCTGGTTCGCATTACAGGATGGCAAAATCCCCCGTTGTTGAGCATCATCAGGTCCGTCACGCGCTGAAAGTCGCCGCTGTAACCGGACAAAACACCGCACGCGATGTCGCGTTGCTACTCGTGTTCTACGGAACCGGGCTCACGCCTAACGAAGTCGCGAAACTGATGGTGTCGGATTACCTCTCTGCGAATGGCCACGTCCGGACAGAAACCCTTCTGCGAGCCGAAATCGCGTTCAACGGCAAGCCTCGCCCGTTGATATGGGCGAGCAGCAAGATATGCACGGCGATTGACGACTATTTGGCGTATCGACTTGTGGTTCGACATGGCGTAACAACTAGCCCCGCAGCGTATTGCGGGCTCGATCCAAATAGTCCCTTATTCCTGACCGGCGAAGGCGAGCCCTTCGCGTTCACGCGCCGGATCACGCCTGCAGGCGCGGTCAGTTACTCGTGCGAATCTTTGACAGAAATCGTGCGCAGACTTCATCTGCAAGCGGGCATCGAGCATGGCAATGCCAGCGCAGCGCGCCGCACGTTCGCGGTCAGACTGCACCGCGATGGGCGCTCGCTAAAACTCATACAGCAATTGATTGGAGTTTCCAGCCTATCTGCCGTTAAGAACTTGGTTGAAGGTGATCCTGTGCGGTTGTCGTCGATCGTGAGCGGGGTGATCTGATGGGCGGGAGGAAACCCGTGGTGGTCTCACAGCAGGAATTTCTGCGCGATGCGATCCATAGGCTCGGCCTGACGCGCGCAGGCTTCGCCAAGCGAATCAGCGTGCCGGAGAAGACTCTGGACAAGTGGCTCGCACCAGCGGAGACGACCGACTTTCGGAACATGCCTGAGGTAGTCTGGGCATATATCCGCGAGATTTTGGTATGGGACGCAAGTAAGACTTGATATGCCCCCCCCAATGGGGGTATATATTGAACGCACGAACTTTGCTTCGAGAGACAAATGCCGAATCAATCTGCCGCGCTGCTGAAGACGATCGATGCCGACAAGGCGACGCTGGACGCTGCGCGCCCGCTTCCTCAGCACACGGTCGCGTCTCTGCGCGAGAAGTTGGTGCTGGAGTGGACGTATCATTCGAATGCGATCGAGGGCAACACCTTGACGCTGCGCGAGACCAAAGTGGTACTCGAAGGCATCACGGTCGGCGGGAAGTCCCTTCGGGAGCATTTCGAGGCGACGAACCACCGCGACGCGATCCTCTATGTCGAGGACATCGTCTCGAAGGCCGAGGCGCTATCGGAATGGCAAATCCGCAATATCCACGGGCTCGTGTTGAAGGGCATCGATGACAGCCAGGCGGGCCGTTACCGCCGCGAGAATGTCGTGATTGCGGGGGCGAGCACGACTCCGCCTGACTTCCTTCATCTGGCGACCGAAATGGCCGCGCTGATCGAGTGGTACGCGACGGCCGGAGCCATGCACCCGGTCGAGCGCGCGGCGGAGTTACACACGCGTTTCGTGAAAATCCATCCGTTTGTCGATGGCAACGGTCGGACGGGACGACTACTGCTGAACTTCGAGTTGATGAAGGACGGCTACCCCCCGGCGATCATCCGCAAGGAAGACCGGCTTGCCTATTACGACGCGCTGGACGAGGCCTGCGTCAGTGGCGACTGCAGCGACATCACGCGGCTGGTTGCGGAATCAGTGCAGCGGTCACTTGATACGTACCTCGACCTGCTCGGGTTACGCCAAGGGCGTGAATCGAACAACGCGCCGCCGTCGCCGAGTTTTCGGCCATAACCGAGGAAAAGGACAGCATATGGTTACTCCGGGACAAGTAGATCTGGAAATGAGTGGCGATCAAATGAACCGATTCCTCGCCGCCGGGTTGATTGGTGCGGCGGGGCCGTCGCAGAGCGCGCAAGGAATTTGGGAAACGATGGTTTCCGATCTTCAATGGGCAGAGTTGCAACTGATATTGAATCGCCAGCGGGTTGCGTATAAGGCAGCCGATCCAGCGGGTACAGCGCTGATCGTATTCAACCGTGCGGACTGGTAGGTCGGAAAGGCCACATGCAAGAGCATCAAACACAAACATCACGCAACCGCGCCCCATATAGGGGTGCTTGGCTTGTCGGGCTGGTGTTGGTGATCGTCATTTGCCACCTGGGAAAGCAGTAGGAAAGGCGCTCGCGCCGGTTGCGCGATGCAAGCAGGAAAATTGCGATATGAAGCGACTTGAATACAGGCTATACAAGGATCGGAACGGTGTGCCGCTCGTCACTCTCGACTCCCCGATGGGGAACGGGCAAGACATTTATCCGGCCAATCTGCGAGCGCTGGCGAGCGCTTTGTTGGAGATCGCGGACGCGGCGGAACGGGTGAAACTCGGACGACATGAGCACTGGCAGTCCGGCGTAGTCGAACTGGAATAGGAAAAGCAAATGACGGCACTATCGGTACTTTCAGAGGATTTGGGGTTGTGCGCGATGGAGTATCGCTTTGTCCACGCGATGCTCAGCGCAACGCCTCTAGCAATCAAAGGCGAATCCACGATGGTTCCACTGGACGCGCTAGAAAAAGCTGTCGAGCCCGACTTGGAGCCGGAGGAACGGAACGCCGATAACCTCTGCCGCATGCTGCGAAACGGCGTCGGTGTCGGCCTCGCAGGGCTTCTTCGTCAGCAGCGGACCCTTCGAGTCGCGGCTGAGAACACGCATACATCGTTCGTGGTTTTGGACATGGTGGCGATACCCGAGAACAGCAATTTCGCTCACTTTCAGATGAATCACATGTTCTTGCAATTGCTCAGCCAAATCGCGAGCGAGCGTCAGATTGCGCCGTTCTGAAAAACCACGGAAAAGCCGGCGAGGCCGGCACAAGGAAATGCATCGTGAGAAAGGCTATCCACTTGTTTCACTTCGAGGCGAGCGATGATCCGGTGAGCGGCGCACCCTATCCCTATGTCGTAGGTTTCGATGATAACGTTGGCGTGTACATGAGCGAGCCAAACGCGTTGGCCGCTGAAACCGCAGATCGCTTGCCGGACGTATTTATCGATGTATTGCAGCGTGGCGATCTGGACGACAGCGAGCACGTAACACATTTGCTCCAAGGACGGCACCCGTCCGATTTCGATATCGGTGAACGTGTGAGAGATGGCGGTGAGAACCTTGGCATCTACGCCGGTATGCACGAAGTGGAACTTCCCGACAATTTCATCCAAGTGTTTCAGCTCGCTGGCGGTGCGTGGTCTTTCACCGTCACGTCAACCCCGGCAAGCACGATGGTGTTCGGATCACGCGGTGCATTCCCATCGTGGATGGACGCTGTGCGAGCGGCGCGTCAATCGCGCCCGACAGCGAATATTATCGTTCAACGATAGGTCGGAAAAGCAGATATGCGCATGATTGAGGTTGGCACCGACCTGACTGCTATTCCAGGGGTGCGCGACGTGACGCCTGACAGTGAGGGTGAACGAATTATCGTGACTTTCGTTGATGGCTCGTCGGCGACCATCGAGCGTGACCCTTTGGCGCTGTTCTCGCGCCGTGATTCATACATCATGAGGCTTTCAGGTGGCCGCGCCGATTGCGCTGGAACGGTCGTTCTTGGCCAGCCGCGGGCGAAGGTCATCGAGAAGCTAGCCGAGTTGGCTGGCCGCGCAGCGTCTGCCAACTAACGAATCGGAAAAGCGGCTCCGGCCGCAGCTAGGATACAAATGAACGCAACGATGATTATCTCCGCGCTCGGGCTTGTCATAGCGCTGGTCTCGCTCTGGCTCTCGGTCACAACCGGGTCGCGCAGGGAGCGCGTCCAGATCGAAATTGGTCGCAGCGCCTATCGCGATCCAGAGGGCAAAGAGCGTGTGTCTTGGTCGTTCAGTCATGGGCTCCCTAAAACAGTTTTCGACCGATACCGTATCGCGCGGGCTCGCCGGCGTTTCGGCCGGCTGTCTCGCAATGAGGGCCGCGTCTCTTGAAGTGTTGAACGCTAAGGAAAAGCGCTCGCGCCGGTCGCGCGGGCCGAACAGGAAAACGCATGGCTCATGGAGGCATTGTCAACTTGCCTGGAGTTTGACGCAATGAAAGTCGGCATCCCGAACGTTTATAAAGCGGACGGATTTCGGGTAACTTCGGTGAATTCGCGCGAGGCAGCGAACCGTGAGGCGAGCTTTTTGCGATAGAGTGAAGCACGCAGCAGATGCCGCTTAAGCGCGAAATGTTGCCGGATCGGCCCGAGGCAAGAGAGAAATTTCTGTGTGCGTTTGGGGTCTCGAAAACCGCGCATTCGCCGCTCGCGTTCGCGTGTCGGTTGGTGGCTGTTCTCTGCGCGGTTGTTCAGCCGGCCTGCCGCTTCGACGAACACGTGCTTCACGTTCGCAAGCTCCGGGATCTCAGCTTTTGCCGCCGGATAGCTGCGTAACTGATCGGTGACGATCTTGCGAGGTACCGGGCTAGAACGCAGCACGCGCTTGAAGAAGCGTTTGGCGGCGGCCTTGTCGCGCCGCTTTTGCACCAGGATGTCGAGTTCTGCACCGTGCTCGTCCACAGCCCGCCATAACAGATACGGTTCGCCACGAAGCGTGACGAACATCTTGTCGAGATGCCACGTACTACCCGGCTTGCATCGCACTGCTTTCACTCGATGAGCAAAGCCCTTACCAAACTTGTCGCACCAGCATCGGATGGTCTCGTATGTCACGATCACGCCGCGCTCGAAAAGCAGTTCCTCGATGTCGCGCAGGCTCAACTGGAAACGGAAATACCATCGAACAGCGCAGCTGATGGCACCAGCCGGGAAACGGTGACCGTGATAGAGCGATTTCGATTTTTTCATCGCCCCATCTTATCCGACAGGCCACGCAACCTGACAACGCCTTTATGCGAAGTGACAGCCTTATTTCGTTCCGACTGCAAGCAAAAGTGTCACTTCAGCGGCGCGTCGGCCCGATGCTTCAAGGTCCGGTCGGTGACACTTTTAATTCGGCCTACGTCGGGCATTTCCATATCTTGCTTTTGGCTCGCATCTGCCCGCTCTCGAAAGTCCGCCTGTTCCGCGCTGGTCCAGACGATTTCATGGGTGGCTTCAGCCCGCTATACCCCCTCGTGCATCACAATTCCTGGAGAGACGGCCGCCTTTACCAGTATCGCTGCGGCATGCTCCATTTCCTTTTCCGTCCCATAGCCGATGACGAGCAATCGGTTAGCGCTCACAGCTGCTTCGCAGTCGGCCGCACTGTCCTTTGGAAGCCCATAGTGAAAAAATGCCGTGCCGAGGGCTGAGAGACCTCCATTTCCGACTTGGCGGTCAGGCATGGTTTCGTTCACTGAGACGAGCGTCGTAACAACATGTCCAAGCACAACGACTAAACCGATGGCGGGAAGAGTCAAAACCACTCGGTCGGACAGGACGTCCGATAAATCGCCCCAAAAGGTACCGCGGGTGTCGCATTGATCTGTTTGACAATTGGGATCGTCTCTAGCGACAACACTAAACCTTTCGACATTGACGCCGGCGTCAACCAACCGCCGCATAACACCTTTGACGGCGTAGTGATCGTCAAACGTCACAATCATAATATTGTAGGATGTCATGGTCTCCACTCCCGGCTTTGGCTGCACGACGGGTCGGCCAGACGGCACGGCTGACGGAAGATGCCGACGTGAAGTGGCCATTCGCCGGCCCGCTCTTTTTCAACCGGATGCTGGCAGGTCTGCGCGTGGTTTAGGGAGTTTTCAACCTGCCGGATCGCGGCGTTCAGCGGACGCGGTGGAAAATTGCTCTTTGAGCATAACGCCCCATTCTTAGGACAGACTTAGCAACTATCCCCTGCTAGAGGTACCGACCACCAGCAAGGGACGGTCTGAACGAGTGCGATCTTGTGTTAGGCTTTTTAGATTCCGGACTGTGGCGTGTCTAGCGCGATCCATCGTAGCGCGGCCCGGTTTTCTCCGGTCGAGACGATGCATGTTTTAGACCACGACGGTGTCTATCTCACAGGGGCACTGATCGCTTATCGCGTGTAACGGCCCGCGGCATCCCGCAACGGTGGGAGCAAGCCATACGATTGACCATCGAAGTGGAGTTGATCCGGTTTCGCGGATACCTCTACTTTGGAACAGGAGGTATTCATCACGCAGAGGCATCGCCCCCGTACCTGACGGAATTCCGGGCACGGATGATCGAACCGGTGCATGCGGGGCGGAAACCCGAGCACCTGTCGAATGAATTCGATCCGACGGCGCAGACCATCCACAACCAGGTCGCGCAGGCCGATCGCGACACTGGTAAGCGTCACGACGGGCTGACCACGGTGGAGCGCGAGGAACTGACGCGGCTGCGTCGCGATGACTGGCAACTCAAGCTTGAGCGAGACATATTGTCAAAAGCCGCGTCCTGGTTCGCCCCGGAGACCGGGACTGTGCCCGACAAGGGTTCGAGTTCATGAACGCGAACCAGGTCATCTGGCCGATTGTCACCGTGGCGCGTCTACTCGGAGCGCGTACGACAGCGTGTGCGCGGTCATCGTAGGACGGGCGAACGTGATGAACCTGTATTGCCGTTGGTTGCCGACGTTAAAGCGCACGAGTGGGAGCTGGTTGCGGTCGTAGCAGCCGACCTATGCCAAATCGTAAACGAATCCTGCCACGCGTTTTCGACGGCTGCGCACGGTACCGGATCGCACGTGGTGGGCGCGCCAAGGGAGTACCGACGTCGGCGAAAGTTTGCAGGTGATCAAATGTCCTGCGTTGGAGGAACGATTTTTCTGAGCAGTGGACCGAACGTCAGCCCCTGAACCAGGATCGAGAAGATTACAACGATCTATGTGGTCGTGAGAATCAACTCGTGCTCGGGACCTTGAGGTAGCAGGAAAGCCAGCGCGATCGAAAGGGCGCCCCTCAGGCCACCCCATGTCAGCAGTGTAATCGTGCCCTTCGGGAAAGTCACAACGAAGCTCATGATCCGGATAGGGATCAGGACGCTGATGCCCCGCCCGATCAATACGCAGGCAATACCGGCCAGTCCGAGGACGAGATAGGTTCCAGTCTCCCTGATTGCTAGAATTTCCAGGCCGATCAGCAGAAATAGCAAGCTGTTCAGCAGCTCGTCGATCAGTTGCCAGAACGTCCCCAGATAGTCCTGTGTCCGTGCATGCATCGCCGGACTCCGTCCGCTGTTACCCAGGAACAGCCCGGCGACCACCACGGCGATTGGCCCTGACATACGAATCGCGTCAGCAAGCGCATAGGACCCCATGCATAGTGCGACGGAAAGCAGAACCTCGACCTGATAATCGTTAACCTTACGAAGAAGTTGGAACACGACCCAGCCGAGAAGCCAACCGAGCGCGATCCCGCCAAGCGCTTCCTGGACAAAAAACCACGACACGCTGGCAACGCTCGGTTCACTGCGTCCGGTAGCAATATCCAGGATGGTCAGAAAGATGACCGCACCGACACCGTCGTTGAACAGGCTCTCTCCCGTAATGCGGGTTTCCTGATCCTTCGGCGCTCCTGCCTTTTTGATGATGCCCAGCACCGCAATGGGATCAGTTGGCGAGATCAATGCACCGAACAGCAAGGCGTAAATAATGCGCAGATCATAACCAAACGAATACGCGGCGCACCAGAACAGGACACCTATGACAAACGTCGAGATGATGGTGCCGACGGTGGAAAGAATGGTGACGGTCCACTTAACCTTGTACAGATCGGTCAGGTCCACATGTAGCGCCCCTGCGAATAGCAGAAAGGCCAGAAAACCGTGAAATACCAGGTTGCCGAAATCGATGCTTGGTACGAAGTGGGCATACTTGTCAACTTCGACGACACCGGTCTCCCCCAGAACGACCAGTATGAGAGAGGAAACAAGCGCAATTGCCATCAGGCCGATCGTCGGCGGCAGATGAAGAAGGCGGTGATTCAGATAACCGCCCAACGCAGTCAGGACGAACAGGATTGTCACGGTTTGAAACAAGGTCATAATGCACGGCGCTGGTTAGGTCTTCGCTGCGGCCGTTCCGGTTGCGATCGGCTTCAAACCTATTCTACCGAGCGCTTGTGCCCCACGGTCTGATCACAGGTGCGGGACTTCCGGCCTTGGCATGCAACGCGCAAGATATCCTGGCTCGACGCTGGTGCCGAACGCATTGGGCAGTCGCGTCGTTGAGTCCGCCGGGCACGTGCCTCACCTCGGCAAGCTCCCGGATCGCATTTGACCATCCAGCGGGACCATCCGGATGCGAGCCTCTTCCTCAGCGTTCTGTCCATGTCACGGTCACGGGACGCTTCGGCATGCTGGGAGATATTCTCGACGAGCTGCGGTGCCGGACTCCACGCGCGCGCAGCATGTCTTCGCTGCTGCTCGTCAATATCGATTGGCTCAAGGCCTACCACGATGTCTATTGTCCCGTGGCGGCTCACGGACGATGTAGCGCTGCGGCTGGGAGGCCTTCGTCGTGGTGCGGCCGGACGCCCCGCATGTTGGGTAGTTGGATCAACGAACAGATCCGCGACGATATCGGCGAAATGGCCGTTGAGGATGCGGCCGGCGAATACGGACGGGTGACCGCTTGCATCGGCCTGGCCAACCCAGCACCGGAACAGGAAGGCGACGTGACCACACTGATCGGGGCTGCTGGTGAAGCGTTGTGCAACGCCACCGCCACCGTTCGGGCCAGGATTTCGCCGTTTTCCCTGTTCAGGCGGCCCCGGGCCGACGTCTGGGAACAGGCAACTGTGACAATCCTTAAGATTGTGAAGTCCGTACACGGTGACCGTCGCGAAACATGACGGTTCGAGGATCGACGATCACCCCGAGGTGCGCAGCGGTGAGATCTGTCGATGATTTCGCACATTTGGCCTACCGCACCCAGTAACGTGGATTAACGAATCCCTGATGGAGGACTGTCGCACGCCAGCATCGCTGTACTGCCCGATTGCAGTTCTGCCTGGCGGCCCGTCTTTGTCCGCGAGCAAGGCGTCCTTTGCCCGCCGGTGCCATATCACATCGACAAAGTGGCGCTAAAGGCCCCAGATAATGTCCGCATTCTGCCGACGGGCCTCGCGCATCATATCAAGCAGTGGCCATGCCCGTTGCGCAAGCCCACCTCGATCGTCGTCCGCATCATAATTGCGGCTATTCGGCACATGGTAGAGCGATTCAAGTGCGGTTTCGGCGCGTGCTTCTTCGGAAATTGCTGCTTCAAGGCGAACGATTGCGTGAGCCAATTCGTCATGCTGAATTGCGCCGCGTGCACCGACGTGCTTGCCAATCAGGTTCAGCAGGTATTCAGCGAGATTCCTGAGCATGACAACGTCCGGCGCTGCAGGCGATTGAAACGTGACAAGCATGATGTAGCCTCCTGTATTTGGTTCGAGGCGCTCCGCTGTGTACGAAAGCCCCTCCTGCACCAAACCAATGTGGATCCGCGGAAGTCGGACGGAGGGGCATCCAATGTACCTGGTCGCGCTACACCCTCTGCAAACGTGCCGGGAAACTGTCATGCGCGACGACAGGATGGCACCGGTGACGTTTGCCTGAGGGCCTTCCAGATGGCTGGCTACTGGCGGAGGCGGAACATGATGTTTCCACGGGCGCACGCACCCTTCGCGACTGACGGTGACGTGCTGCTTCGGGGTTGCCCCTGGTCCAAGTCCTGTCATACGAAGGCCCGTTTACATTTTATATCACATAGTGACATATACAAGGAGGAAGTTGACAGCACGCGACGTGCCTGATTCTGGCGAGCCGGGCTTGTTAAGATATGGTGGCAGGCCGCCATATATCCATTGAAGATTGCGGTTCTCCAAAAAAATGATTGTTACTTCGAATGCGACTTATCCGCCATTGAATACGCTCAAGCGTATCGCGGAAAATCTCTGGATCGTCGACGGTCCGATCATCCGGTTTGGCATGCCCTGGCCGAAGATGCCGTTTCCGACCAGAATGACGATCGTACAGCTTTCAGGATCGCGTCTCTTCATTCATTCGCCGACACGGCTGATATCCGAACTTAAGGCCGAAATCGAGAGCATAGGCGAACCGCGATGGATCGTCGGACCAAACCGCCTTCACTATTGGTCAATACCGGAATGGCGAGCTGCGTTCCCTGAGGCGTTTGTTTTTTTAGCGCCGGGCATCAGGGAGCAGGCGAAGGATCACCTCAGGTTTCACGGTCTGCCGTTGGATGGTGGCCTCAGTTACGAATGGGATACCGAGCTGGCTACACTTCCGGTCACCGGCAGCTATCTGACCGAGGTCGAGTTTTTCCACCACGCGAGTCGGACGCTGATTCTGACCGACCTTATTGAGAATTTCGAATCAACGAAGCTCGACTCGTTCGCTATGCGTATGCTGACGCGCCTTGGAGGTGTTCAGGATCCGGACGGGCAGATGCCTCGCGACTTGCGGTTAACGTTCGTAAGGCGGCGGAAAGAACTCAAATCGGCGATCGAAAAGATGATCCAATGGAACCCCGAGCGGGTCATTCTTGCACATGGCCGCTGGTACGAAAAGGATGGGGTGAGCGAGTTGCGGCGTGCATTCCGCTGGTTACTGGACTAGTGCTTTATCCCGTTTTGCGCGCCAGGGGGAACACAAACTTCCAGCGGCAATGTATCTATTGATACGTTGCGTCTTGACGAACTTCGGCGATCTATGGAGGACGCTTGCCCTTATGCTATCCAACGTGGTCCCCGGGGCCTGCGCCCGGAGCAACCTAATTCTCAACGTTTGCACCCGGTAGCGCGGGCGCCCATGCTTCGCCGCTTCCGAATTCACTGACTGGGCCAGGGAAGGCAAACCGCCTGTCATCGAGCACACGCGCAGTATCGGCGACGTCGACGGCTGTCCCACGTTCTGCTCGACGATAGGCACGGATATACCTTCACCATGCATCGCGGCGATTTGTTCGAAGACCTCCCGGAACGTCGGCCAACGGATCAGGTGCCCAGTCATGCTTCTCCGTGCTCATCCTTTCCGATCACTATGCTTGTGAGCGAATCGAACATATAGCGTGGCACGTCCAGGTTCTGCGGCGCCGGTTTGTCCTTGAATACGCGGCCTGCAAGGTCGTAGGTGGAACCGTGACAGGGACAAAGGAACCCTCCTGGCCAGTTGTCCGGGAGATTGGCCTGCGGGCCGGGCTGAAACCGCGGTCTCGGCGTACAGTCGAGATGAGTGCAGACACCCACCACCACGAGAATATTCCCGTGATCCGCACGCGACCGGTATTCGTTTCTGCAGTAACCTGGCAGTGGCATCGAGAACGGTCGCTTCGTGTCGGGATCGGCGACCATAGCATTTGCTGCTACCACTTCAGCCAGCATTTGCGGAGTCCGGCTGACTACAAACACCGGCACGCGGCGCCACCCGACGGTCACCATGTCTCCTGCGTCCAGTTTGCTGATGTCCGCCCGGACCGGAGCGCCGGCTGCTCTGGTCTTTTCGGACTGGGCGAACGAGTCAATGAACGGTACAAGTGTGGCAACGCCCGCGATGCTTCCTGCAACGGATGTTGCTATTAACCACCTACGGCGACTGTCGTCCATCCGATCCTGCGCGATTTGCGTCATCTCGTACTCCATGCATTCGCGAGTTCATGTACGTTTGATTTGGAATCTGCGAACGCGTTCTTGATCATCACGAGAATGTTCAGGAAGTCTGGCCGGGCGGCTGAACTGGAGCAGTCGACCGCAAATGCGTGGGTTTCCTGTGTTCATGCTCAGTACCCAATCCACGTCGTGCGGTGTACTGAGGACATCGAACCCGAGCGGGAGTTGGCGTGATGCGAGAAAGGCGCCTGAATCCGGGACGACAACGCACGAGATTGTGCGTCTCCATCCGGCGCTACTTGCCATCCTCGCGCCGCGGCCATTCGAAGCTGTCGCCGTGCAACCGAGCGCGTCGCCCGTCGCGGTAGCTGGTGGTGTTTGGCAACGAAGGGTAGAACGACCATACGTGCGGGGGCGACGACGGCATGTAGATAACATGCACAAGCGCACCGCCTTGCGCCCTCACGCCGTTAGCCACGATCGTGGCGCCCGCATCCAGGGGGAGTACCATCGCAACGTCGACGCTGCCTTCCGGACAGGCGTACAGGGTACCGTTTGCAAAAGACGTCGCCAGGAGTGCGAAGCTTGCGATCAGGCCGTGTTTCATCTCTTTTTGTCCTGTCCTGGAGTTACACCGCATGCGGCGCCTATTTCGGCGTGAATCATCACCTGTCTGGGACCGGCACGAAAAGCCCCACCGGAACCATTCCTCCGGAAGCGTAAAGCGCCAGGGCAATGCCGGTTCGGTCTACTGCGGCGAAAGAAACGCTTCATTTGAGTGGTCGCTTTGCGATTCTCAGAATCTGCATTTATATTAGGTCATGAAGTGACACACTTCCAATGTCGTGCGTGATTCCAGAAAGAGCGGGCTATGGGCACCAGAAATCGCCAGAGCAGTGCGGGGCTGACCAAGCAGGAACTGGAAGAGCTGTCGGAATTCCGCTATCAGCTCCGGCGTTTCCTTCACTTTTCCGAAAAGATCGTGCATGCAGAGGGGATCACGCCTCTGCAGTACATGTTGTTGCTTCACGTAAAGGGTTTCCCAAACCGAGACTGGGCCACCGTCGGTGAACTGGCTGAACGTCTGCAGGCATCTCCGAACGGAACAGTTGCGCTCGTGTCCCGATGCGAGGCAGCGGGGTTCGTCATCCGAAAACCCAGTGCGCACGACCGCCGTCAGGTGGAAGTGCACCTGCTTGCCAAGGGGGAACGTTGCCTCGCGAAGCTCGCGGTCTTGCACAAATCGGAGGTCCAGTCATTTGGCTGGGCGTTCCAGAATAGTGCGGACTCTGTGTGAACCTCACGGAACCCGGCGGGTCCGCAGCCAGCTGCCGCAATTCCTCGCGGCGCAGGGGCACCTGTGCGTCGCATCAGAACAGTCTCAAAACGACACCGCCGATTTCAATCGTGATCGCCAGCACCGCGATGGTGACTGGTAACATCAGCGCCAGACCCGGCGCGTACCTGAGGCGGCCGATCGCGCGGGCGACGGGTCGGCCGGATCGGACATCCTCCGATCTGACGCGCGCGGGCTCGCCGATCGTATTTGCACGCGCGGTCGCGCCAACGCGACGCAGATGAATGACTATGGCTCGCGTGGGTCCCCGCGGCCGCGATCACAGCGCGTGAAATCACTGCCTCGCTGTCTACATCGGCCACGTGAAAATCTCATGAGCGTGCATCGTGCCGGTAATGTTCACTTCCCGATGCCTGGTGTTTCCGTTGTAGGTGGCGGTTACGCTGTACCGCCCATGCGGCAGCGACACCAGCATGAATGGGCCGTCAGACTTCGTACTCAGCAGGTCCTTGCCGTGCGAGTCGGAGATCGTCACGGGTACGTCAGCCAGATAGTCATTTCCGGCATCCGTTTTGCCGACGAACTCGAGCACGAGCGGGTACTTATTCATCACACTCTTGATTGCCGAAGACTGGTCGCTTCCGATGCCACCAGTCAGGTAGGTAATGGCACCTTCGGCGCGCGCGGGCGGGAGAACCGGACTCGCCGCGAGTACGAACTGGCTGCCACATGCGGCCATCACGGCCACGGATGTGCGTAGCAATATCGAGCTTGACTTCATCACAACCCCCATCGAAAGCATCAGGACTGACAGGACGTCCGGGACAGACGCCTTACCCCAGATCGAGCGGCACAAACCTCTGCTGACCGTCGTGCAGCACCAGCAAAGCAACCGTATTCCGGGCGCCACTCATTCTCTGGCGGAACTGGGCCGGGTCCGACACCGGCGCATGGTTGACCTGCAGCACGATGTCGCCGGGGACGATGCCAGCCAGAGCGGCCAGTCCAGCACTCTGTTCGACACGAACCCCGCCGGATACGTCGGCTCGCTGTTTTTCATCCGATGTCAGGCGGCCTACCAGCAGGCCCAACCGGCCCGGGGTCGTGGCGCCGGCGCCGGTTGAAGCCAGTGCGGTACCGCGCGTCGTGCCGAGCACCACCACGGCCTCATGAGGGCCATGATCTCGCCAGTATTGAATGTGCACCGACGTGCCGGGGCGCAACTGCGCCACTGCGATGGGCAGTTGGGACGAGTCGGTGATGTCGGCGCCGTTGAGTTGCAGGATGATGTCGCCACTTCGCAGTCCAGATCGTGCTGCGGGACCATGGCGGTCCGTTTTGCTGATGAGGGCGCCGACCGGTTTTTTCAGACCAAAAGACTGCGCGAGAGGCCAGGTGACGTCCTGAATGGTCACACCAAGATGACCGTGTTCGGCCCGTCCGTTAAGCAGCAATTGCTGCTCGATCTGCATTGCGGCGTTGATCGGAATGGCAAAAGAAATTCCCTCGATAGGCCCCTCCTGGCGTCGCGCGACCAGCGTAATGCCGATGACCTCGCCGTTCAGATTGAAGAGCGGGGCACCGTCGTCGCCAGTAGTGGCTGTCATATCCGTCTGGATCAACGGAATAAATGACTCTTGCGGCAGAAGGCGCGCAGTGTTGCTGATGATGCCTGCCGTGGCTGTATTTTCGAAGCCGTATGGCGCGCCGATTGCGACAACCCATTGGCCGGACTTCATGTCGGACGGCTTACCGACCGTCACCGTAGGCAGGCCGTTCGCATCAATTTTCAGCAGCGCTACGCCGCTGGACTGATCGATACCGACGACGGACGCCTTGAACTCACGTCGGTCCGTCAGCTTGACCTTGACCTCATTCGTGTCAGCGACGAGACGGGCATCAGTCAGGATATAGCCGTCTGGCCGGACGATGAAACCCGAGCCGACATTTCTCGGCGTTGCACCGGTGTCAGGGAACGGACCAGGCGAAAATTGCCTGAAAAACTGCACGAAAGGATCGTGTTCATTCGCGCTCGGCGGCCATAACGGCTCGGGATTCGCGACCTGTTCCTTCGGGACCGAACTGATATTGACCACAGCGGGTCCGTTCTGCAGAACAAGTGCTGAGAACCTGCCGACGAAGCTGGCGGCGGTGGCCGGCTGCGCTTTCGGGGCGACCGGAGCGAACGCAGCGTAAAGTGCGGGCGGCGCAGTGGACTGTCCGGCAGAACACCCGACCGTTGTGAGCGTCATCACGCATGCTGTCATCAGTATGGATACCCACCGTGCGAATGGCATGAGATCTCCCTTTCATCCGGAGCGTGCCGGCGGGAAGCGTAAGCGGAGCATCCGGGCGCCAGGCCGGTACTTCACCATGTGACATATTCAACATAGGTTGCAAGGCTTAAAAGAGTCTTAAATGCGCGATTCGATGAACGAGCTGCCATGACGCCATCCGGTCGCGCCCGGACAGTGTCCGTTTGCACCGGATTGTTTTCACAGACAGCAGTGACCATGCATGACTCAAGTGAATGGCGATGATCACGGTGTCCTTCATCTACGCGTTGTCCCTAATCTGCCCGCGGGATTTTTTGGGGCGATGGTCCCGTCCAAGCTGTCGTGGAGGGATGTTTGCGCATGCATCCGCAAAGAGGATACGGCGATGCCGTGCGAGGCAGCCCGGAGAGCCAGAAGGGCGCTTTGGCGCAGGAATGGATGGGAGTTCGTCATGAGCACAACCTCACTAACCCTTTCGGGAAAATTGCGTCGCGACGCGGGCGTTGTCGGCCTCCTGTTTGCCAGTACCACCAGCATGGTCGGGTCGGGTTGGCTATTCGGTTCATATCATGCAGCGAAAATCGCCGGCCCTTTGAGCATTGGCAGCTGGGTGCTTGGCGCGATCATCATCATGCTGATTGCCCTTTGCTTTGCCGAACTGGCCGCGCTGTTTCCACGCAGCGGCGCGCTGGTGCACATGAGCCATGCAAGTCACGGCGAGGGCTTGGGACGCATCTGGTGCTGGCTACTCTTTCTCGCCTATGTGCCGGTACCGGCGGTTGAAACGGAAGCCATCGTCACCTATGCGAACAACTATCTGCCGTACTTCATCCGGCCCGGCAACGAAGGGCTGTTGACCACCACGGGCTTCATCACGTGCGCGGCACTGTTAGGCGTGACGGCACTGTTGAATCTGATGGTTGTCAGATGGCTGCTCAACGTCAATTCGACCATCACATGGTGGAAAATTCTCGTGCCCGTGCTGACCATCATCGGCTTGATGGCAGCCAGCTCGCACTGGGACGTGATGAGTGCGGCGCCGGGCACTTACAAGATGGCTGGCATGTTCACGGCGCTCCCGGCGGCGGGGATCGTGTTCAGCTATCTCGGCTTTCGCACGGCGATCGATCTTGGCGGCGAGACCGCCAATCCGCACCGGAACATTCCTCTCGCGGTGATCGGCTCGGTATTGCTGGCGGCGGCGCTCTACATCATGCTCCAGGTGGCCTTTATCTGGGCGCTCGCGCCGGCCGACCTCGCGCATGGTTGGGCCAATCTGAGCTTCAAGGGCGAGATGGGGCCGTTTGCGGGCCTCGCGGCAACGCTTGGGCTTGGCTGGATGGCGACATTGTTGTACATCGACGCGTATCTGTCGCCAGGCGGTACTGGCCTGATGTACGTGACCGGCGGCTCACGTATCCTGTTTGCCGCAGGCGAAATGGACGCGGGACCACGCGTGCTGACGAAGCTCAATGGCAACAAGGTTCCGTGGGTTGCGGTGCTCGTGATGTGGGTAGTCGGTGCGATCTTCCTGTTGCCATTTCCCGCATGGCAACAAATGGTCAGCTACATCACATCGGTGACGGTACTCACCTATGGGCTTGGCCCGATCACGCTGCTTGTGCTGCGCCGCAACTTGCCTGAACTGAAGCGGCCGTTTCGTATGGCCGGTGCGTCGATTTTTGCCCCGCTCGCCTTCATCTGCAGCAATCTCGTGATCTACTGGACCGGTTTCAGGACCAACACATTCCTTTTTTCGCTGGTCGCGATCGGTTTCGTGGCCTACGCTGTCTACTACCACTTCATTGCCCGCAAGCCGGCCCGTCAGTTCGGGTGGCGGCAGATCGCGTGGCTGCTGCCGTGGTTTGGCGGTATATGGGTCCTATCGTGGCTCGGTAATATTGGCGGCGGGCGCAACGTGATCGGCTTCGGCTGGGACATCCTCCTTGTGTCAGTCTGGAGTGTGGTCGTCATGCTGCTCGCGATCCGCTGCGCGCTGGGGCAGGAAGAAACGGCCATGATGATGCGGCGGATGGACGGTACAAGTTGAGGAAGTCGACATTTGAGGGGCAAGGTACACCCGGCGCGTAGTGTCGATCGACGCGTGATGCGATGCCAGCTAAAGCCTTGAAGCCGGCCGAGCCGAAAAAATTGGTCGGGGAGTGGAAGGGTGAGTGATAGTGGCCAACCGGTAGTCCCTCTGGGGATAGCGAACAATGACGGGTGATTCCGACCGGCCAGATAAGGCTGCAGACGGGTGGCGCCATGTAAAGGTTGCCCCGCTCCAGCCGCGTGCGGTTGTCCACCCGGATGACGATTCCGTGGTCCCGATCGCAATGTACTGGCTGTGCTTTCTCGCGTTCGTCGTGGGAATCGTCACGGGATTAGGCGCCGTTGTCTTCCGGGGCTTGATCGGACTTGTGCACAACGCGTTCTTTCTCGGTCATTTTTCTTTTCTGTACGATGCGAGCCACTTCACGCCGGTGGCACCGTGGGGCGTGTGGGTGATTCTCGTGCCCGTGGTTGGAGGTCTTGGGGTCACCTGGATCGTGAGCACCTTCGCTCCGGAAGCCAAAGGGCACGGCGTACCGGAGGTCATGGATGCGATCTATTACAAGCGCGGCGTGATCCGGCCGGTAGTGGCGGTCGTGAAGTCGATTGCGTCGGCGCTGGCGATCGGTTCCGGCGCCGCAGTGGGGCGTGAAGGGCCGATCATCCAGATCGGCTCGGCCCTCGGCTCGACGCTCGGTCAGATTGTGCAGATGACCGCCGGACAGCGCATCACGCTCGTGGCCGCCGGGGCGGGCGCAGGCATCGCGGCGACCTTCAACACGCCGATTGGTGGGGTGCTCTTCGCCACTGAACTGATGATGCCGGAGATTAGCGTCAACACGTTCCTGCCAGTAGCGATCGCCACCGGCACCGCCACCTTTATTGGCCGGCTCTTCTTTGGCGCTGCGCCTGCCTTCTTTGTCCCCGCGCAGCTGGGTGCGATTCCAAACCAGCCGGGCAGTGCGCTCACGTTGATTCTGTATGCGCTGCTTGGCGTTGTGGCGGGGGCTGCGGCAGCCCTGCTGATCCGTGCGCTGCATTGGGCCGAAGATGCGTTCGACCGGATACCGGGCCGCTACCAGCGTCACACAGTCGGGATGCTGATTGTCGGATCGACCATGTATCTGCTGTTTCACTTTGCGGGGCATTATTACGTCGAAGGCGTCGGCTACTCGACCATTCAGGCCACGCTGTATGGCCAGTTGCAGGGTGGGGCATTCCTGCTGATGCTGGCGCTGTGCAAGACATTGGCAACGTCGGTGAGTCTGGGCTCGGGGTCGTCGGGCGGAGTATTCTCGCCGTCACTGTTCATCGGGGCGACGCTGGGCGCAGCGTTTGCGTCATTGGTTGCCATGACGCTGCCTGGGGCTCCGGTCAGCGCGCCGGCGTTTGCGATGGTCGGCATGGGCGCGATGGTGGGCGGCGGCACCGGTGCAGCGATGACTGCTGTTGCGATGGTCTTTGAGATGACGCGGGACTATGACATCGTGCTGCCGATGATCATCGCAGTCGCGTTCAGCCTCGGCGCACGCCGGTTGCTGTCGCCTGAAAGCATCTATACGCTCAAGCTCGTGCGGCGCGGCCATCAGATTCCCAATGCGCTTCACGCGAACATGTTTCTTGTGCAGAGCGCGGCTCAGGTGATGGAGACAGACGTTTTCGTGCTCGATGCTCAGGTACCTTTTCGCGATCTGCTTCCGCACTCGGAGGGACCTGCTTTCCGGCACGTTGTGGTCACGAAGCAGCATGAGATCTACGGCGTACTGCGCATCAACACGGGTTTGCGCCGCGCGGTCAGTCAGAGCGACTCGGAGATTACGCTTGGGGCGCTGGCGCAGCGCAATTTTATTGTCGTGCAGGAGAACGATGTGGCGTTTGGTGTCATCACCCGGCTCCGCAAGCAGCATGCCGTCATGGCGGTTGTAGTGGGGAGAGATGAAGGACGAGGTCCGGCGCGCGTGCTCGGCGTGATTGCGAAAGAGCACATTGCGGATGCCGTGGCGAGCAGCATCACGATATTTCCGGGGTAGACCGCCGGGTGCGATCCTCGGTAGTGGAGGGGTAAGTGAGACTGGCACATGGGCTGGATGCTGCCTGCAAACGCATCGGCAAAGCACTTCATCTCGATGCGCTGAAAGGCGCGTCGACCAGAACGGAGGCGGAGCCTGAATGGGTGATCGTTTATCGGACGGCCCAAGGGTTCTGCTGCGTCTATGGCGGGGTGGCTATCGATTTTGGCGAGATGCTCGACGTCCAGATCTGGGCCGAAGAGATGGACGTGCAGACTTATTTCATCGGCCTCTGAAACGCTCCTGCACAGAAGTATGCAGGAGCGGCAGCATTCGCAGGCCTCTTCGGGAAGAACAGGCTCGGGAGACAGGTTTCCCGGCCTGCCATCAGCGCCGTCAACGATAAACCAGGTCCGCCCGCCGGTTCTGTGCCCATGATGCCTCGTCGTGGCCCAGAGCAATTGCCTTTTCTTTTCCGAAGCTCACGGCTTCCAGCTGGGTGTCGGGTACGCCAAGTGTCTCGAGGTCATGGAGCACGGCTTGCGAGCGCCTTTCACCAAGCGCCAGGTTGTATTCACTCGTCCCGCGTTCGTCCGTGTTGCCCTGAATCAGCACATGACGGTTGGGGTGGCTTCTAAGGTATTGCGCATGGGCTTCAAGGAGCGGTTGATAGTCGCTCTTGACCGTATAGCTGTCGAAATCGAAGTAGATGCTACGCTTCGCGAGCGGTCCGTTGGGGTTGTCGAGTTCATCAACGACCACGGGTGCGACATTGGTTGTCTGGGTTGTCGCGGCGTTGCCCTGCGACTCGCCGCTCTGATTCAGCTTGGGCCCCGAATGACATCCCGCCAGTATTCCCACCAGCAGTGTAACAATGCAAAGTCCAGTTCTGGTCATGATGTGTCTCCTCTGATCGGAGGTGAATCCGCGCTTCCTTGGAAAGGCGGCTAGCGATCCAAAGTGCGCGAGGGTTGACGTCGCGAACGTCAATGTTCAATTGATATAGAAGGCCTTTCTTCAGATTTCAAGTTTCTTTTGAAAAACGCTACGGAGAAAGCATTCGTTAATCAACGTGTTTCAATGGGCGAAGATTCGTCTGCGCTAGTATCTCAAGATTTCTAACATTAGTATCTCAAGTATATGTTCGGACGCCGCTTCCTGTTCATGGTGGCAGTTGCCGCAGCGACTGGTTACGCCGCCCCTGCGTGAGGACGCGCCAATTGACAGGCTCTCCTGCTGCAACCGGCCCAGTCACTCTCTCTCCTCGCCGGATTTCAGGTTCGGGTTGGTGCGCACAGCCTTCGATCGACTGAAGTGCTATCCGCGTAGCCCAACGTCTGTCGCTACGATAGCGTTTGCCGGGTTTGAAATGAATTTAAGTAGTCCGCCCTGAATAATCCGGCAAGCCTTGCAGGGCGAGGCTTTCTGAGCGGGATGATGTTGTGGGAATTGCAGGGACCTGGCATATTAATGCGTGAATCCTGCAATTCTTGACGAGGTGCAGATGGGTCCGAAGACGCCTGTGTCGGAGGGAGATTTCTTCCGGCAACCGCTGCGCGAACAGATCAACCTGAAGCATCCGTTGGTCGGTTTGGCCGAACTGATCAACTGGGAGCGACTGGGCGCATCGATGAGCGAGGGCTTCGTGTCGCGCAGGGGGCGACCTGCGACGTCGCCGCGCCTGATTGCGGGGCTGCTCTACCTGCAACATGCTTTTGACCTGTCCGATGAAGACGTCGTATGGCAGTGGGTTGAGAACCCGTACTGGGTGCGCCGGGAGACCGGCAAGGTGTAGGTGGTGAGAGTCCACTACGATGAAGGCATAGCGAGCCACATCGCCCCCGAGCCGTGCGCGGGCATCCGTGAGGATGTCGGCGAAGCGTCGGCAGGGGAATGTGCAGGCCAGCCATGGAGCCACGAAATGGTTTATATCCCGGATGCCGACGCGCTCCAGTACGCGGAAGGCCATACGAGCGGGCGCGACATCGCGAGTGCCTGCCGATCCGGCGTGGTCGTAGAACCTGGCATGCACGCAAGCGCCTTGCGCGGGAACCGGGAGATCTCACGTCTGACCTGGCTCAGTAGCATTGGCCAGGCCCGCATCGGGAAGGTGAGGAGCCGAAGCCGATGATGTACGGACGTGAGAAGTCAGACTCCGCCATAGTAGCGACGAAGCCTGCGAACAACGCCGGGAAACCGGCTGCGGAGTGGGTGGAGCCAAGGGCGGGGACCAAAGGGAACGCGAATCAGACTCACACGTGCCGGGCGCAGAACCGGGGAAGCGTGTCACAGGGGCTGGAGCGCGTACGGCAGTTGGCGAAGCAGCATAAGAAGATGCGCTTCACGACGTTGCTACACCACGTCACGGTCGAGCGTTTAAGCGATGCGTTCTATGCGCTTAAACGCAAGGCGACGCCGGGTGTCGACGGAGTGACGTGGCAAAGCTACGAAGCAGGACTGGAGAGCAATCTCCGGGACCTGCACAGGCGGGTTCACACAGGGAGCTACCGTGCCCTGCCAGTGCTGCGCCGTTACATACCCAAGGGCGATGGAAGCCTCAGGCCGTTGGGTGTGGCTGCACTGGAAGACAAGCTTGTGCAGAGCGTAATGGTGGATGTTCTAAACGCCATTTATGAGGAAGACTTCCTCGGCTTCTCGTACGGATTCCGTCCGGGTCGCAACCAGCATGATGCGCTCGATGCATTGGCTGCAGCGATTCAGTGGCGGCCTGTGAACTGGATTCTGGATGCCGACATCCGAAGCTTTTTCGACACCGTCAACCGGCAATGGCTGATCCGTTTCGTGAAGCATCGGGTGGCGGACGCAAGAGTCATTCGCCTGATCGGTAAATGGCTCGATGCCGGGGTGCTGGATGATGGCCGGCTAATGTCGGTACAGGCCGGTACACCCCAGGGTTCGGTGATCTCCCCACTACTCGCCAATATCTACCTGCACTACGTGTTTGATTTGTGGATAGAGCGATGGCGGCGTCAGCGGGCACGTGGCACGGTCATTGTGTCGCGTTATGCGGACGACACGGTGGTGGGCTTCCAGTACGAAGCAGATGCGTTGTTGCTGATGAAGGACTTGCGGCAACGCATGGAGGAATTCGACCTCACGCTGCACCCGGAGAAGACCCGTCTGCTGGAATTTGGTCGGTATGCCGCCGAGCGGCGAAAGCGTAAGGGTATGGAGAGGCCGGAGACGTTTGCTTATCTGGGCTTCACCCACATAAGTGGCAGGTCACGCAATGGCGCTTTCCAGCTCAAACGCAAGAGCCGCAAGGACCGGCTTCGCGCGAAGCTCAAGCAGGTTAAGGAGCAGATGCACCGGCGGATGCACGAGCCAATCGCCTCACAAGGGCGCTGGCTCGCTCAGATCGTTCGGGGCTACTTTGCGTACCATGCGGTCCCGACCAATATCCGGGCGCTACATTCGTTCAGGCACGGCATCATGAACATCTGGCGGCGGACGCTTCGGCGGCGCAGCCAGAAGGACGGGATGACGTGGCAGCGTATCCAGCGCCTGGCAGACGAGTGGCTACCCCAACCGCAGATTCTTCATGCATGGCCGGATCGCCGATTTGCCGTCAATCACCCGAGGTGGGAGCCGAATGCCTAAATTGGGCACGTTCGGATCTGTGCGGGGGGTATCGGGTAACCGGTATTCCTACCGCGATCAGGTCTTTACGGGCGAGACGTACCTGCAGACGGAGCCGCCGATCGACCCATCGAGCCTGACGCGTTGGCGAAAGCGGCTGGGCGAAGCTGGGGTTGAAGAACTGCTGGCCGAGACGATCGAAGCAGCCAGGCGCGCGGGCGTGATCAAGGCATCGAGCGCGAAGCGCGTAATCGTCGACACGACGGTCATGCCAAAGGCGATCGCGCATCCGACGGACTCACGGTTGCTGGAGCGGTGCCGTGAGCATCTGGTGAAGGCCGCGGCGCGGCATGGTCTGAAGCTGCGGCAGAACTACAACCGCGAGGCGCCGCACCTGGCGTGCCAGATCGGCCGTTACGCGCACGCAAAGCAATACAAGCGGATGAGAAAGGCACTGCGCACATTGCGTTCGCGTGTCGGTCGGGTAATGCGTGACGTTGAGCGGCAACTCAACACGGTGGCCGATGACAACCGTATGGCATTGCAAGAGCTGATTGGCCGCACGAAGCGGATCCTGACGCAAAAGCCGAAGGACAAGAACAAGCTTTATGCGCTGCATGCACCGGAAGTCGAATGCCTCGCCAAGGGCAAGGTACGCACGCCGTACGAGTTCGGCGTAAAGGTGTCGATCACGACCACTCACAAGGAAGGACTCGTGGTCGGCGCACGCTCGATGCCAGGCAACCCGTACGATGGTCACACGCTGGCCGAAGCGCTGGAGCAGGCGGCAATCCTGAGCGACGTTAAACCAGAAGTCGCCATCGTGGATCGGGGATACAAGGGCGTCGCGATCGACGGCGTGAAGGTCTACCATCCGGGCTTGCGACGCGGCATCACGCGCACGCTGCGCGCGATGATCAGGCGACGCAGTGCAATCGAGCCAGCCATCGGTCACATGAAGGCAGACGGGAAACTTGACCGGAACTGGCTCAAGGGTGCGCTGGGCGATGCAATCAACGCCGTTCTATGCGGCGCCGGTCACAACTTGCGGATGATCCTGAGGAAACTGCGGCTTTTTTATGCCTTCCTTCTCGTCGTTCTGCTCAATCACAGCATCGCCACAACGTCGGTGCCCGTGAGGCTGGACACCACGTAAAACCAATTGTTCAGGGCCGACTAAGTATTCGTTTCGGCAAGGATGGTCTCGTTTAAACAGCGGGACGCACCTGCTTATTAAGTCTCGCTTAAGGACTGTTGCTTACAGTGGGTCCGAGGCTTCCGCGTCGGGCTGGCGGACGGGAACGTCCGGGCGTCCCTTGTTTGTTGGATGGGGCGACCTTTCGGGATCCGGTGTCTTCGGCCGGATCCGTTTTTTATTTTCCTGGCGGGAGGTCGGGCGTGCCGACGATAAGAGCGGCCTGCCGGTCCGATAGACTGCGCCGGGAGCGACTATCACCGGGTTGCGACGCGAGGGTGTTTCGTGACGAGTTGAAATGAGTTCCCGCGGTTCGCCTGCGACCTTGCGCACACCCAATCCAGCTGCACTGACTCCGGTTAGTGCGATGAAGGAGGATCGTGATGAAGAGGATCATGATTGGGGCGTTCGTTGTGGGCTTGAGTCTGTCACAGATCGGATTGGCACGGGCAGCGCTGGAAGTGCAGCCTGCAAAAATGAAATGTGAAGATTTTCTCTCGCTGGCCGACAATTACAAACCCGCGTTGCTGTACTGGACGGCCGGCGTTGACCGGATGAACGTGAAAGCGAATGACGTACTCGTGGTCGATGCAGCAGACCCGGTGGGGTTGGTCGTGGACGAATGCAGGAAAGACCCGAGCACATCTTTCATGGGTAAGGTCCGGCAACTGACCAGGTCGGGACGGCTCCACGTTGTGGACCATAGCGGTCAACATTAGCTTGCTGTCCAGTAGCGCTGTGCCCTCACGGCTGGCTCTGCAGCACCCCGGTTCCAGATGACGCCGGTTTGAGATCTGTCAGGATGTCCCGCTACCGTAGGTAGGTAGTGGGACTGACGCCGAACACTGACGCGCGTCAACAGCCGACGGTTTGGGACGCTATGCTCGAGCGCGAGTACGTTTAGTGAGTTGAAGCCTGATTTTCGTTTTTGAACATCCAGTTAAAGAATCTCACCGTTTCCTTGCCTCGTTCCGGCCCGTCCTTCGTTGGATGAAGCGGCACGAAAGTTGCACGAACTGGCTACAAACCCTTCGTGCTGAGCCCCGCAGGATGTGTGCCGTCTATGATGGATCTTCCTTCAGCGAAACCGGCCTGTTCCGCGGCTTCAGCAGTAAGCAGATCGGCGACGGGATGAACAAAATCCACCCTCTGCGACGACCCGTAGCGAACGTCCGCCCTTGGGCGGGCGACGTAGCCAGCATAACCAAACGGTACGTTCGCCGGATGAGGCGAGTACTCAGGGACGGCGAGGACACGGATCATAAAGCCGTTGTACTCGCGGAACTGCTCTTTCCCCTCAGCCATGTCGGTCTCCTTCACCATGTCCGTGTAACTGCGGTGCACAACTCATTTCAAGACTCCGTCGCACCAGCGAATAGCCCATGCCTTCGCGCACGAAATTGCATCAGCTTCGTCAACAAATCGACCAATGTCCCCTGACTCGTGCGTTTCGACACGGTCTTCGTCGCTTCCGGGCCTTCGAGTAATTCTGGCCCTCGCGATATAAGCTCCATCAACGCTTCGCGCCCGGCAATCGATGTGAAACGCCTTGTAATCGAACTGCATAGTCGGTCCCCTAATATTGCGTTCTGTCAGACTTGTCGCCGCGCAGGACGATCTGGAGTACCCCCATGCTTCTTCGACAGATAGTTACAGGTTTGTTTCCACAGCCGGGAGCATGGCAAAGGGAGGGCGAGCGTTCCTGGTCGACGTGCGAGTCGTTGCGATCACAGTCGCCGACCTTGGGGCGTTTTTGACAGGTCCGCAAAACTGTTGCGCGAGCTACCGAAGAGGCCGGAGTATCCTGATCGACATCGACTATCGGTGCACCCAGACGTATTCAGAACGCCCGGGCTCCTCGTTTCGTGTTTTCGCAGCGAGACCCATTGCGACGTCGGCGCGCTCATTCGCGCGGCTTACTGCAGTGAGCTTCCTGCTGACAGTCCGACGCAGTCAGTTTCATATCTCATTGGCACCGGAGACGGATCGCCGCGGGCAAGCAGGCGGACACAGCAATCAAACGTAGCTGCACAGTTCGCGAATACATCCGGATGCGCGGGTCTGTGTGAGACAGGCGAATCGAGATATCTTCAGCATGAAGTTCGTTGCAATGTTCGATACTCTGGTCTTTGATGCGCAGCGGGATGACGCGGCCAAGACGTTTCAGAACGACAGCGTCGCCGAAACAGCGTAGGCGCCTCATCATAGGTTCCTCGACTTCATTCGCGATAACGGCCCCGGGAACATACTGCCTTGACGACCACCTCAGGCTTTTTTTACGTATGCGCTGCACCACCCCTTTGATTCGACCAGCTTGCCACCATAGATTTGGCAGGGTCCCGCTGCGGCGCCGGGTTTGCCTTGATAGAGCTGACAATTGGAGCACATCTGGCCGGTGACGTACTTTGGATATTTCGTCTTGTCTACCTTGGTAGCGTCTGTTTTATAGCCGAGCGCCTGAGCGGTTGGGTCAGTCTCGGAGACCGAGGTAGTGTCCGCCGGCGACCTGGCGGGAAGCAGCGCTGTGGAAGCCAGTGAAATAGCAGTTATCACGAAACGGCGACGGGGTATTTGCATGCGGACACTCCTTCATGTGTTCATGACCAGTCGCCACTTGACACGTCGGGCCGTGCTGGACCTGCACGTTCTTTGAGTCGGTCTTGTTATGTTCCGATTTGGCCGTTGAATTCCATGACTGACCGGTCTTCTCCTTCAGGGCTTTGAGGCGAAGCCAGCAAGGCGCTCGAGATCGCCCCGCGTTCTGCATTCTGGCGCCGATGAGTCGATCAAGAAGTGGGAAACGGATCCGGGAGCCCTCGCGTCGCCTGCGCGGAGGACAACCGTGACGTCCGATAGCCCTATGCAATTCCGGTGAATCAACTACGTATTTCCGATGGCATTGCACGTGTCCGAGTTTGGTCGCGCGAGAAGCTGTTTTCAGTTTATGTAATATCGTGACAAATTCAAGGGAACGGTGGTGTGGATCAGCGCGCTCCGATGCTCAGACCCGGTCATCGTGCAGCCGCCGACCGTCGCCAGGGTTCGGAGTGGCTGCTGTACGGAAAGCGCCCGATTGCGCACAGGAGTCACTCGCCAATGCCTTACTGGCGACGACCGGCGTGTGATCTTTCTCTGGCCCGCACTGTAGACGATCCGTCCGTGGGACGGACAATCCGAACGAGAGATCATCCGACCGCCGGCGCTCTTTCGCATCGGAGGCCAGGGTACCGCAAAGTGGCGGGGCGATCACTGGACCGATACCCTCAGCAGCGTCAGGGTCCGTGACGGGTGCGATTCCACCAATGCTTGCCGGCCGCATGCCGGAGAAGCCGTTCACGAGTACTGCCCCGGGAATCCTGGGCGATGACGAAAAAAACCACTATCGCTAGCACCGCAGCCGAAACAGCAACCTGTACGAGAAGATCTATGATCATCATCGCCTCCGTCCTGGTTGTGCGTTCAATAGAGATGCCCTGGCCGCTCGGTGCACAGATCACGGGCTCCAAGGCGTTCGCCGGCCCCGGACCGCATTGCGAACGCGTGTAGAACTGCAAGGCCACGCAGTTCCCGTATGAATGTTCGTTCATCGCGCCCGCGCCGATTCGATTTCGCGCGAGATCGTCATGCAGCCACCTTGAAAAGGACGCCGCAAGATACGCGGTCAAGCAACAATGCGTGGTTTTCCCCCGTCCACCAGCGCGCGAACAATCCGTGCGGGTGATGTCCAATGACGATCAGATCGACCTTCAATGAATCTGCCAGACGGGAAATCTGGTCAATCGCATTGCCGGTTGAATAATGTCCAGTTGCGTTCACGCCCCATGCCCGCAGCCGGTCAAGACCCTCGCGCAGTGTCTCTCGTGCTGCCTCCTCATCGACCTCGAACTTCATCGACGATAGAACGTCGAACCCACTTGACCAGTATGTGCCATCGAAAATTGAGAGCAGGTGGGTCTCAGTCTGTAACTGCTGCGCGAGGGCTGCACCGCACCGCAGAGCGAGCCGCCCCTCCGGCGTGGCGTCATAGCAGAGAAGGATCCGGTTGAACGGGGCCATGATGGATTCCTTTGCCAGCGTTCGCGATGTCGTCCGTTCGAGCGATCGAACCGGTTTGCCGCGAAACTTTTCAGGTGAACATCGGCGCGGCCTCGATCAGCGCGAAGCCCAGTAACACGCTTGCTGTTGCGCCCAACACTTTGGGGTGCCAGCTTTGCAACTGCAGCATATCGAGCAGATTGCCAACCAGGATAGCGCCGAGCAGCGCAAAAGCAATCAGCAGGTAGCTGATTTCAAAGTCGCTATTGATGACCATTGCGCATCTTTGACTTCACGTGAGACTGCGTCACCAAAACCCTGAATGAAGTTAGCCGCCGGCGAACCGTGGCCGATTTCGCTGATTCAGGGTTCCTCGCTCCAGTTGCGTTTTCAACGCACTCGGGAGTTGGATGTGGACCATCAATTCAATTATATGTCACACCGTGACAGGTATGGCCATCGGTAGGCCCTAAAGTTCCTGGTTGCTCCGCGTTGAGCAATGAGGATGAACGCGTGAAATGAACCATCCCCATTTTTTGCGGAGAATACCTACCGCTTTCGCACCAAACTGGGCGATCGTCAGTACTAACGCTGCACGACCGTCGCGCGCGATCCTTCGACACCAATGACGTCAGTGACCCAACGCGGCCTTTGCTGATGGACTGAAACGCCTTGCCGGAAAGCAGCACTGGTTGGCCGCGTTGATCGGATCCGGGGGCGTCATAAATCAACCCGATGGCTCCCGGACTTCGTTCCCCGGCAGCGCGGGGAGGCACATGGCGACTGCATCAAGAACTATCAGACCAAAAAAGAAGGCCCGATGGAGATGACGCGTATTGTCGTTACCCGATTGGCGAAAGTCCGCAATGCCCCGTCTCCTCCTGCTTGTAGGCTCCCGTAGCCGTCAGCCTCGGACGGAAATGCACCAGGTCGCAACGCGCGCTGCGTGACACTCAACGGAACCCGGTGTTTGAGGTAAGCGAATGTTCAGTGGGAGGCGGCGATTGTTCCGAAACGTCGTGCGTCCAGATCTGCCTCGCTCGCCGTCGCTTTAACGTTGAGATGGGAAGGCGGCCGGTTATCTGACGCACCCGTCCATCAAGTCGGGGTAGGCGGGCCGAGCTCGAGCGCTTTCCCCCTGCATCGAGGACGCGGGAGCATGAATGGCGAGTTCACGAATCTGCCTCGCCTCATTCTGCTTCCGGTAAAAACCGTCGTTGATGCCTTGCACCCACATTGTCCGCGTCGCAAGCAGGAGGAAGCCCAAAGTGAACGTTGCGCCTATCGCGTGGGGGCGTCATCGCGGCATGCTTCACGGTCTGACCGGGCGGGAAGAAAATGGGAGAGTCCAGCGCAGGCGCATTGGCCGCTTTCAGAGAGACGGTTTTCGCCGGGTTCGCGAGAACCGACGCGGGCCGACCCATTACCTGCATGATGCAGCCGCTCAGTGCCGGTGGAGGCAACTCTTTATGAAGGCGACGTAGATGTGGTCCGCCGGGCGCGTTTCAAAAAACTGCACTGTTGTCTGTTCGATACCGCGTGTGATCTTGACGCCAATTGGTACGCCCCGAAACAAGGTTTTGCCCTCCAAACGTACCGTTGCTCCAACGCGTGTGTGGCGCA
This sequence comes from Burkholderia sp. GAS332, assembly GCA_900142905.1. Lineage (NCBI taxonomy): Bacteria > Pseudomonadati > Pseudomonadota > Betaproteobacteria > Burkholderiales > Burkholderiaceae > Burkholderia > Burkholderia sp. GAS332. Next base: position 535,856 of record FSRV01000003.1, on the reverse strand, counting down.
GATGTCGCGTGCTGCGCTCCCACTCGCCCGCAATACATGCGACCAAGGACGAAAGACTTTTCTCCGAGGCGCCGGAATATTGCGGTGCTGTGGAGAATACCGGATCAGGCCGGGAACAGGACGCGACAGCGAGGCACAGACTCGCCGCGAGCAGGAGTCTGAGCGCGGTTGCTCGCAAGGCGTTTCCGTCCTCATGACGCGCCGGTGACGAGTCAGGCCGCGTCGATGCGTACACGCATATGCTGCGAAGTAGGCTGCGCCGACGCACGACAAGCGGGCGTACGGGTGCACCATCGGCGTCGCCCTGGTCAGTGCGCAGGCATGCGTTGCCTCGGCATCCAGACATGTTCCATCCTTCACTCGGAATGATCGCCTTCAAGCGGTTTGAATGCGGATTGCTCCGTGCATCGCCGCCGAACCATCGGGTGGCCAGTGACCTGGCTGGCAGCGTATCCTTTCGCCTTTCACGGGATCCACGGCCCTTCAAACGCCGATCGATAGACGTAATCCAGATACCGCACCCCAGCGACTGCGTCACCTGACCTTGGTCCATCACGACAGTGGCTACGGTTTGTTTCACCACCAGGATGCCGTTTCCAGGAACATAACGATCCCGGAACGTCAGCGTCTCAACGGGTTCAGGAGCCGCCGTGCCAGTGGCGTCCTTTGCGTTCGGGCCCGATCCCGATCGCAGGCGCCGCGTAATAGCCTGCGGCGAATATTGATGCGTCGTCGAGCGCCGGGTCTGAGCCATGCGGCAGGGCAGCGATGCAGCCTGCAAGGCCGATCATCCGTGCGAAAACACCCAGAAGTCTGATCATGATTCTCCCGCTTTCACCAGGCTCATCCTGGAGAGGACCGGCGGTTTGCTGGCCGGTATTCCGTTTTCAGGGGGGCAGCCGGCTGTCGCGCAACAGGTCGGGTAACTACACCCGTGACGACTTTACATTCAGTCGCGGACCGCCGAAAGGTGGGGAACCCGGATGCCCTCGCCGGGCGTTCCGCGAGTGAACAATGAGCTACGGCACTTCCCCAACCTGGTTGCATAACCTGTCAATCGCATGGATCGCATTGGGCGCGTTTTGCGCGACTGCAAACACAGCTGATGAGGCAAGACGCCCTCAAAAGATGTGGATGATGAACTTCGTCTGGCCTCTGACTGCTTTATTCGGAACCGTTTTCTGGCCCACTGGTTACTACGCATGGGGGCGAAACGCGTCGACGAGCTTGGCGAACAGTTCAGAGCCACCATTTGCAGCAATGGTGATGAACGGAACGATCCACTGCGGGGCGGGCTGTACGCTGGGGGACATCATCACTGAATGGACGGCATTCGCCTTCCCGGCTCTGGCCGTCTGGTTCGGATGGCACAGGATTTTCGACGAAAAAACCTTTGCCGTCAGGATCCCGGACTTCATCATCGTCGCTTTCCTGCTCGCCATAGTGTTTCAGTACTTCACGATCAAACCGATGTGCGGCCTGTCGGTCGGGCAGGGTGTGATCGCGCCGTGAAAGCGGACATCGCTTCAATAACGGCGTGGCAGATCGGCATGTATGGGTGCATGGCCATCGTTCAGTTCCTATGGTTCAGGCCGCTTTACGGTGGCGTTGCGAAAGTCGCCAGCCCCGAGTTCTGGTTCGCAATGCAGCTTGCCATGCTCGCAGGATTCGCCACCAGCTATCCCGCTAACTGGTGGCTGATTCGCGTGGGCGTGAAGGAGAAGATGTAAATGAAACCTCAGGCCCGAGGGAGCATCCGTGTCCGCTGCCCAGATGGCAAATTCCGAACAGACGACGTTTGTTGCGGGCTCAAGCGGCCGCATTTACCAGTCTGGAACAGCAGCCGTTCTGGATCATTCCCGATGCTGGTCTTCCGCGACGGCAGGTTTCGGTGCGACGCTCGGGGTGTGATAACGCTCCGACAGCGCTTCGTATAAAGCAGGGGCAAACAGCTTCGACACCTGGCTGGAGATCAACGCAGTTGCCATCAACGAGATGACGAGCGCATGGCCGTTGATCATTTCGATGACAATCACGAACGCGGTAATGGGGCTCTGTGTAACGGCTGCCAGATAACCAACCATGCCAAGGGCGATCAGCATCGGAAGCTGCATCTGGCCGAATATCAGGTGCAGCGCATTGCCAATTCCCGCACCGATGGCAAGCGACGGTGCAAACAGGCCGCCTGGCGCCCCCGGCAGATACGAGCCAACCATCGACGCCATCTTCAGCAGCGGATAGGTGGCGCCGAGCTGCGCTCGTCCTTCAAGCATTGCACGCGCCTCGGCGGATCCGCTGCCGAATGTGTGCCCACCCGACACAACGCCGATCACAGCGACGATCATGCCGCAGACAGCACCGAATGCAACCGGCTGGCGGGCGCGCCAGCTCGCGACGGAAGTCGGCATCCAGCGGTGGGTATTCAGCAGCAGCCAGCAAAAGAGGCCGCCTGCGACACCTGACACCGCGCCGATCAGCAGAACTGCTACGACGAGCAGGTCTGGAAAATGGCCGCCAACGTCGATAGTTCCGAAGTAGGTGTAGTTTCCCTGCAGCCCCAATGAAACGACACCGGCGAAAATAATGGCGGTGATCAGCACGCCACTCGTGCGCTGTTCGAAGCTACGGGTCAACTCCTCGATGGCAAAGACGACACCAGCAAGCGGTGCATTGAAGGCTGCCGACAAGCCGGCAGCGGCCCCCGCGAGAGCGAGCCTGTGCTCGAGCTCGGTACCGCGAATGGCCCTGAATCGCTGCGGATAAAATCGCCGCAGGTTGAACATAAGGGCCGCGCCAACGTGAATGGTTGGCCCTTCGCGACCGATCGTGAATCCACCCAGTATCGATAGAAACGATACGAATATCTTGCCCACCAGGATCCTGATGCTGAGAAGCCGGGGAGCAAGGGTGCCGTCGTCTTGGAGTGTCGCTATTACCTGCGGAATGCCGCTGCCTTCCGCCCCTGGAAAATAACGTCGGGTCAGCCAGACGCCAGCCGCGCCAATGACGGGTGTAACCAGCAATGGAAGCCACCAGTAGTGCGTCGCATACCGCAGGAAAGCGTTATACCCCATGTCGATTAGCTGCGCGTAGAGGACGGCGAGCAGGCCCGTCGCGATAGCGCCGAGCCAGAATACACCGTAGTGCAGCCATAGTCGCCGGCCACGTTGTATTGTACGTTTGTCGATAAGTTCTGAGATACGCATGCCGCCGCCGGAAACGGGTAAGTATAGTAGATATGGCACAATGTGCCATATCCGAACGCAGGCCGCAAATAACATTGCGGCGAACGCCCGCCTGCGCGAATCGCTTTTTATGGGCGCGCGGGTTTTTTGCGAAATGTCCAGCCGAAAGACTCGATCTCGGGTTTGTGCAGCGCCGCCAGTTTCAGCAGGTATCGTTCGCCCTTCGCCGTGAGATGAACCCGCACCTGGCGCCGGTCCTCCTCTCCAGGTTTACGAATCACAAGACCAGCGGATTCGCAGCGCGACACCAAGGCGGCTGTGCCGTTCGGCGCCGCCTGCAGCCGTTCGGCCAATTCGCCCACCGTCGCCCACGATCTGCCGGGGAAACCTCTCACCTGCAGCATGAGTTGATACTGCAAAGGCGTGACCCCTGCGGCATGAGTTACCTCTTCGGAAAACCGCAGGAAGCGTCGCAGCCTGTAGCGGAACTCCGACATTGTTTCCAGATCTTCTTTGCTCAGTGTTTCAGGCAAGGCAGCTTTGCGCAAAGTCATTTGCTCTCCGGGCTATCAATCGGGTTTGAGATATTGAGCGCGGCGCATCTGTCGCCGTGCCAACAATGTTCAGCCAGGGCGGCGACACTGCTGAGATGGATCGATGCTCGTTTGGGATTTTAAAGTGATCTTGGCGTTGGGCGTTGGCTAGCGTATTGAGCGATGTCGCCCCGTTGTCCTGTTTGCCCCGGGCCGGCTTCAGCACCTCTGCCTTTGCGCCGACAGGTTCCGGCGAGACAAACGCCCAGAACCAAAGAAGCATTCTTCGTATCGATCAGCAACGAGGTCAACGATGTCTGTGAATCACACACGTGGTACATCAGCACCTAACGTAATCGAGTCTGCCACAATCCATCGCCTCGTTCCAGGTAAGCGGCTCGGGCCGATCGTAGTAGACGGTGCCTGAGATAAACACCAACGTAATGTCCACCATTTCGATTTGATGGGCACTACTTTGTCACACTCTGAAGGGAAGAAGCCGGGTTCCCGAACAGGGCGTCCACAGTACGCCCGGGAGCTTTGTGATCGCATGGTGGGCGCGGCTGCGGCTTGCGAGCCTGGCGTTGCAGTCTCGAAACTGGCCCGCAAGAACGACATCAATGCGAACATGCTGTTCACCTGGTGGCGTTTTCTTGCCTAGCGGCAATCGTCTGCTCGACTCCTTCCGGTTGTACCTGTAGTCGACACGCGAGCGGAGGTCGGAGCATCATCTTCGGTTGGTCGAACGGCCGATGGCATTCGGTATTACCAGCGTCTCCTGGTTCGCCATATGCCGGACACGCGCACACGATGCGGCATTAGACTTCCGGATTACGATTCCCTGAATCCGAGCCATCTTGCATAGCGTCGACGTTGCCCTTTACAACAACGAGTCCCGAAACGGCAGCTAATAAAACGGCGGCGTCGGCGGACTTTTCCAGAAATAGATCGTGAAGTGCCGGTGTTGTAAAAGGTGGCGATTTCAATGACGAGGCCAGAATTATCGGTACGCCAGCCAGTAATGGGTCAGCCCGAAATACCGGGCACAACTCCGGGCCGTCCATACCCGGCATATTCCAGTCGGTCAGTAGGAGGTCTGGTCGACCAGCGCGCGCCAACGCCCACGCCGATGAACCATCTGGTGCCCAGATCACTTCGAAACCGCCCAGGCGCAGAACGGCCGACCACGCCGCGGCGGTCAATTCATCATCCTCAGCCAGGAGGATTACTGGCCGTTGCCCGAGCGGTGCCATGGACATCCCTATCAGCCAGTAGAGGCTTCCATGCATGCAAAATTCGATCCACCTCTCCGGCCAACTCCGGGGAGCGCTTGCGAAGAGTTGGTGCATTTTTTACCGGTAACGGCGATTTATATTGAAATTCGTATGATAAGGAGATTTGCCGTGCTCGAGAGCTGTATCACTGATCGCGTGCGGTTCCCAAAGCATGGTCTGCCAATCATCTACCTTGGCGGCGACAAAGTGTGTTTCCCTATGTGAAACCGAGGCCGTTGTGACCCATTCTGCGATTGCGAAAAGGTGCCCGAACCAGTCCGTGGGACTCGCGCGGAGTGGATGGCGACTACGATATACCGGTCGCTCCTGCGACCGCGTCGGGGGGTTTGTGCCTGGCGAATGAGGCGCTCTTCGCTCGTCGGCGTTGCACGCCGCCCGAACTCATAAAGCCAACACCTTGGCCCTTTGCAAGCAGCGGAGAGTCTGCCCAATCGTTCTTCACCTCCCGTTGCAATAACCTCGAACCAGTCCCAGTCGCCGTGCTATTCAATGGTTCGTTAATTCACCGAGCACCGTTCGCAGCGAACGTATCCTTTGCCTGCCGAGACACCAGGAACTTGATGAACCCTTCGGCAGTATCGCGTTGTGAGGTATTTGCCATGAGCACGGCAGTGTAGGTGAGAGTGCTCTGGAGATCATCCGGAAGTGGGCCAAGGAGTTTTATGCCGGGGGTCGTCGCGATGAGCGGAATTGTGCCCGCAACCATATCGTTGCCGTTGCCCTTCAAGACAGGTTCAAAAATCCCGTTGGGCGTTGTGCGTAAAATCTTCGGCTTGAGCGCTTCCGCAATTCCCAGCCGGTCAAGGGCGCTTGCAAAGGCCTGTCCTGACTTTACGCTGTTAAAGACAAGGAGGTCCGCACCGAGCAAGGTGTTCTTGAATTTCTCAACCGTTGAAATGTCGTACGCCGGGCTGTCGTTGCGATTCCCGAGGCCGACGCCAACGTGAGCGATTATCGGTCTGTCCCCTGCACTCACCCTGCCTGATTTCGTGAGGTCCTCAGCAAAATCCGGCTGGACGATAACAACGTCGGCCGCTTCGCCGTCTTCAATCCTTTTCTTTACGACGGGCGATGGGTCGAACACCAGGCTGACCTGGTTATGGGTCTGCTGGCGATAAAGATCGACGACCTTGGTCAATGCGGGCTCGAGGGGGCTATCGCTGATAACCTTAATGCCGGCGGCTTGAGCTAATACTGCGAGCATGGACAGTGAGCCTGCGAGGACGGCGCTCAGGCTGATGCGCTTAAGTATTGTGGTCATGGATTCTGCTCGCTGATAGCTGACGCCCGGCGTTGGCTGGTGGCCAGGCGCCGTTGCCTACGGGAAATTTGCGGGAGAGGAAAACGGCCTGGTGGCGTCGAGCACAAACATTACCAAGGCGTGCAGATCCGTCGAGCCACTGGCCGAGACTTGCATCGGGACACCAGCACCGTGGCCCGGCTGGGCGTCGCTAGCCTTGACGACTATTACTCCGTGCGGAGTACGAACGCTTTGCGCTCCGGTTAGCACGAAGAAGTTCTCCGATCCCGGATGAGTATGTACAGGAATCGTGCTGCCGGGAGTTCCACTAGCCGCATTGATCCTGAGGAGATACTGAGGTGCGGTACACCGGGGGATGGGACCAACCTCGGCCACTTTTGTGCCGCCTTCTGATGATCCACCCGCCGGGCCGAGCGTGAAAAGCCAGACTTTGCCCGCGAATTTGGCGACCAGTGCCCAGGTGCCCGCAGCGGCTTGGGCCTGCCCGTATGTTGTAAAGCTTTCTATGCGCCAGAAAGGTAGTGCAGGCGGCAACTCGGTGACCTTCTTTTCCGCCAGTGTTGTGATGACAAGCGGTGTCTGCGAGACCGCCGCCGATGGCAGAAAACACGCTCCCAACGCCACAACCAGGACGAAACTGATGAGAAATCGTGTCACGAGGATGCCGCCGTTCATACCCCGACATAAGCTGCACTTGAGCCTCAGCTTGCGGAAGTGAACCACCCATTCCGTATGCAGGGACACTAGTGCACGAAGTACAGTTTTGACAGGCTCGTTTTCCCGCATTGCATGCGCCACTCGCCCTGAGCGACTGCTTCTATATGGACGTCGACGCCCCATACACTACTGGACATCCAGATGCGCGATCCGTTGGTGTTCGCCGGTTTTTGCGGACACGGGAGAATACAGACAAACTTCGCGAGCAGATGCGTGACCTGAATAGCGCAGCACAACTGTTCAAGGATGTTTCGTAAAGGCCGGTTTCGCTAACCGATCCCGACTCGCACGTCGCACTTCCGCACGCCGTCAATCTTGCCAGATTAGGCATCCTGATATTACTTTCGACTCCCATACGGCCGTTCACACGGCACCATTCGCCGTTCAAAGGGCACTGTCAGGTTGCGGGAGATGTCGCGGTAGAATGAACCGATGAAGAAAACGAAATCGCTTAATTACGGCCACCGTTTCCCTGCTATTGTCATCAGCTGCGCCGTTCGCTGGTGCTTCCGGTTCAGCCTAAGCCTGCGCGACATCGAGGAGTTGTTGCTCGAACGTGGCGTCGTGGTCACGTACGAAACGATCCGTCGCTGGTGCGAGAAGTTCGGCGCTGGATTCGCTCAGTGCGCCAGGGCGGTGCGGCGCAAGCCAGGCAGAACCTGGCATTTAGACGAGATGTTCGTGACGCTGCGCGGTGAGCCGTACCTGTTGTGGCGGGCGGTCGACGAGCACGGCGCCGAACTCGATGTGCTGGTGCAAAAGCATCGCGACAAGGCCGCGGCAAAGCGCTTCTTTCGGCGGGTGCTGCGTTCAAACCCGGTGCCGCGCAAAATCGTTACCGACCAACTGCGCAGTTATCCGGCGGCGAAGGCTGATATTCCTGAGCTCGCTCAGGTAAAGCACGTTTTCGTCAAAGCGGCCGCACGCGTAAACAACCGCGCCGAGAACAGTCACCAGCCAACCCGTAGGCGCGAACGCCAGATGTGCGGCTTTCGCGACGCGCGTCGCACGCAGGCGTTTCTCTCATGCTTCGGCCCGATTCGGCAGCACTTCGCGTTGCCTAGACATCAGATGAACGCGGCATGTCATCGCGCCATACTAATAGAACGCCTCGCCACATGGCATGGTTGGACTGTCGCAGCTGCAATCGAGACAGCAATCTGATAAGGATAACTACACGTACGCCGCACTTTTTGCCTACAGTCGCCAACTTGATAGCGCCAGGGCCCGCCCTCAGGAACTTCATGCGTCGATGCAACAACCTGAAACCCGTCGCGATTGACATGCTAAGTCATATCAATACCAGCGCACAGCGAAACTGATGACGAACGCCGGAAAGCGGTGACTCTCATAAAGCGATTTAGAATTCTTCATTACACGATCTTACGCGACAGCTTTGGCAGTGTGGCAAAGCCCCGGTCAGCGCGAACAATGCAGCGGCGTATGCGAACAGCCACTTTACGTGCAGGATGCTCAAAGTGGTACTTCACGTTGTGCCTCCCTCGAAGGCAACGCGTCAAGCATCGCGATAGAGCACCGCGATTGCGTCCGTATAAGCGGCGACGTTGTCTGAATTGTAGACGCTGACCGAATCGAGCACGTGTTGCGACTGTTCACGATACGCATCGAGATTCGCGTCGTGCCTCGCGAACGCCTCCAGCAGCGCGTGGCCGCCCGCTTGACAGTCGAAGTCTGGATAGTAATACCCGGCCGTGCCGAGGAACGGCGAGTTGTGGATCAGGGGATAGTTGCCGTACAGCAGTTCGTAGTACAGGTAATTCTGCGCATTTTCCCACGTATGCGATACCACCGCATCGCCGTATGCAGCCATGAACTCGTATACCGCGTAACGGCTCTCGAACGTTGTCCGGCCGTGATCAACGATATCGAGGCTCTTCGCGAAGTGGACAAAGGTCGTGTGTTCCTTTAGGTGCAGCGTGTTGCACACACGCAAGATTTCCAGAAGGCTCGGCTGCGCGCGATACGCTTCCTCGGTCACGAGCATCGGAATGATGCTCGTCTTTACCATGCAGATGTTCGGCTCGAATATCGTCACGCGCCAACGTGGCCTGCCCGGTTTGTAGCCAAAGTCGAGGCCTGGCCCAAGCGTTGAACATGCCTTGTCCAATAGCATGGGGTGCCATATGTGCGGGAGGATCGTGACGGGCGCGCGTAGGCCCGTCCGGTAATAGTGCAGGCACGAGCGTTCAAGTTCGGGAATTGTCCACACGGCGTCGTACGGTGCGCCAGAAAACAGGAAACCCGACGTTTTGTTAAACATTGCCCGCTCGACGTCGATCACGTAGTCGTTGCCAACTCGCATCGTGACGACCTTGCCACCACGCTTCCGGAATGCGACGATCCAGTTCGCGTCGAACTGCGCGCTCATCTCTATGAGCAAGTCACAGCGCTGCATTGCCTCGTCCTGCGACAACAGCGGCACATTCCATTCGCCGAGCATCATTTTCGGATCTACGACCTGCTCGCCGCCATTGACCATCACCGCTCCCTCAACGAGCGGCGACTGACGCAGCAGCAGGACCAGCAGCAGGCAATTCTGGAATATCCCGTTTTCCCAAAGCGATTGGCCGACGCCGCGCCCGTGCAGCGACACGCCGACAACGAGCCGCTTGCCGGCGCCAAGTGTCTGATGGGCCATGGAGTCCGACATACGCGTTCTCCGGCTTAGGCGACCAGACGCGCGACAAACGCGTCGAGGTTGGCGGGGTTGTCGATCGACACAGACTTTAGCAACCGGTCAGCCTTGGCGCGGTAGCTGTCGAGTTGCGCATCGTGATGCTGCCACGCATCGAGCAAGGCGCGGCCGCCCGCTTGTGCATCGAAATCCGGATAGTAGTAGCCGGCGTCTCCGAGCAGCGCAGAGTTGTGAATCAGCGGATAGCCGCCGTACAACACATCATAGTATAGGTAGTTCTGCGGGTTCTCCCAGTGATGGGACACGACGGCGTCTGCATGGCGCGCAAGGAAGTTGGGCAGCTCGTGACGCAGCTCGAAGGTTGCCTTGTGTTGGCGGACAAGGTCGAGGCTGTTCGCGAAGTGCCGGAAAGTCAGATGTTCCTTCAATTGCATCGCGTTGAGGACGAACAAGTGTTCGACCGTTTCTGGCCGCGCGCGATAGAGTTCCTCGCATGCAAGCATCGGGTAATGGCAGGTTTTGACGACCGAGATGTTTGGCTCAAGCGTCGCTAGCCGCCATGCGCGTCGGCCTGGCCGGTAGCCGAACGTCAGGCCTTCTTTCGCCAGTGCGGCGATGCGCCGTTCGAGGAAGTGCGGCGACCAAATGTGTGGAATTGTGTAGATCGGTGCGCGTGTTAGCGTGCGAAGTAGCGGCACGTCGATCGTCCTCGACTTCGCGAGCACCCACACCTCGTCGAAGGACGCGCCGTTGAAGATGTGCCCGGATGGTTGCCCGAAGATCGGCGTTTCGGCGAGTCCGCTGTACGTATGGCCGACGAAACACGCGATGCGTTTCTTGCCAAGGGCCTTCATGTGCTTGAGCCAGTCGACCGGCAACTGAGCACCCATCTCGATGACGACGTCGAGTGCGTACGTGACGTCGGATGGCCAGACGAGCGGCACGTCGAGACTGTCGAGATCAAGGCCGGGCGGCAACGCTTGTGCATCGCCGCCGTTCAGGAAGTACACGTGGCCGACACGGTCGGACCGCTTGAGCATCATCGCGAGGAACGCGATGTTCTGATGGATGCCGTTTTCCCAGATCGTCTGGCCGTCTCTCGCGAACAGCGAGATACCGACTGCGGGGCACCGCTCAGAGGAGCGTGTGGATGTCGAAGGTGTGCGTTGCGTCACGAGTTGTCCCTACGTTCAAGATCTGCCTATGGATGTCTAACATTTCGCTTGGTTGCCCAAGGAATCGATGGCTTCCTGGTTCCTCACAGCATCGCGTAACCTGGAAATTGCCCGGGCGAGTCCGTCCATTCGAGTTGCACCATCGCATCGTTTTCGTTTTTCCGGGGCGAGCTGTGGCAGGGGCATTGTCATGTTGCAGAGCCGGCCACGTAAGATGGCGAGATGAAGAAATCGAAATCGCTCTATCGCGGTCACCGTTTTCAGCCGCGGTCATCAGTTGCGCCGTGCGCTGGTATTGCTTTCAGTTGAGCTTGCGCGACATCGAAGAACTGCCCTTCGATCGCGGGGTGATCGTGACATACGAGACGATCCGTTGCTGGTGCGATAAGTTTGGCAAAGGCTTTGCTATTCAGGGTAAAGCCGTGCGGCGCAAGCCCGGTAGCACATGGCACCTCGACGAGATGTTCATTACGCTGCGAGGCGACGCGTACATGTTGTGGCGTGCGGTCGACGAGCATGGCGCCATACGCGACATCCTGGTGCAAAAGCGGCGTGATAAGACCGCCGCAAAACGTTTTTTCAAGCGTGTGCTACGTTCGAACCCGGTGCCGCGCAAGATCGTCACCGACAAGTTGCGAAGCTAGCCGGTGGCCGGAGCTGAGATACCGAAGCTTGCGAACGTGAGGCGCGTGTTCGTCGAAGTTGCTTCCCGGCTGAATAACCGGGCCGAGAGCGGTCACCAGCCTACACCCGAACGCGACCGTCGCATGCGCGGTTTTCGCGACCTGAAATGCACACAGAGATTTCTCTCGTGCTTAGGGCCGATCCGACAACAGTTCGCGCTCAAGCGGCATCTGCTGCGCGCTTTACTTTATCGAAAACAGCTCGCTGCTCGATTCGTCGCAGCGAGTGAATTTGCAGAGCTCGCCCGAGATCCGTCTCATGGTTTTCTAAGGCATGTCCATCTCTGCCTTCTTCCTGCGTCTGCGCAGCAAATTGACAAAGCCGTAACGAAAGGTTGGTCAAAGTTCCAGCAATTCGTGTGCCAATGTCTGTGATGTGTGATCGGGCAGGGGGTTCGAATCGCGCGTTCGCGACGCAGGAAAACTGCTCGACTATGTGCGGTGTGTCGTTTGGCCCTTTCGCATGGGACCTGGCAGAGCGTTCATTCATTTGCTACATTCAAGTGCGGGGTGTGGTATTACGTAACAAATGACGCGACGTTCCCGAGCGCCCGTAACATAGCCGCGGGCGAGATTCACCACACGGGTGTCTTGTCATTGGTCAACTACGCGTATCAACTCCGAGGAGAAGAACTTCCTCCATGGGGGCTGGCACATGGACGAAGTACCCCTGTATATAGTCGGCTCCCATGTCTCGCAGCAATGCCGCGACGGCGGCTGTTTCGACGAATTCCGCAATGGTCTGCTTGCCGACTGCCTTTGCTACATCGCAGATACACCGCACCATCGCCTGATCAATGGGGTCATGTTCGAGATTGGTGATGAACTGTCCGTCGATTTTCAGGTAGTCCACAGGCAACGCTTTGAGGTAGCCGAACGACGACGCGCCGCTTCCGAAGTCGTCCAGGGCGAAGTGCATGCCGCGCAATCGCAGTGACTGGACGAACTCCGTTGCAGCTGACAGATTCGTGATCGCCGCTGTCTCTGTTACTTCAAAGCAAAGCTTATGCGTGTCGAATTGAAATGCGTCAGCCAGATCCCTCACGTACCGATGGAAGGCGCGGTCGCCAATGGACTGGCCGGAGAGGTTCACCGCGATACTGTCAACGTGGTCCAATTGGTCGCGGTGGTGTGTCATCCATGCGAATACGTATTTGACCACCCAGCGGTCAATGCGGGAGGCCATGTGGAAACGTTCAGCCGCTGACAGAAACACGTCGGGCAGTACCAGAGTCCCATCAGACTCGCGCAGGCGCAACAGAAGTTCGCACCGAAGGTGGTTCTCCTGCTGACCAAGCGACCGTATGCGCTGGGCATATAGCTCGAAACGGTCTTCATCGAGGGCCTGCTCCAGACGCGTGACCCACTGCATCTCGCCGTGCCGCGCAAGTACGGCCTGATCGGCATCGAACCACGAGTGCACGCGGTTACGCCCGGCGTCCTTGGCGGCGTAGCACGCATTGTCAGCGGCCTGAAGCACGGCCGCAGTCGTTGGCCAGCGATCGTCAATGGGCACCAGACCGATGCTCGCACCAATATGGAAGCGCCGTTCGTTATAGGCAAATCGAAATTCGTCGAGGCGCTCGCAGATCTGGGAGGCGACCCGACGGGCCTGCTCCGTGTCGCATTGCTCCAGGATGACGCCAAACTCGTCGCCTCCTAGCCGGGCTAGTGTGTCGGTTGCCCGGATACACTGTCCCACCTGTTCCGTCACTTGTCGCAGCAACTGGTCGCCGGCGATATGACCGAAGGTATCGTTCACGACCTTGAATTGATCAAGGTCGATGTACAGCATGGCGTGTCTGCTGCCTGCCTCGCGTGCATGGGATAGCACGCGGTTAAGTTGCGCTTCGAATTCCGCGCGATTTAGCAACCCGGTGAGGGCATCATGTGTGGCGCGATAGCTCATTTCTTTGGTGAGCCGACGTTCTTCGGTCACGTCGTGAAACACCAGAACGACACCCAGAACTTCGCCACTCGTACTGACGATCGGGGCAGCGGAATCCTTGATCGCATGTTCTGCACCGGACCGTGATATCAGGACGGTATTGTCAGTGTTACCTACGACGCGATTCTCGCTCAGACACTGGGTGACGGGATTCGGAGCGTGTACGCGCGTTGATTCGTTGCGGGCATCAAATACATCGTCCAGCGGGAGGCCGCGCGCCTCGGCAATGAACCAGCCCGTTAGTCGCTCTGCGACTGGATTCAGGTATGTGATGCGACCGTGCGGATCGGTTGTGACGACGCCGTCACCGATCGAATGCAACGTTATCTGCAGGAATTCATGCTGTTCGGCAAGGGTCGCCTGCATCCGTTTGCGCTCAGTCGTCTCAAGGACCAGAACAGCACACTCATTGGGGCTGGGGCGATATGCCACCATGTCAAACCAGCCCCCCCCCCCGCTGCCGGTATATCCTGTCGCGCAACCGGCTCGCCAGTGAGTACAACCCCGGTTAGCGTGTCGAGCCAGTCCCATTCCAGGTCCGCCGGCCCTGCAAACACCTCGGAGACCTTCCTGCCGATCATGAGATCGGACGGAATATGACTTGTCCTCGCAATTGCCGGATTTGCCGCGGCGAACCGGAAGTCGACAACCTTCGCGCTTGCGTCGCTAACAATATCCAGCAATACGAATCCCACCTGCATGTGTTCAAAAAGCGCGCGATACCGACGCTCACTTTCGAGCAGGGTGGCCTCGACCTTCCTGCGCTCAGTGATATCCTCGATCACGGCCATGGACCGCCATGGCGTGCCATCGCCCTGCCTTTCGAGAAAGGCGGACAACAATACGTCGATCACTTTGCCGTCCTTGCGCACCATTTCGTATTCGACGTTACGGCAATGACCGGTGCGGAAGAACTCCGGAAGCACGACCTGACGGGCGTACTCGCGCGACGCGGGTGTCAGGAAATCGGATGACGGTCGCCCCAGCACCTCGATCCGGTTATACCCAAGCGTGCGAAGCCATAAGTCGCTCACGCTTATGAGCCTGCCTTGCACATCAATCGAGTGAAGCATCGCCGGGGTGCGTTCGTAGAGTTCGCGATACCTCCGCTCGCTCTCGGTCAACGCCTGTTCGACGCGCCTGCGTTCACTTACATCGCGTCCTACCGCATGGATCGCTACAGTCCGTCCGGCGATGTCTGTCACCGGTCGGTAGTTCCAGCGCACCCATCGCTCGACGTTATTTATTTCGACCATACGGGCGACCAGCGTCGCGCCTGATCGACGCGTCACCACGTCACGTAGAGCCGCGGCCACCGATGCGCGGTCCTCGTCGGCAACCGTATCAAGCAGGTTGGCGCCCGCAAGCCTCGGCGAGGGGCCGCCCATGTAGCGTACAGAGGCGTCGCTAACGTAGCCGATCTCTCCACTGGGACTGGCCAGCACGACGAGGTCTGTTTTTCGCTCGGGGGAGGTATTCAGATTGAATTCCTTCCCAAACGCGGCGCCGGCGAGTGCTCCCGCAGTGGGATTGAGCAGGCAGGTGCTGACAATATGCGCCAGGCTGTCCAGTGAAGCTCGTTGCATATGAGTCAGTTGTTGGGGCTCGCATGCCGCCACCGACAGCACACCAATGCAGTGCCCCATCGGGAGAAGAATCGGCGTATTTGCATAGAACCGGATTTCAAGCGTACCGAAGATGAATGGATTATGGGCAACGCGAGGATCGTCAGCCGCATCCACCACCTCAACCGCTTGATGGTCGCCCGCAACGAGCAGGCAGAACGCCGCCTCAGCGGCCGTCCACTCTGCCGCGGATAACCCGACATCTGAATGAAGCCAGCTCGAGTCAGGATCCGGCAAGGTTACTGCGGCGATCGGCACCTCACAGATCGTCGCAGCGAGGCGTGCGATTTCCTCAAAAACTGAGGTGGCTGTGCCACTGACAATGGCAGAATTGATAGCGTCGCCGCGATGCGCAGGCCGGTACTCAGGCAGACGGTGAGATGTCATGTCGGGGTTCCCCGGAAGATTGCACGACTGAATGCGAACGGTATCAGCAGCGTACGCTGGTGTGTTGTTTCTGGCGCTTCTGGAACAGATCTGGACTGACAGTCCCAACAAGGGCCACAAGTCTGCACGGCAGGGTGAATCTGTCAAGGATGCGATAACGCGCGGGTACCGGCGGCGCACAGGCGAGCGGAGACGGTGCGATTCCGAAGGTCAGTGATCAATGCCCTTATCCGGTCCGGCGTGACGCACAACGGACAGAAAGCGGGTCATGTCCTTCTGCCTTGCGGATACCGGGCACGGATTGATGGTCATGCAGGTCAGCGTCCTCCCGGCACCGATGGCTTCGCTACCCCACGTCTGGCCGTCTGAACCTCAGAGTTGCCTGGATCCGGACGTTGGGCGAATCGACGATGGAAGGCGATTGCGGGCCCGCACCAACTCGAGCGCTTCCCTGCGTCGACATTTCGACTTACTGGAGGTGCTGGCCGCCGTTGATGGCGATATTTGCCCCTGTCAAAAAACCCGCCTCGCGCGAGCACAGGTACAGGACTAGCGCGGCGACTTCGGCGGGCTGTCCGAGTCGTCCCACAGGTATCTGGGGAATGATCCTGGTTTCGAGGACGTCCTGCGGCACCGCCATCACCATTCGCGTCGCAATGAATCCTGGCGAGATCGTGTTGACGGTGACGCCTTTCTTCGCCACCTCGAGCGCCAGCGATTTCGTGAAGCCATGCATGCCGGCCTTCGCTGCCGCATAGTTGGTCTGGCCGACGCCGCCTTTGGAGCCGATGATCGACGATATATTGATAATGCGTCCCCAGCCACGCTCGACCATGCCGTCGCATACGGGCTTGGTCATATTGAAGACCGAATCAAGGTTGGTGCGGATGACTGCATCCCAGTCGACCTTGTCCAGCTTCCTGAAAACGGCGTCGCGGGTGATACCGGCATTGTTGACCAGGATGTCAACCGGGCCCACTTCGTCGAGGATTCTTCCGGCACACGTTGCACAGGATTCGTGGTCCGCCACATCGACGGCATAGGCGTGGAACAGGCGGTCCTGGGCTTCCATGCGCGCAAGCCACGCGTCAACGCCTGCGTTTTTAGCCGAGTACGTGACAATGGTCGTGTAACCGGCATCGTGCAGTCGGACGCTGATGGCTTCGCCAATCCCGCCGGTCCCACCTGTGACAAGGGCGATCTGAGTCGTCATTTCCGTTACCTGATCGTCGATTCAAAGAAAAAAGCGACGCACGGCCCCCCGAAAAGATCGGAGCGTTCCCACATCATGAATTTCGCAGTTTGACGACCTGCGGATGCGGACATAACAGCCGTACGTCGCGGAAAGAACGACTACTTTGATGTAGCGCGAGAAGCCTGCTCGACCGCCTGCCTCGTGGTTTTCGCCACGGCAGCACTCACTGCCGCGGCATTGCTTTCGGCAACACGGATCGCCTGTTGAGCGGCCTTGGTCGTCGTCTCGTACCAGGTGCCTGCGGCGGCAATCGCAGACTTCAGGGATGCAATGGCAATTTCTGAAGTAGCCGGCGCATGCCGTGCGACCCCGTCAATTACCTCCTGCAATTCGCGCTGCTGCCCAGCGACATACTCATTGGCGACGTTCGAAAAATCTAGATGGGAATTTGACGCAATGGCGAATAATTGCTGGTAGTACGACTGGATTTGCGGCCCGATCCGTTCCGCCGTGCCACTTTGCAGTGCGCTCCATTCTTGCAGACTGTTTCCCAATAGCGCTTTGAGCACTACCTCTCTGGTTTCGGTGATACCCGATCTGGCGGTTTTCAGATTCAGTTCGATCATTTTCTGAAAAATCTCGACGGTCCTCTTTGCCAAAGCAAACGATGCTTCCATTCTGGCCTGTTGCGCTACAGAGTTTTGCTCAGGATTCCACAGATTCATCGTTTGCTCCAAAAAGTGACAGGAAAGGGGTACGTCGAGAGAGAATACCTTCATCCAATGAAGCCGGGTTGTGTCAAACGATCTTCGACGACGGCGCGGTTGACACGTCGAATCGCCTGGTCTGCGGTTGCTGCGTCATGCCATTCCGCCATATCTCAAACCCCGAAATCTGTACCAGTCTCATCGCACGAACACCGAGCAATACATGGCTGACACTTACGGCATTCAGCATCGCGGCGAGGCCATCCATCGTCAATTCCTGTACGGCCGTCGCAAGCGAAACCGAAGCGTCCCACCGGGTTTCTTCGTCAACCGGTAAGGAAAGCCCGGCCCGACGCTGCCTGTTTGCGGAATTGCCGGCGGTCATCGCATCGAGCAGACCTGTTCGAGTTCCTGGATGGGCGCGTCTGGGCCGTATCCCGATAGCCGCGACAGGGAGCCTGGACTTTTGCGTCTTCGCCCCTGCGCGCCTGACGACATGAGCATCTGCGGCGCTGATATCGGCTTGTGCCACCGGTTCGGGAGGCAATGCTGGGGCGAGAGGATGCTCCGATTGTCCTGTACTGCATCTGCAGTCCCGTCGCCCGGGCTGCACTGCTTCTGGCCTGCTGTCGGGCGCGGTGCGTCGTGGACGGTTCGGCCTATCATGCAGCTCCAGGTCGAACCGGTCTAACTGCAGAAGCAGGCTATCGATCGAGCATAACTGGACCTTCGTGAGATGGCACGAGTCGAGTAACCGGTAGAGCCGTCTGCGCCAATATTCGGCTGGCAGAATCGGACCGTCTTCAAACCCGCATAACGATGGACGCATCACGCACTCAATGTGTGCGATGTCCTCATCGATCAATATACCCATGCCCGCCCCCGGTGCATTTTCGAACACTGCTCAATAACGTATTTTACTTTCGTGTGTGACCGTTACTATAGGTCTATCTATCTTCGAAATCCAATCTTAAATCGTGCATATCGCGAGCCGATGCCTATCCGTAAATAGTTCGATAGAAAATCGTTAAAAAGGAACGAACGATTCAAACACCTTTTCGCATTGGCATAGAGCCATAGGTCGAAGCAGGGGCTCCCTGTGCGAGCGTAATTCTTGCGACTATTCAATGTGCATGATGTTCGCTGGGTGGAGAACTAATCAAATGGCGTCGTTGCCGAGTGGTGCAACAGCGAAGAGTGAATTTATTGGCGAATGCAGCGCCTGTTACGTGCCACACGATGGTGCAGGTCTGGTGAATCCCTTGACAGCGTCTCAATGGCTCCTACTATCGATTGACTGAGCAGTGCCAGGACGAGAGCAAAGACGGTCTGTCTCGCCCCGGTGTGGGAGGTTGCGGCTCGAAGGTGAGCGGCCGACGAAGCGACCTGCGGTTGTCTGCGAGCAATGTATGTCCCTACACCCACGGTTCTCCGGAAGACCGTTGAAATTTGCCTCGGCTGGATGATTGGGGTGCTGTCTCGACAAGCTCCGAATACGACTTGCTGCTGATTTTCGGATGCATAAGGTGGGTGGCCGATGCTGCGAGGGCGTGTACGGAGAAACGACATGTTCACTCGATTCCAATCAAGGTTCCGGGTCATTGTTCTGATGCTTTTCACCGTGGTTTGTATGTCGTCCGAAGCAATAGCGCAAACGCCCCGGCAACTCGTCACTCTGGTTATCGACGAGCGGCAGACCATTGAGCTGACCGGCAATATCCGGCCCGAGGCGAACGCGGCGTTCGATCGCGGGCGGGTCGACGACAGGCTTGTGCTCGACCACCTGCAGCTTCTGCTCAAGCGCCCAGCCGAGACCGAAGCGGCACTCGTTCGCTTCATCGACCAGCTCCACGATCCGAAGTCACCCTATTTCCACCAGTGGCTCACTGCTGAGCAGTTCCGTGCGGATTACGGTCCGGCTGACGCCGATGTGAAGGCGGTCAGCGACTGGCTTTCAAGGCATGGTCTAACGGTGAATGGCGTGCAGGCAGGTGGCATGGTGATCGACTTCTCGGGGACCGCGGGGCAGATTCGCGACGCGTTCAGGACAGAAATTCATCGGCTCGACGTCGGCGGCGTCAAGCATGTCGCGAATATGAGCAATCCGCAGATTCCGGCAGCGCTTTCACCCGTGGTGAATGGGATCGTGTCACTGAATGATTTCCGGCCACACACAAATTTCAAGGCCAGACCGGCATACACTTACACGAGTGGTAACTCGACCTATCATGCAGTCGCTCCGGCGGATCTCGCTACGATCTACAATCTGAACCCGATGTTTCGTTCCGGCATCTCCGGCCAGGGCCAGACGATCGTCGTGATCGAGAACACCAACGTATACAGCCCAGCCGACTGGACGACCTTCCGTTCGACCTTCGGATTGTCCGGCTACACGTCGGGCTCCTTTACTCAGATCCATCCGACACCGGCAAGTGGCGCGAACAATTGCACGAATCCCGGCGTCGTCGCCGGTAACGAGAGAGAGGCTGAGCTGGACGCGGAATGGGCCAGTGCCGGCGCTCCAGGTGCTGCTGTCGTACTTGCATCCTGCGGGGATACCAGTACCACGTTTGGCGGCCTGATCGCGCTCCAGAACCTCGTGAACGGCAGCAACCCGCCGGCGATAATCAGCATCAGCTACGGCGAATGCGAGGCGATGAACGGGGCCGCCACCAATGCCGCCTACAGTTCCGTCTACCAGCAGGCAGTTGCCCGTGGCATCTCTGTTTTTGTCTCGGCCGGTGACGAAGGGGCCGCGAGCTGCGACGCAGATCTGGGCAACGCGACCCATGGAATCGCGGTCAGCGGCTTTGCCTCGACGCCCTACAACGTCGCGGTTGGGGGCACTGACTTCGGCGACACCTATGCCGGGACCACAGCTTCTTACTGGACCGCGGCCAATGCCGCGACCTACGGCTCGGCAATATCTTACGTTCCGGAAATTCCGTGGAACGATTCCTGCGCCAGCGTACTGATTGCCGCAGCGAACGGCTACCGCACGACCTATGGTACGACCGGTTTTTGCAATAGTCCGACCGGCAACACCGATTTCCTGACAACGGCGAGCGGCAGCGGTGGGCCAAGCGGATGCGCGGCGGGTGCACCATCGGAAAGTGGTGTCGTGAGCGGAACATGTCGCGCGTATGCCAAGCCGGCCTGGCAGTCGTTGCTGCTTTTGCTGGGCAACCCCGCCGACGGCGTGCGTGATCTCCCTGACGTCTCACTCTTCGCGGCCAACGGCGTTTGGGGCCACTACTACATCGTCTGCGACTCCGATGTGCCGGATGGCGGTGCGGCTTGCACGGGAGCCCCGAGCGGGTGGGCCGGCGGCGGGGGGACGTCATTCGCCGCGCCGATATGGGCCGGGTTCCAGGCCCTGGTGAACCAGACGACCGGGTCCCGGCAGGGTAACCCGAACCCGGTCTACTATTCCCTCGCGGCCACGGAATATCTCGCCGGCGGCACCAACTCCTGCAATTCGAGTCGCGGCAATGGTGTTGCCAACAACTGCGTCTTCTATGACGTCACGCTGGGCGACATGGACGTAAACTGCACGGGCATGAATGATTGCTATCACCCGAGCGGCAATTACGGGGTCCTCTCAACGAGAAACAGCAGTTATTCGAAAGCGTACGGCACCGGTGCAGGTTGGAACTTTGCCACCGGCATCGGCACGGTCAACGTTACCAATCTGGTGAACGCCTGGCCGCGTTGACCGGATACTCTCCGGCCATCCCAGGCGAGCCGATGCGGGGTCGACGATCGCTTGTGGGTGGCGCCGCGCGGGCACGCGATGCAAAAAGCATTTGCCAGACAAAAACAGAATTCACAGACGAAACGGCTGCTTTTATAAGGTGCATCCTCCATATTGCATTCGAAAATTTAACAGTTATGATGGCGTCTCCGCGATGAATTTCTCGAATGATCGCTTTACGGAGACGGCAGAAATATTTGCCGGACACTCGCGCTGGAGGGGGTAAATGGTACTCCCGCGCTGATAGACTGAATCGAGGAGACGATATGCTGAGTCCCCATGAATTCGCTACCTTAATGCTCATCAAGAGCGCGCCGGATCAGATCGAACTGGGCCGCGCCGAGCTCGACGCCCTGCTCGAGCGGCAACTCATATCACTGGAAAGCCTCGCGTCGGGACGCTCACGTCCTCAGATCACAAGCGAAGGCGATTCCGTTCTCAAGGCCGTTTCCCGGATGCGCTAGGCATCTGCGACATCCGTTTCGTTTTATCCACCATCACGGTCCGCCGCAACGCACCCGTCCGATCGGGGCTTCGCGCGCCGGACCGAATTTTGAGGAATTCAATCATGGCTCTATTGAGTCCCGAGCATATTGCTGCCGCGAAGGCCAACGTCGACGCGTACTTCGGGGTGACCGGAAAGATCTTTGAAGGGGTCGAAAAACTGGCCGCGCTGAACCTGCAGGTCGTCAAGGCCACGCTGGGCGAGGCGCAGGAGAACGTGACGAAGGTGTCCGGCACGACAGAGCCGCAGCAATGGTTCACGCTGCAAGCCGGTTTCATCGCACCCTTCGCGGAAAAATCACTGTCCTACGGGCGGCAGGTGTTCGACATCGCCTCGACCACTCAGTCTGAAGTCACGCGCCTCGCGCAGACGCACTACGAGCGGTATAACGATCGCGTGCAGGCACTCGTCGCGGAAGCGGCGAAGCATGCTCCCGCAGGTTCGGAAGCCGCGATCGCTGCATGGAAATCCGCGATCGCCGCCACCGCGACCCTGTGCGAAACGCTGCAGAAAACGGGGCAACAGGCCGTGAAGATTGCCGAGAGTAATTTTGAAGCAGTCACCGCCACCACATCAAAGGCCGTGCGAAACAACGCCGGGCAGGCTCCAGTAGCCGCGGTCGCGAAGCGATAGAACCGACGCGGGCCGCGATGCCCGTGGTGAAGTCTATGCAATACAGGTAGGAATGCTAATTGGAAACGATTTCAGTATCCAATAGATAGACTGAAAGAGTGTTGCTCCAGCTGAGCATGACGCCGGCTTTTATGAGGACGATTCGATGGCAAAGCAGATCGCGGTGGTGACGGGTGGAACGGGCGGACTTGGCGAAGCGATCAGCATCAAGCTGCATGACGCCGGGTATGCGGTGGTGGTCACCTGTTCGCCGGGCAACACCGGTGCGAACGAGTGGCTCGGCCGGATGGAGGCACAGGGACGGCAATTCCTCGCCTACACGGTCGACGTCGCCGACTACGACTCGTGTGAAAGATGCATGGCGAAAATCAGAACGGAAGTCGGACCGGTCGACATTCTGACCAACAACGCCGGCATCACGCGAGACGCCAGCTTCAAGAAGCTCGACAAGATCAATTGGGACGCGGTCATCCGCACCAACCTCGATTCGGTGTTCAACATGACGAAGCCGGTGTGCGACAGCATGGTCGAGCGTGGCTGGGGCCGCATCATCAACGTGGCGTCGATCATCGGCTCCAAGGGCGGCTTCGGCCAGACCAACTATGCGGCGGCGAAAGCCGGCATGCATGGCTTCACGAAATCGCTGGCGCTCGAGGTGGCGAAGAAAGGCGTCACTGTCAATACGATCTCGCCCGGCTATATCGCGACGAAGATGGTGATGGCGGTGCCCGAGGAGATCCGCGAGACGAAGATCATTCCGCAGATTCCGGTCGGCCGGCTCGGACAACCCGACGAAGTCGCCGCACTCGTGCTGTACCTGTGCTCGCGCGATGCGGGTTTCGTGACCGGGGCCAACATTGCAATCAACGGGGGGCAACACTTGCAGTGAGCCGATAGATCTGTAATGGAGGTTGCGATGAGTGATGCAGTGGGAATCGTAGTGGGTTCGTTCGTGCTGGCGATGGCACCCGTGTTCGTCGCCGCTCATTATTACCGGGAGCAGGTGCATCGAAAGCGGCTTAGGCAGCTGGATCACCGTCACTACTGGCCGCACTGGAGCAACGCCCGGCATTGAGCTGCTGCGCTTACACGCCTATGGTGGCACTACCGAGGGTGATCGCAGCGTTACCTTGACGCGTGGGCGCATGCGTTTCATCAGGGACCGCGCACTGGCAACGTCACGCAATGGCTGTCGTCGTTTCATATGCCATAGCGATAAATATTGATTCGCGCTACGATCAAACAGCGACACCTTTTGGCGGGCTGCTGCGTTCTCAGGCGCAGTAGGCGCCTTCGGATTCTGCTGGTCCTCTCAACCAGCAGAATCCCTCGGCCAGGGCTTCAAAACCGCCCTGGCTTTTTTGTGCGCCCGACATGGACGCACTCTCGTGGATGCGAGCGATGTAAGATACGGACGATTTCAATTTCCGGATGCTTCCACATGCTTGGGTCGGCTGTGGAAGTTCGACGCGGGCTGGGTCCGACCCAAGCGGTTCGATGTCGAACTTCCGGGCTCCGCCATCAAGAGCCTTTCGATAACCCGGCGCAAATGGCCGCAACCCAATAGCGGACGGTCACGCTTACCGAATTCGTCGAACACCATAGATTCATCCTGGCAAAAGGCGGGAGCAGGCGTTAGCGAGGTGGTTGACTGAAAAGATCTTCGACGATTTTTTGCGCAGCGCTATACCCACCCATCAGGGCGTCGGCCTCCGTGGCGAACGGCCGCCCACCGGCATCACCAAAACGCAGTGGAGAAAATAGCGCGAGGGCCGTACCCGCCCGAAGAATTCGGACCGTCGACACAAAGCCCGTTCCCTGGGTGAGACTGGCGATTCGCTCCCAACCAAAGTCTGCTTCGACGTCCACTACGATGGTGAACCCCTGATATTCAAAAGTCTGTGTCATTGGTTATTCGCTCTCCGTCTGCGTAAACGCGCGAATCGCATTCATTAAGGACTGTGGACGGATTGTTGCGGCGATTTTCGAATCGAAGAAAGAGATCAACGATCTCGCGAGTGGGTATGCTGGTTGACAAGGTTGCTACCTTTATCGGGCTGAACCAGTGACACTGGGAGATTTCGTTGCCGGGCTCGGGCGACGCGTCCCGCGCGAGGTCGACGGAAAAAACATGATGCCGTTTGTTCAGTCCGCCAAACTGGAACAGGTACGTCAAGCTGGCTTCAACAAGGCTCGTTTCCTCTTCCAGTTCGCGTCGAGCCGCTTCCAGCGGCGATTCGGACCGTTTGATTGTACCGCCGGGCAGCGACCATCGTGAGCGCGCTCGGGCGACCAGAAGCACCTTGCCGGCCCGTACGCATACGATTGTGGATCGATCTTTCATGTTCTTCAGTGTAAGAGGTGATGCGTCTGCGTTTCGATCCAATTGTGAACCGGCTTGGGGCTTTCAACGTGCAGAATAGCTCACCGGGGGACATCCGCATTTAGCAGTTTAAAAAATGACAAAAACCCCTGGTCGGTTACGCCCGGCGATATGCTGTAAGCTGAAAAATCGAACTGATCAAGCCGGCGCGAAAACGACATGAAAACTCGCTCGCCACTTATCCTCTGCTTGCCGCTCGCGTTGTTCATTGCCGCCTGCTTGCTGTCCCTTCCCACTTTCGTGATTGCCGTTGTCTGGATGACGATCGGCGTGATGGCACTCGGACACCGCACCTTTGAAAGCTTTCCTTCAGCCGGTATCCGCCAGGAGTGGCTCCGGGGGTATCGCTCAGCGTTCGTGTGGTTCTATCACCTGGCGTGGTGGCCCTGGTACATGCGCACGTCTATCCGGGACACAGCCGGTCAGGTTGGAGCGGCGCTGCGTCGAACGAAGAAATCGCAGGGTAAGGGCCCGGATAGCCCGTCGGATCACCAGTCAAATGGTGATCGTGAGTAAACGCGGCGCGAAAAAAGACCGGCACAAGGCCGGCTTGAAAGGTCTAGCGTCCGAGTGAGCTAGAACCTGAGAGGCGTGCATTGTATGCGGAACAGATTATGAAACGCTTACGCCCAGAACGGCTTGCCCAGAGCCAGAGGCGCGACCAGCACGCGCCGTATGGCGGAATCAATTGAAGTCGCTGGCGTAATGGCGAACCGCCGAGTGGATGACCGCCAGCGCCTCTGCTGGGCGCTTGAGCAGGAGCAACGATTCAGCGATGCACAGACTGGAGTGCAACCGCGTCAGGTCGTAATTTGCGACCGTCAGGCGGACTTCCATCATCACCTTCCGAATCTCCGCCGAAAGCTGTTTGGGATCACCTGCGAGCGCGGGCGAGCGCAAGGCCAGTCCGTCTACCACGAACAGCAGATCATCACCAGTCAGCGGGATCTCAGAGGTGAGCATGGCGGAGCTCCGGCGGAGATAGATCCCTTCAGCTTAGACGACACCGGGGTAATTACGCAGTCGACCACGCCGAAAGATGGGGACCGCACAAGCAGGTCCAAAAAAAGCGCCCGAGGAGGGGCGCTATAAAAAATGCCTCAACCCGGTTTCCGAGTCGGGGGGAGGCGAACCGATGCTACCCCTCGACCTTCCCAACCTGCTTTTAGGGAAGATACCTATAAAAATCATAGGTGCATCTCAGACCATCTGTATCAGTCTGGCAAAAAGGCGAGAGCGGCCATTAGCGAGGTGGTTGGCAGAAAAGATCATCGACGATTTTTTGCGCAGTGCTATGTCCACCCATCAGGGCGTCGGCCTCCGTGGCGAACGGCCGCCCCGGCATTGCCGAAACGCAGTGGTGAAAATAGCGCGAGGGTCGTACCCGCCCGAAGGAAGATGTCGAAAATCATGTATAAATATGGCGATCCCCAAGGCGGCATAAACCACCAGTTCACTTCCTCACAGCACGATGGGCAAACAGATAGACGATGTTCCTCTCGCGTGCCGCAGGGCGCTCGCTGCTGAACTCCTGTCGAAGGGTGACGGGATTAGCGACGTATCCAGGAAGGCCCGGCTGAGTCTTCCGACCGTGAGCAAATACAAGGACCTGATAGAAAGGGGGGGACCTGAGGCTCTTGCCCGCCTTCGTATTCACGGGAATGTCCCGCGACTGGATGATGCTTCGCAAAGCTGGCTCGTTAGCGCGATCAAGCACTCACCTGGACTTCACGGCTATCCAGGGCCGACCTGGACCATAAGCCAGTTGCGCGAACTGATCTTCCGGCGTTTGGGAGTCCAGTTTTCAGCTTCGCATGTGGGCCACCTTGTTCGGGGTTATGGCCTCGCATACCGACTCACCTATTCAACTTCAGAAAAGGCGTCACCTGCTACCGCTAGAAAATCGCA
Organism: Burkholderia sp. GAS332; assembly: GCA_900142905.1. NCBI lineage: Bacteria > Pseudomonadati > Pseudomonadota > Betaproteobacteria > Burkholderiales > Burkholderiaceae > Burkholderia > Burkholderia sp. GAS332. The sequence continues at coordinate 509,306 of FSRV01000003.1, read as the reverse complement.
GGGTGACGTCCAGGCCGCGCGCCGAAAGACAGCTGCGAAAATGTTGCTGGATGGGGACAGTGCCGAGCGCGTCGCGAAAGAGCTCAGCATCAGCCTGCGCACCATTGAAAAATACAGATCAATGATAGTTGCTGGTGGGGTTAGGGCTGTTGAACAGCTCAGGTCATCCGGGCGCAAGGCTACCCTTGGCCCCGAAGCGCTTGAGTGGTTGAGGGCGACATTGGAGGGCAGCCCCATGGCCCACGGCTATGAAACCGAACTGTGGAGAAACGGGGATGTTCAAAAGCTGATCAGGGAGAAGTTCGGCGTTTACCATTCCAGTGGACACGTGAGAACCGTCATCGGGAAGCTCGGAATGGAGCACCGGATGCGATCGCCGAAGCAGCGCACGGAGAAGAAGCGTCTGGCGATCAATGACGAAACGCTGGCATGGGTTGCCGCGACGCTCAAGGAGTCACCTCGCGCACACGGCATAGAGGCGGATCACTGGACGAACGCGCGTTTGCGCACCGCGCTTCACCGTCGGGTCGGCGTCGATTATTCGCGCGGATATATCTGGGAAATTGCCACCCGGGCGGGGGTGGCAGACCTGCTGACGAGACTCCGTAGCTGATCAGTTCATTCTGGTCCTGGCCGCTTCGTCATGTGCGGACGCAGCAGCAGCGTGGAGCCGCTGCAATGCATCGCGAACAGCGTGCAACTCGTTTCTTACGCCGATGGCGCAAACGGCGTCGATCATGTCGACGCATACGGCCATGGCACGAGAACATCCTTCATCGATGGTCCGACAGGCTTCATAACGCTCAGCCGCAGATTTTGCCTGTGTATCATCCATAGGCCAGTCTCCTTTCACCTCATATGCATGATACCGGTCGAGCCTGGAGCCCCATTATGGACCTGGCTTGCGTAGAGGAAGTGTTTGCGTTGGTGGCGGAGCGGCTCACCCTGATTGGCCGCTGTGCTATGTTGTTTTGCAGCGGCAACATTGGGCGCGTTGGCCACCGCTGCATCGACCGTCTCTTTGCCGCAAGTGACGCCCTGCACCTTTTATTCGTCGCACAATTGTCCTGCGATGAACCGATCGAGGCGCTACGGTTGGCTCGCCGAACGGCGACAAGGAGCGACATGCCACGGACGCTGATCCCGTGGAATACAAGGCATCGACGATCATGCCTCTCGCCGCGGTTTCCATCCCAGGCTACGCAGCAACAGCGATAGTCACGCACCGGAATGGCAAACGCGAAACATCTGGTATTCCTGGTTACTTCGCATCCGGGAGCGCAGCATGCAGGTTTGCCATTGAATACGCAAAAGCCCATATCGACGGCCGGCGACGCCCGAGGCCGCCATTCTCCCTGAGGTAAGTCGGCACGGCGGGTGGCGCCAGCGAGGGCGGCGACGCCGGATGGCACGCGCGAATGCCGGAGAGATTCCGGATGCATAAAAAAAGCCGCAGACGTTGCTGCGGCCCGAAACACACACGCCGCGCACGGGGCGCTGACGTTGGTTCCATCCTACACATCCCTGTTTCCGACGCAATCAGGTGTCTCGTCTGAATATTTGCGAGAGGCCGCGTTGCCTCGTCTGCCGTGGAGCGGACCTGTGTCATCGCTGACGCAGGCGTTGTGGATTGGCTACAGCGTCCGTTACCCGGCGTCAGGATCATGTATCCGGACTTTCATCTGGCCGGGGCGTTCACCGGTAGACCGTCCTGCCGCGTCAGTGAACCAGCCTCCGTGCTGGCGAGGCTATCGTCGTGTGCATCGATCCACTCAATCGCCCATTGATGCGCAAGCTCGATCGCCTCATCTTCGTATTCGAACCAGGCAAGATTGCGTGCGATGTGCATTTCAGTGTCCGCATCATCGTCAGGCGACGCCCGGACGATCCGCGCATGCGCGAAGAACTGTCCAAGCGAAAACTCCGGGGTTGCGTCAATGACCCAACCGCGGTACTCGTACTTCATGATTACCTCCGATACCTGGTCAATCGGAATTCGAACAGACAAAGCATGGATTCATCAGGCGGTATTCGCTAAACCTCCAGGGGTGAATTGCCGGCGTCGGGGCCGGCGAGCAGGCAGCACGTTATCTTCGGGCCACAGTACTGTTATAGATCCGCGCCATTGCTTCTGCACGTCGGCAATTAAAAGATGCCCTTCCACGCAAACGGGGCCGCAGCGTCCCTGCAGTCCAGCCGGAACACGACCCCTCGGAGGTGTGTTCCGGCAAGCAACCCATCTCCAACGAGACATTCGTGAGCGTAACAGAGGGCCCGGTTTAGCACGAAGGCGCTGAGTGGCTGATCATCAGCGAGCGTCTGCTATCGAGAAAACCGGCTGTCCCCTGTGGGTCATGTGCCGCCGATCGCTGACTGTCAATCACCGACAAAGCTTGTCGCGTCATCAGCCAAAGCCTTCGGTCGGTAACCGTGTTGCGCGACCTTAAACATCGTCGGGTTCGAAACGGTGTACTCCTTCGCCGGTGCACCGGGCGAATCCAAACGATACTGCGACGTTGCGGAGATACATCGCCGCAGCGTCGTGATTGTCAAGGCAACGGAAGCACACCGACCGGGCGCGCCGGCGCGACTACGCCGCGATTCGGGCATGGCGGCCTTGAGCATTCGGGCGACACCGGAATGGTATGGGAACCTGCCCGGCAGTTTCAACGCCGTGAATCTGAAATTCGTTCGTCTCAATATCCAGCCCGATCATGGTAATCTCGCCATCGACGATTCCCTCAGATGAAAGAGCGACTCATCCTGGGACGTCGATACTGTCGCAGAGGTCGTCATCCCTATCACTGAAAATGATATTCCGACGGAGACCACACCCATGCTTATTGACTGGAAGTCGTTTCTTCCCAAAGTTAGCGGGTCCGTGAAAGAACTGGCCGAGGCCAGCCCGGAGACAATCGGGGGATACCGCCAGATTTGCGCCGCCGACGCTCAAACGGGACACCTGGACGCTAAAACGCGCGAATTGATTTCGTTGGCGGTAGCTGTGACCACCCGCAGTGACGGATGCATTGCGAATCACACGAAGAAGGCGATCGACCTCGGCACGACTCGTGAGGAGATCGCCGAGGCGCTGGGCGTCGCCATTGCGATGAACGCCGGCGCTGCGGTCGCCTATTCCGGCCGGGTCATGGACGCTTTCTCGGCCTTCTCGACTAAGGAATAACTCGCCGCACAGCCGCCCGTTCGGGCGAGGTCGGTGGAGATAAACGCGCGGGCAAGCGCGACGACCGAGGCGAAGGGGAAATTCTGGTGATAGCGTGGAGGGCGCCCGCACCGGCCTTTCGATTTCGCATCCCGCGCTCGTAACCAAGGCTTGTATTCTGCTCCCGTACGTTGCCCATAACCCCGGGGCAGCGTACGGAATAATGTCTCCCTGCGTCTCGAAGCGCCGCGCACTGAAATCCGTCCTTGTTTCTGCATGCTCGCGCTGTATTGACTACCACTACTGCGTTCTCCATTGCCGCCTATACCAGCCAGGTCTGCTCCGGCTCCGGGGCGAAGAAGTCAGTGGAACTGGAGAAACGCGATCCTCTCGTGGAGTTCGACTGGCGTAGTTCGTACGTGAAGGTCTGTGCGATGTCGTCGTCCTTCTGGCGCTTCTTGCCAACGTCGCTGCCGGAACAGACCGCGAAACTATCAAGCGGTGTTTCACTTTCCTGCGCCCATTCGGTAAGCGTCTGCGACGGGAGCGATAAACGCAGCGAGCGGCGATCGATTTGAGGTTAGCGTTCGACCCGGTTTGGCCACGTACGGATATTCGACACCATCGCGCACATCGATTCCGGTCTCACGCCGCGTCATTGCCATTTCAGCGACAAAAAAGGCAGCATAATAGTCGGGGCCACGCTGCTCCAGCGCTGCTGTCGCGATTTGCAGGGATGTGATTTGGGTGGCTACCTTCAAACTCCAATCGGGGAAACAAATGAAATCTGGAAAATTGCTACTGGCCGCTTTGAGCTTGTGCGTTTGGCTGGGTGCGCTTTCTCCGCTAAGCGCTCAAGCCGACCAACATCACCGCCATAAAGTCTGCCATTATGACCATCACCACCATCGAACGTGCCATTGGGTGAACTAATTCGCAGCTGCCGGTGCCGCAGCAACGATTGGGCTGTGCGGCCATGCCGTCGCCTGAGTTTCTGGGTTCGCGAAATGGGAGCCGGTGCACCGTCTCTCTCGACGTCTGAGGATCGGAGGCGCCTCCGGTCGACTGCTTTCGGGTCACGCGATTGCCGCCTCGAATGTGCATGCCAGAGCTGCGTTCATCGGCACGTTTCGATGCCACCTGGTTGCGTCTGTATGGGGCGCGCTCGCCGTTGCAATTTATGACGGCAAGGCCACCAGGCTAGACAGCGTCAAGCAGCACGGCCGGTCAGCGACAACTATTTTGGCCGGCGCATTGACTCATCGGTATTGCAACTTGCGCTGACCGGTTGCCTCAGCTGCCCGTCGGATTGGCCGGCGGGAGCGGCACGAGGTGACGAGGCAAATCAGCATGACGACACGCAAGGAGTTGGTGGCAGCTGCAATGGCGTTATGACAGCGCGGCCGCCGCAAAATGCCTGTCAACTCCCGTTCAGATTAGAGCGACACAATCTGTCGCAATAGTTCCAGCGCTTGCTTTTCGTCCAGACGACCAGTTCGTGCCTTACCTGCGAGCGTCTTAATCAGCGCCTCCGCGATCGGTTCTATTCCTGTCAGATCGTCCAGGCTGGTCACGGGAGCAGAATGGCGCGGCTCCGCGACGACCTCTGTAACGGGACTCATCGCAGGCTGCTGGTGGGATGCAGATGGGGGCACCTCCGTGTCAACAGGTTGCCGGATTGCCAGATCTGAGGCAGACGGGAGTTTTGAATCCTGTTGCTCCACGGCGGCCTTCATCACGGCGGCGTCACTGACGTGAGCCGCCTCGGACGGTGCGTCGTGTCGATCGCTCGCGGCCTTTGCCTTTCTTCCCGCGGATTTTCTTGCTACCGCCGCCTCCGGCGTTTTTGCGGCTGGAACTTCCTGCTGATCAGATGCAGATCGACCCAGCAGCGGATCAAGCAGAGTCGATACAGACTCAGGAATGTCCGAGATTGAACGCGGAACGTCCAGCCAGTCAGTTGGCAACCCAAGGCGTTCGGTGAAACGGTTGGCTTCGGCGTCGTCCATGCGCTTCTGTCCATACAGACGATTGTCCAGGTTGGAGGCGCTGATACCCATCACCGCGCTGAGTCGCACTTTCGATCCTTTACGGGAGGTGAGTACGTGCAGATTAGCGCGACGGATGTTTTGCAGAGTCGGCACCTCGTTCAGCGGCAAGGATTGCTGGGTCCCCAACTTCACGGACGCTTTGGCTTTCGCTTACGCCGGTTTCGAAGAAGGAGCCGCGGCAGCCGTTACCGCAGTAGGTTTGCGCTTCGCGGCTACCTGTGGCGACCAGCCAGCGGTCCTCTTTGACATTTCTGATTCCCTTGGCAAACGGTCAGCGGGGGTACGATGGTGATTCATAGGTATTGCAGGAGCCGATTCCAATGCCTGCTCGTCCGCCGATTCCGGTTCAGCGTGAGCGCGAATAAAGTCAAGCGGCGCCTTCAAACGACTGATGGTCTCGGATGTGAGGGCGGGATTGGGTTGATCGAAAAACCCATCGGGTAGCCCGAGCGTCGTTTCAATGTGGAAGGCCGTCTCGGGTGTGAATCGCTCGCCGTTTATTAATTCGGCCACGCGCGCCAGGTTGGAATCGAGTCCCAGTGCAATATTCTCCGCGCCCACCGCGTCGACAAGCCATTTGAACGAACGCGTTTTGAAAATGGACGCCGTCTGGGCCGGGTCTCGCGCCGGTGGTGTCTTTACATATGGCTTGTTCTGTCGGAGGGATGTCGTTTTCGAAGGTTGGCGCGATTGACGCGGACCCTTATCTCGAGATTCCGAATATCGCCCATGTGGCTGACTCATAAAGTGGGGCTCTCCGCCGGTGAGATCACTATCGATGCGGGGATTATAAGGGAGCGGGCATTGGCCTCGGACTTGTTATCCAATATGCCGATCCGGTGACCTGGATGCTGACCTCCTTGTTCCCCGCGCGAGGGACAGCAAGCGGCAAAAGAAGCCAACGAAAGCGACCAAGCTGATGCGCACGCAGAAGCGGGAGCGCAGTAGTCATTGTACGTCGTCGATCAAGGGCAAGTTATGTTATCGGCCCGACAGTCGAGTATCTGCGTTGGTCAGGCGGCTACGGGGCGCTTTCCTGCCATTCGCAGGTCGGCGGTCGCGAGTGCCCGGTCTCACCGTAAGCGGATGCGCACTTTCGACCCGATTGGGCCACTGAGAAACGATTTGCGCCGGTCCGCTATCGGTCCGCTTCGAGACGGCCACCCGGCATGTCGTCGATTCCCTGATCCGCGCAAAATCTTGACGTTAGCTCCAATTGTTACTGTGGACGCGGGTTGCCATTGGATCGACAAATGCGGCAGAACCCAACCTGAAAACTCATGCTGCGTTGACACGCTCCACGTGTGTTTGCGGCGCGCGGCGAGTGTTCTCGCTATCATGCTGACGGCAATGGCGCCCGTCACAGGCTTTGAACTTTCATGAAGATCCAGCATTTAAGATGTTTTACGCACATCGCAGAAAAAGGCAGCATGCGTGCGGCTGCGGAGCAACTCGGCCTCTCCGCTACGGCCGTGAGCCTTGCGTTGCGCGAGCTGGAACGTCACACGGGCGCCCCCCTGTTCACGCGCCAGCCCCAAGGGGTGGCGTTGACCTATGCTGGCCGGCGGCTGCTCGCACACGCACGCCTCATCCTCGCGCAGATTGATCGCGCTGAGGAGGAAATCGAACAGATTCGCGGATTGAAGGGTGGCGCAGTGACGATCGGTGCGACGCCATGGGTGTCGCAAACCATCTTGCCACGTGCACTAGCCGATTTTCAGCGAATGCGCTCCGGCGTGCGTCTGGATTTCTCGGAAGCAATTGGCACGTCTCACTCCGCCCTGCGCGACGGCACGCTCGATTTTTCGATCGGTCTCGCCCCACCAAAAAGTCAAAGCGCGAACTTCATCTCGCGCGACCTGTTTTCATGCGGACTCGCCATTGTCGGTCGCGTCGGGCATCCACTTGCCAAGTGCACGTCGCTGCGCGATCTCGCCGATCAAAGCTGGGTCATGACCATGCGCGAAGACATGCACGAACAGCGGCACAGCACCATGCTCGCTCGCCACGGGCTCGCGCTGTCGCCTAATCAGGTGCACTACGCACGCTCTACGCTGATTTCGATGGCCATGATGGAAGGCAGCGAGATGCTGACTGTGTGCCCGTGGCCATTGGTCGAATCGCCGCTGATGCGCACGCGGATGACGGCGCTGCCCATTCAGGACGAGCTCCCCGAAATGACCACCAGCCTCATCATGCGGCGCGGCGATACGCCAAGCGCTGCCGCGCAGTTGATGGTCGAGTGCTTTGTCGAGGCAGCTAAAGCCTGTCGCGACAGCGACGAACCGTCCATCAGACGAATGATGAACTCTGTCGAATTCATCGAAGGGGATTGAATGTCGATTGCCCCCGTGTAAAGCAAAACCTTACACCGAATTGTTTCGTTGGCTATGACCGATCACCCGGTCGCTCTACGATCGTGACACTGGTTCCCACCGGGATCCGACTTTCGCTTTCATGTCACGAGGCGCCAATGGCAACGCAAGAAATCCTTCCCGAACCGACCATCGCACCACGCGCCCGCCGCCGGGCGATCGTGTCATCGGTGATCGGCAACGGGCTGGAATGGTTTGATTTCGGCATTTTCAGCAGCTTTTCTCTCATCATTTCGCGTCTTATGTTTCCCCCTCAAGGCGGGGCGGCGACACTGATGGTTGCGTTCGCATCCTTCGGCATCGCTTTCCTTGTGAGACCGGTGGGTGGCGTGCTGCTCGGCATGTACGCGGACCGCGCCGGGCGCAAGGCCGCCCTTTCGGCGATCATTCTGATGATGTCCGCCGGCACGCTTCTGATCGGTCTCACCCCATCTTACGCAACAATCGGGATCGCCGCCTCGGTGATGATTGTCGGCGCGCGGATGCTGCAGGGTTTCTCGGCGGGCGGCGAATTTGCCAGTGCGACCGCCATGCTGCTCGAATACTCGCCGCGAGGTCACCGCAATCTGATCGGCAGCTTCCAGGCCTGTTCGCAGGCGCTGTCGTTCGCGCTCGGCGGCGCAGTCGCGTATCTGCTGCTGCACAACCTGACGCCGGCGTCGCTGCAGCAATGGGGTTGGCGACTGCCCTTCGTGTTCGGTTCGCTAATCGGTCCGATCGGCTACTACATCCGTTCGCGTGTCGACGAGTCGCCGGAGTTCGTTGCCTTCATCAACCAGAAACGTCACACACCGCAGGCTCGTCTCTCGCTCGTCGAGATCGTGCGCCGCTATCCGCGCCAGCTTCTCGGCACGCTTGGCATCGTGGCGATCTGTACGACATCGGCGTATGTCGGGCTGATCTACATCCCGCTCTTCGCCAGCGGCGCGCTCGGACTCGACGCCGGCACGGGACAGCTTGGCATGCTCGTCGGCGCGGTGGTCCTGCTCCTGATGTGTCCGTTCACGGGCTATCTGTCCGACCGCTATGGCCGCCGGCGTGTGATGGTGCCCGCGATGTTGCTGTACGGCGTCCTCGCGTATCCGCTTCTCGCGTCGCTCGTAAACGCGCCGGGTGCTGTCAGCCTCATCCGCTTTGAACTGGTGTCCGCATTCCTGATGAGCTTCTTTTGGGGGCCCTCGGCTGCTGCGCTCGCCGAAGCGTTCCCTGTGCAGATTCGCTCGACTGGCATGGCGATCGTCTACAACCTCGGTGCCATGTGTTTCGGTGGTCTCGCTCCGCTGATCAACACGTGGCTCACGAAGGTCACGGGCGACCGCCTCGCACCCGCCTGGTATATCGCAGCCAGCGTCGTGCTTGGCACCCTCGGCGTGCTGGTAATGACGCAGCGCGAATCGGTTGCGCAGGAAGCCAGTCTGCACGTCTGACCGGCTCGCCGCTTCTCCCCGCTTTCCACTCCACCTGTCAAGCACACACGGTTGCCGGCTGACATGCCGGCAGACCGGGGCGGCCTCGTGCCGACGATTTCGATCGACCGCATCAACCACAATGGAGACCATCCTCGTGAAACGCCTTATCGCAGCAACACTGCTGCTTCCCGTCATGACAGCCACCGCCTGGGGGCAATCGTCGGTGACGCTGTTCGGCAGCATCGACAACGGTGTGACCTACGTGAACAACTACGGCGGTCACTCGCTCGTGAAAATGCAGGACGGAGTCAACAAGGCCAACGCACTTGGTTTTCTCGGCACGGAAGATCTGGGCGGCGGCATGCGCGCCTTCTTCAAGCTAGAAAACGGCTTCTCGGCTAGCACGGGCGCGCTCGGTCAGGGCGGGCTGATGTTCGGCAAGCAGGCCTATGTTGGCCTCGGAGACAAGTCGATCGGAGAAATCTCGATGGGCCGGCAGTACGACTACACCGTGCTGCTGGAACACTATCTGCCCTGCCTGAACTGCGGCCTCTATGGCGTTCAGAACGCGGACTTCGACCGCGTGTCCGGGGAACGTCTGAACAACACCGTGCAGTTCACGAGCGCAGACTTTGCTGGTTTCAAGGGCGGCTTCATGTATGGGTTCGGCCAGAACGCGGGCACATCTTCTACCAATATCGGCCGCGCCATCAGCGCGAACATCCAGTACACGTATGGCGGATTCTCCGCAGGTGCCGTGCTAACCGACATCGACAAGGCGCCCGTCTTTGCCGGTCTGAGCGGCGCGCCGACCGTGCTCGGCCAGCCCGTCAATCCAAGCACCACGCTCGTCGCCGACAACCAGCGCATTCTCGGCGTTGGCGCGACCTACGCCTACGGCGCGTGGAGCGCTGCGGCGCTGTACACCAATTCGCAGTTGAAACTGACGGGGCACACCGCCACCGACCAGGTGTTGCATCTGGGTGGCGACTGGCACGTGCTCCCCGATCTGGTGCTGGCGGCCAAGATGTCATTCGACCGCTTCGAGTCGTCGCGCTGGTACACGGCCACTGCGGGCATCGATTACCTGATCTCGAAACACACCGATGTCTATATCGACCTGGACGGGCAGAAAGCGACCGGTGGGGGCACGGTCGCATCGATCGCGCTGACGGCGCCGTCGTCGACCGACCGGCAGTTCGTGTCGCGCATCGGTATGCGTCATCTGTTTTAACCCGCCGCCGGCGCGCTTTCGCCGGCAGGCCCGATGTCGCTGGACGTCGGGCTTGCGTATTTTCGAGGAACTCAAGATGGGAAGCATGCAATCCGGGATCACACACACGACTCTACCGAGCGACCTCTGGCGCTGGGAAGCCTGGCAGATCGCTGAAGCAATCGCACAAGGCGCGGTCTCGAGCCGTGAGGCGGTGACGAGCTGCCTTGCTCGTATTGACGTCGAAAATCCGCGCATCAATGCGCTAACGCACATCAACCGCGAATCCGCCTTGCGCGCCGCCGACGAGGCCGACGCCCAACGTGCCGCGGGCGCCCCGCTTGGCGTGCTGCACGGCGTGCCTGTCACAGTCAAATGCAACGTCGACGTGATCGGCGAGCCGACCACGCATGGGGTCGTCGCAAAGCACAACCTGATTGCGCATTCGCACAGCCCCGTCGTATCAAATCTGCTGAAGTCCGGCGCGGTGATCGTTGGCCGGACCAACACACCCGCCTTTTCGATGCGCTGGTTTACCGACAACGCCCTGCACGGCCGCACGCTTAACCCGTGGCGCGACGACATCACGCCGGGCGGTTCATCGGGTGGCGCATCGGCTGCGGTTGCCGCCGGGATGTGTCCGGTCGCGCACGGCAACGATCTGGCCGGCTCGGTTCGCTATCCAGCCTATGCATGCGGCGTTGCCGGCTTGCGTCCGACTGCCGGGCGCATTCCGTCGTTCACGCCAAGTTCGGGCGAACTGCGCACGTTCGCAGCGCAGTTCTATGCGGTGCAGGGTCCGATTGCGCGATCAGTGCGCGACTTGCGCGTGAGTCTCGCCGCGATGTCCGCAGCGGACAGTCGTGACCCGAACTGGGTGCCCGCGCCGCTCGCCGGTCCGGCTATCAAGGGCCCGATCAAGGTCGCGCTGGTCGACGAAATTGAAGGTATGCCGATCGATGCACAGGTGCGCGAAGGGTTGCAGCAGTCCGCGCACTGGCTCGCCGATGCGGGGTACATAGTCGAACGCGTTGCACCGCCGGAGATGCGCGAAGGCGCTGATATCTGGATGACGGTCGCCATGACGGAGATCTTGACCGGCTTCGCACAGACCGTTGAAGGGTACGGCGATCAAGGTGCACGCAACGCTTTGCAAAGCATGCTCGCTCGCGTCGACACCGGAGTGACACTCGAGGGTTACATCCAGGGCCTTGCCCGACGCGACCGTCTGCGTCGTAAGTGGAACGCGTTTTTCGAGCAATATCCGCTCGTGCTAATGCCGACCTCGCTTGAAATGCCGTTGCGTTGGGGCATGGATCAGGAGGGACCGGAAACGATGTCGCGCATTCTCGACGCTCAGTTGCCACTCACGCTGGTCGCGGCGCTCAATTTCCCCGGCCTGAGCGTGCCGACGGGCGTGCATGACGGCGTGCCGGTCGGCGTGCAGCTTGTCTCGGGCGCTTTCCGCGAGGACCTATGTCTCGCTGCCGGCGAGGCAATTGAACTGCGCGCCCGGATGCCGCTCGCATTCTGATCCCCGAGACCGCAGGTGGGCCACGGCGTGCCACGGTCCGGCACGCCGCGGACGTCGCGACCTCCCTAAGCGGTCTCGGGCTACGACTCCACAGGAACTGGATACATGACCCATCCACTGATGGAGGCGCTACGTGAGCGCGCCTCCCGTTTCATCGATCTGCGTCGCGATCTGCATCGACATCCGGAACTCGGTCTTGCCGAGACGCGAACGTCCGACGTGATAGCCGAACAGCTTGCCGCATTCGGCTACAAGGTGACCCGCGGTATCGCGCAGACCGGCATCGTCGCCACGCTCAAACGCGGCAACGGGCGCAAGCGTCTCGGCCTGCGCGCGGATCTCGACGCGTTGCCGATTCACGAGGCCACCGGTCGCCCCTGGCAAAGCGTGCATGAGGGCGTCATGCACGCATGCGGTCACGATGGTCACACCGCCATGCTGATGGCCGCCGCGCACTACCTCGCGACGGAGGGCCAGTTATCCGGCACGCTGCATTTGATATTTCAGCCGGCTGAGGAACATCCGGGCGGCGCGAAGATCATGATCGAAGAAGGTCTGTTCGAGCGCTTCCCATGCGACGCGGTATTCGCGATGCACAATATGCCGGGTATTGCGCAAGGTCATCTGATCTTCCGCACAGGAGCCGCGATGGCGTCGAGCGACGACGTCACGATCGTCCTCATCGGCCATGGTGGCCATGGCGCAATGCCTCATCGCGCCGCGGATCCCATCGTCGCAGCCGCAAGCATCGTGATGGCGCTGCAGACCATCGTGTCGCGTAACGTCGATCCGCAGCAGACAGCAGTGGTTACCGCCGGCGCACTCGTTGCTGGCAGCGCGAACAATGTGATCCCCGACAGCGCACGGCTTGAACTGAGCGTGCGCGCGCTTGACCGCGACGTGCGCGATCTGTTGGAATCGCGAATTCGCAGCCTCGTCAATGCGCAAGCCGAAAGCTTCGGCGTGCGCGCGGAAGTCACGTACAAGCGCGACTATCCAGTGCTCGTCAATTCCGTTACCGAAACGGAGTTTGCACGGCAGGTGGGGATTGAACTGGTCGGCGTGGATAACGTCACGCCGCAAGGCGCGGCGCTCACAGGCAGCGAAGACTTCGCGGTCATGCTTGAACAATGTCCGGGCAGCTATCTGCTGATCGGCAACGGTGCGGGCGAAGGCGGCTGCGTGGTACACAACCCGGGCTACGACTTCAACGACGACAACATCGTCGTCGGCAGCGCCTACTGGGCTCTGCTCGCTGAGCGCTATCTGAAGGACTGAGAACGGGACCGGCGGACGACGTCACCAACGCAGTCCGCCGGTCCTATGAGCAATATGGACGATACAGACAAGAAACTGATTGCGCTGATGCGCGCCGACGCGCGGATGAGCGTCGCCACTCTGGCGGCCAAACTTGGCGTCGCACGCGGCACGGTGACCCACCGTCTGCGCCGACTCGAGGACGAGCAGGTGATCGTGGGTTACACGATCAAATTGCGGCCGGAGGCAGAGCCTGATCATATCCGCGCGTGGATGGGTGTGCAGGTGGAGGGCAACCAGACGCATGAGGTCATCGCGAGCCTTCTCGGCGAACCTGCTGCCGTCGCGCTGCACGACACAAACGGCCGCTGGGATCTGTGGGCCGAACTGAGAGCGAGCTCACCCTCTGAACTGTCGAAGGTGCTGGAACGTGTGCGTCTGATCAAGGGCATCCGGCACACCGAAACAAGCATTCTACTAAAGAGCTTCCGTTAGACAGCGGCCGCAAAGGCGGCCGCACTTCTCGCACATCAGGCAAACGCTTCGAGCTTCGCGTGCGCGGTCTGCATGTCCAGCACGCCGAACAGGTTCTTGGGGTCGGCCGGCTCAGGAATCAACTGCAAGATATCACCAATGCCGAGCTTCGCCGCCGTGTCGCGGATAAATGTCAGTGCCGAATAGTCCTCCAGAGCGAAGCCGACAGAATCGAATACGGTGATGTCCGCTGAGTCCTTGCGTCCGGGCGCCTTCGCCGACAGCACCCGCCACAGTTCCGTCACCGGGAAGTCGGACGCCATCTGCTGGATGTCGCCTTCGATACGCGTCTGCGGTTCGTACTCGACAAACACATTGCCGCGCGTGAGGATGTCCGCATGCAGCTCGGTCTTGCCCGGGCAGTCGCCGCCGACGGCGTTGATATGCATGCCTGGCGCAACCATGTCGGGCGTCAGGATCGTGGCGTTGGTCTTGTCGGCCGTGACCGTCGTCACGATATCGGCGCCTTGCGTCGCCTCGGCCGCGCTGTTGCAGACCACCACGTCGAGACGCTGATTCACGAGATTGGCGACAAGCTTGGCAGTGGCCGAGGGATCGACATCATAGACACGCACCGTGTGGATGCCCATCAGGTCGCGGAACGCGATGGCCTGAAATTCGCTCTGTGCGCCATTGCCGATAAGCGCCATCACGCGGCATTCGGGCCGGGCGAGGGTACGGGCCGCAACAGCCGACATCGCGGCGGTGCGGATCGCGGTCGTCAGCGTAAGCTCAGACAGCAAGCGCGGCGCACCCGTATCGACGTCCGCGAGCACACCGAACGCCATCACAGTCGGCAGGCCGGCGCGCGTATTCTTCGGATGGCCATTCACGTACTTGAAAGCGAACTCCCGGGCGTCGGCGATCGGCATCAGTTCGATCACACCATCGCGGGAATGACACGCGACGCGTGCGCTTTTGTCAAATTCGGACCAACGCAGGAAATCGCGCTCGATACGCTCAGCCACGCCCGCGATGCAGTGCGGGAGGCCAATGTGCCGCACAAGGCGAATCACGTCATCGGCGCTCAGATAGACAGTTGGGGGTAGGCGGGACAGCATCGGGATAGCTCCTCGGTGGATTGATCGATGAGAAGAGTTTCCCAAAGTCCGACGTCAGCCGATAGCAACGCAGATGCGCAGTTTTTCGGGTGTTTTAATCAAAATGGCAAGCCGGACTGACAGAGTGATCAATGCGCTTGCGCAACACCCTTGTGCGCGTTTCTCGCGACGGCGGTGCATCGAGCGCCGCCTGCAACTCTGCGGTTCGCTCCGGCACACGCGCCTCGAGTTCCTCGCTACTGCGCTCGAGTGCTGCCCGAACGCGTGCCTGATCCTCCACATCGGTAGACGTGCCACGCCAGCCGACAATCCGGCCGTCGGCCCGTACCGGCGTGGCGCGGCTCTGGAACCAGCGGTAGATGTGGTCGGCGGCCCGGCGAATCCGGTGCTTCACGGCGAATTCGCCCATCGTGTCGCACGTTGCCCACGCCGTCATCGTTGCGGGCCGGTCATCGGGATGGACAGCGTCCAGCCAAACCGCTGTCGAATCTCTGCCACTTTTTTCGTGAGCGTCGCTCGGAAGCAGCTCTCGATATCTGATCTGGTGATTGGAATGACAAGGAAAACGTCTGTCGTACTTTACATTGTGGACTTGATAGCCATTGTCGTTAGCGTAGATTTCTTGTTCTTTAGGAATCGAATCCGGGAACGGCTGCTTGTGAACATCGGCATTGTCTTGGTGGTTGTAGCCTTCTATTTGAGATTCCTAAAGAATCTGTAAGCTAAGCGCCGCGGCACCAACTAGTTGCCTGATGACAACATCGAGCCCGACGGCTTACCCTTGCGCTACGCTCCAGGGAAACCCGCGCGATAAAGGTACGCCGTTCCATGCTGCTGTCCAAGGGTTTTTAACGGCTTCATTCAACACAAGCTCTAATCAGCTTCAGGTTCCGTCTACCTACGGAATCTGAGAAGGTTTTCGCTTCGCCTCCAGCAGTTGAATCAGCAATTGGTCGCGCTGGCGAAGCATTTCTGGAAAATCGTACGACTGCAATTCGGTATCGACGCTTTTCGCGATCGACTCGATGTAGTCGTCTGTCTCCGGATACCTGCCCAGGTCTCTGGCCCACTCGCGTTGGGCCGCACCTAGATGCTGCAGCACATGCGTGATACCACCGGGGCCTCCAGAAGCGTGAAGGTTGAGAAACGGACCGAGCAACGCCCAGCGCAGACCCGGGCCGTAGGAGATCGCCGCGTCGATGTCCTCCACAGAGGCGATCCCGCGCTGTACCAGACTAATGGCTTCTTGCCATATCGCTACCTGCAGACGATTCGCGATATGACCTTTGACTTCTTTGTTGATCCTGATGACCTTCTTGCCCGTTGACGAATAGAACGCCATCGTTCTCGCTATGTTTTCGGGAGACGTGAGGCTGCCGCCGCCGACCTCTACCAACGGGATGATATGGGACGGATTGAATGGATGCCCAAGGACAATCCGTTCCGGATGCTTCGCGCCTGCCTGAATCTCGCTGATTGCCAGCCCCGACGACGACGACGCGATGATGGCGTCTGCCCTTGCGGCAGATTCAATGCTCGCGATTAACGAGTGTTTGACTTCCAGCCGCTCCGGGCCGCTTTCCTGAATGAAGTCCGTATTGCGCACCGCCGCGCTCACATCAGTCGTGAAAGTCAGATTTTCCCGCGAGGCGCCATTCGCCAGTCCGAGTCTCTCGACTAGAGACCAGTTGTTGTCGATCCAGTTGCGCAGGCGCGACTCGGCCCCATCGGCGGGATCCGTCGCTGTGACTGCGAAGCCCTGAGCCAGGAAGTGTGTCGCCCAGCCTGCGCCAATGACGCCGGTGCCGACGATGGCGATGTTGACGGCTCGCTTTGTCATGGTCTAACTCTCCAGGCAGGCAGCTTTGGTTGATTGGCGCAACGGCCGCAGTCCGATGATCTCCCGTGCCTCAGCCGGCGTGGCCGGCTCGTAACCCATCTCACGTACCAGGCGAACGAGCCGCTCGACCAGTTGCACATTGGTGGCCAACTCGCCTTGCTTGTAGTACAGGTTGTCTTCGAGCCCGACGCGCACGTGGCCCCCCAGTAACAACGAGTTCATGGCGGCGGGCAGTTGCGCCGCGCCGATGGCGCTGACGTTGAAGACGGTGTTGCGGGGCAGATGGTCGACCATTGTTTGCAACAGGCGAGGCGTGTAAGGCAATGCGCCCTGGAACGCATTGGCACCGATGACGATATTGATAAAGTGCGGGGCATCGTCGAGGCCCTCGTTGATGGCCCGCTGAACATCCTGAACGATGTCAGCAAGGCAAAACACCTCCCATTCCGGCTTGATTCCGCGCTCTCTCATCATCTCGGCAATCTGCCGGATTCGCGAGGGCGGCGTGGCGACCAGAATCTCCTTGCCGTTGAAACTTGCGATCACAGTCTGTGCATCGAGCGTGCACATCTCGACGCCGTCACCCTGCATGCCTTTCAGGCGTTCTTCCCATTGGATTTCCCACAGGCCGTTGTCGAGTTCGCGAACCATGTCGCCGTTGATGCCGCCGCCGGTGGAGTTGTTCAGAATGATGTCGCACTTGTCGCGAATCAGCCGGTTGATGTGGCTATAGATTGCAGGATCACAGGTGGCCTCGTCGTCGGAACGCCGTGCATGCACTGCCACGACACTGGCACCGGCGTTGTAGCAGCGGTAGGTGTCGTCGGCGATCTCCTGCGGCTGTGTCGGCAGATTCGGGTTCATTTCCTTGTTGGCCATGCCGCCCGTCGGGGCAACCGTCACAATGACTTTGGGCTTGTTCATGCTGGTCTTCTCCAGAGAAGAAATGGAACTAAAGGACAGGATTGGCTATGGCTGCGCGATCAGTGCGCGCTCGCGCCATCGCCGGGGCCCACGCGGACCGCGCTCTTTGGGAGGCCCAGCAGGATCGTCAGGCCGCCGCCAATGACAAGTGCGATCAAGCCCAGCAGACCCATCTGGATGCTGCCCGTCGCGCCCTTGATCCAGCCGATCAGCGTGGGGCTGACGAAGCCGCCAAGGATGCCCAGTGAGCTGATCACCGCGATGCCGGCGGCGGCTGCGTCGCGGCCAAGGTAGGTCGGGGGAATCGACCAGAACAGTGAGCCGCCGCCAAAGATGAAGAACGAGGCAACACACAGCAGGGCCATCACCGGGACGACCGCGGTGCCAAGGAAGGAAGTCGAGGCCAGAGCCACCGCGCCGAGGACCAGGGTTCCCCCGACATGCCAGCGACGCTCCTTGAACCGGTCCGAACTGCGGCTGATGACGAGAACGCCAAGCGCACCGAAGAAATAGGGCACTGCCGTGTACCAGCCGATCGTCGCGATCGGGGCGATGCCGAGGCCTTTGATCATGGTCGGCAGCCAGAACGTGAGCGTGTAGACGGCGCAAGCGCAGCAGAAGTAGACGAAGGCAAGCACGTAGGTCTTCGGGTCCGCCAGCGCCGTGACGAGCCTGCCATGGTGCCCGGCCTTCCCCTCGCCTCGGTGGTCGGCATTCAGGACCGACTGCACCAGCACTTTCTCGGCGTCGTTCAGCCAGGACGCGCGGGCCGGCCCGTTCGGCAGCATGCGATACAGCAGGAACCCCAGCAGAACGGTCGGCAAGCCTTCGACGAGGAAGAGCCACTGCCATCCATGCATGCCGCCAAGGCCCTCCATGGCGCTCATGATCGTTCCCGACAGTGGGCCGCCCAGAACGCCCGTGATCGGCATGCCGAACAGGAACAGGCCCGTCACACGGCCGCGCCGCTGGCTCGGGTACCAGTACGTCAGATACAGAATGATGCCGGGGAAGAAGCCCGCTTCGAACATGCCCAGCAGCAACCGGATGGCATAGAACTGCCACGGTGCCGTGACGAAAGCGGTCGCCGCGGACGCTAAGCCCCACAGCACCATGATCCTCAGGAAGGTTAGTCGCGCGCCTATCTTCTCGAGCAGCAGATTGCTAGGCACCTCGAACAGCAGATAGGTGACGAAGAAGATGCCCGCACCGAGTCCATACACAGCATCAGAGAAAGCAAGGTCTTGCTTCATCTGCAGCTGGCCGTATCCGATATTGATTCGATCGAGGAACGCGAAGACATACGCGATCAAAACGAGCGGCATGACGCGCCAACTGATCTTACGAAAGACGGCGTCTTCGACTATGTGGTTCGTCGGGGTCTCGACGAGCACGGCTGCGGCGGGCAGCGGACGAGCGGGCATCATGCGTGTCTCCTGGTCTTGTATGACACGCATTATTTCGAGCGACCGCTTCCACGACTGTCGATCGCGCGACAGTTGGAGTCAGCGTAAACACCAGGCAATGCGCGAACACCGTCGGCAACGATTCGCGAAGAAAGATACGCGGCGCTAGCGTGCCAAGGCGTGAAGCCCGGGTAAATCCAGCACGACGATGCCGCCGTATTCGGTGCGCACGAGGCCGGCATTCTTGAAGCGGGTCATCGCCTTATTGCACGTTTGACGCGACACGGCGGCCAGGTTGGCGAGTTCTTCCTGAGACATCGGCAGATGCCCCACGCCGCTCGGATTGGACAATGGTTGCACCATGCCCACCAGCGCCCGTGCGACAAGACTGTCGGTATCGAGCAATCCGTGCGCGGCGACGGCGCCCATGAACCAGTGCAGACGCTCGTTGACCTGAAACAGCAGAAAATCGTTGAACGACGGCTGATGCTCGCGAAGCCAATTGAACGTTGTGCGTGGAATCTGCGCGACGCGGCTGTCGCGCAACGCGATGAGATCGGACTCGCGCGGCGCGTTGCGAATCAGCGTGCCTTCTCCGAACCAACTGCCTACCGACTGTCCGCCTAAAGTCACCGTCTGTCCGTCGCGCGCGGTGATCGACCACTTGATGAGGCCCTCGAGCATGCCGAACCACACATGTTGCAGTTCGCCGTGGTGCCCGAGGGTCTGACCTGCGGCGACGGCGCGCTCCGACGCGTCAGCGCGCACGCGAGACTTCGCGGGTTCGTCCAGCCTTTCGAACCACGGCGACCGTGCGAGCAGTTCGTCGAGCGTAAGCGAAACAGTGACCATCCGCTTTTGTCTGGTCATTCCCAGCTCCCAGCGGCGCTCGCCTCGCGGTCAATGCGAACTGTCGCCGCAGTGACAGTGTTGGGGGTGCAATACACGCACAATGATCGGACTGGAAACTGGAGCATGGGCCCGTGAGTAAAGAAACTGTCTATTGTGTCGATGTGCAATTCGGCGATTGCGACCCGGCCGGAATCGTCTTTTTCCCGAACTTCTCGCGCTGGATGGACGCCGCTTCGCACGATTATTTTATACAGTGCGGTCTGCCACCATGGCGGGATATGCAAACGCTACCTCATTGCATCGGTGCGCCGCTGCTAGAGGTCCACACTCACTTTCACACCTCGGCGACCTACGGCGAAGGTCTGGAGGTGCATACCCGTACTGAGGAATGGCGAGGCAAAGTCTTTATCCAAAGCCATCGAATCATCCGCAACGATACGCTGATTTGCGAGGGTCGCGCGACACGCGCGTTGTGTGTCAAACAGGACGATGGACGGCTGAAGGCCGTCCCCGTGCCCACGTTTATACGTGCCGCCTGCGACTGAGCGGCGGGCGTGAGCCAAGTCAGAAAAGAGGGTTTCATGACCACATCAAAAGGCTGGCGCGTGCTGGTGACGGCGGGTGCAGGCGGGATAGGGCGCGCCATCGCGCAAGCATTCGTATCGGCGGGCGCGAGCGTCTTTGTCTGCGACATCGACGAAGCGGCGCTTCAACAGATGCAGGCGCAATTGCCGGGCGTCAGGACATCGGTGTGCGACATCGCCGATCGCGCGGCGGCTTCGCGCATGGTCGCGGACGCCGCGTCCGCTCTCGGTGGATTGGACGTCCTGATCAACAACGCGGGCATTGCGGGACCGACCGCGAGTGTCGCGGAGATGGATCCGGACGCGTGGGAAGCTGTGCTTCGTCTGAACCTCACAGGCACATTCATGGTCACACAACAGGCCATCCCTTTCCTGAAGCAATCAGGTGCGGGCGTGATTCTCATCATGTCGTCGCTTGCCGGCCGCTTCGGTTACCCGAACCGCAGTCCCTACGCAACGACCAAATGGGGGCTCATCGGATTCACAAAGACCTTGTCACGTGAGCTGGGCGAATTCGGCATACGAGTCAATGCGATCCTGCCGGGCGCCGTAGAAGGTCCGCGTATTCAGCAGGTGCTGGCAGGACGCGCATCAGCCAGCGGCCGCACCGTCGCGCAGGAAGAGGCGGCTGCGCTCGCCAATCAGTCCATCAAGCATTTTGTCGATCCGGCGGACATCGCGGCGCTCGCTGTTTTTCTGGCATCCCATGCCGGGCGTTCCATTTCGGGGCAAATGATCCCGATAGACGGCGATTCGCAAAGCGCATCCTGAGATCAGGGTAAACATCCATGAAGCCATGAAGTGCTTTTAAATAGTTGGTGTACGGAGTATATTCGCCGCCAAGGTGATCAAGACTGATTGGAGGAAGACATCATGCAATTTCATCTCAACGGTTTCCGCGTCGGGGATCCGATGATCGAGCCAACCGCCGACGGCGCGCCTCGCGTCGAAATGCCCGATACGGTCGATGTGCTCGTCGTCGGAAGCGGTCCGGCCGGGCTCGTGCTTGCGGCTCAGTTGTCGCAGTTTCCGTCAATCACGACGCGTATCGTCGAGCGCCGCCCGGGACCGCTGCTGATGGGCCAAGCGGATGGCGTCGCGTGCCGCACGGTCGAGATGTTCAATGCATTCGGCTTGAGCGACCGCTTGTTGCGCGAAGCCTATTGGGTCAACGAGACAGTCTTCTGGCGACCCGATGCAAACGATCGGGGCGCAATCAGGCGTACCGGGCGTGTTCAGGATACCGAAGCAGGTATCTCGGAGTTCCCGCACGTCATCGTTAATCAAGCGCGCGTGCAGGACTATCTGCTCGATGTGATGCGCCGTTCGGCGCAACGGCTCAAGCCGGATTACGATCTCGAAGTCGTAGACGTGCAACGCGATAGCGAGGGCGAGTATCCGGTGCGCATCACGTTGCGCCGCACGGACGCCGCGCGACTCGATGAAAAGGTCGTCGTGCGTGCGCGCTATGTCGTGGGTTGCGACGGCGCGCGCAGTCGCGTTCGCACGGCCATCGGCCAAACGCTGCGCGGCGATGCTGCCGATCATGCGTGGGGCGTGATGGATGCGCTCGCCGTCACCGACTTTCCGGACATCCGGCTGAAGGCTGCGATTCAGTCTGCGAGCAAGGGCAATCTGCTCATCATTCCGCGCGAAGGCGGCTATCTCGCGCGCTTTTACGTCGATCTTGGCGAAGTCACGCCTGAGAATCGCGACACCATCAAACAGATCACGGTCGAGCGCATCATTCAGACCGCGCAACGGATTCTGCATCCCTATTCGCTCGACGTGAAGGAGGCCGCGTGGTTCTCGGTTTATGAAGTGGGACAGCGTTTGACCGCTCGCTTCGACGATGCAATCGCCGCCGACGGAACATCTCGCGAGCCACGCGTGTTCATCGCCGGCGATGCCTGTCATACGCATAGCGCGAAAGCGGGTCAGGGGATGAACGTTTCGATGCAGGACGGCTTCAATCTCGGCTGGAAGCTCGGCGCAGTGCTGCAAGGACTTAGCCCCATCGACCTCTTGCGCACGTATTCCGATGAACGCCAGCCCATCGCGCAAGAGTTGATCGACTTCGACAAGGAATGGTCCGCGATGATGGGCGCGCCGCCGAAAGATCCCAATCGCCCTGAAGCAGGTGGTGTCGATCCAACGGAATTGCAGGACTATTTCGTTCGTGCGGGTCGATATACGGCGGGGGTCGCGACACGATATCGGCCGGGCGCGTTGACGGGCGCGTCGACATCTCAATCGCTCGCGAGCGGCTTCACCATCGGCACGCGCTTTCATTCCTCGCCCGTCGTTCGTCTCGCCGATGCGAAGCCGATGCAACTCGGCCACGCGGCTCGCGCCGATGGTCGCTGGCGCCTGTACGCTTTTTCTGACGCCAGCGGAAGTGCGCTCAATGCACTGTGTGAATATCTCGCCAAGTCGCCCGATTCAACCTTGCGTCTCGTCACGCCAGAAAATACCGATGCAGATAGCGTCTTCGATCTTCGCGCCGTGTTGCAGCAGCCTCATCGCGAAGTACGGCTCGAAGATCTGCATGCATTGTTGCTGCCACGCAAGGGACGCTACGGCCTCATTGACTACGAGAAAGTGTTTACGAGCGACGCAGCGACTGATATCTTCGACGAGCGTGGCATATCGCGGGAACGGGGGGCGCTCGTTGTGGTCCGTCCGGATCAGTACGTCGCGCATGTACTTCCGCTGGACGCCTACGCCGAACTGAATACGTTTTTGCGGCCCATTTTCCGAACGAATACATCTTCGCTGCACGCTTAGAAATTGCCGACCAAACACGACGACCCCGAAACGCTTTCCAGATTCACGGGCAGCCTGGTACGCCGCGCCCAGCAGCGCCACGTAGCGGTGTGGCTTAGCGAAGTCTCCGCCGAGATCACGAGCGTTCAGTACGCGGCGCTCGAAATCTTGCAGTTAACGCCCGGCGTCAATCAACGACAACTTGGCGATGAACTCGACGTGGACCGATCGACAATCGCCGATCTGGTCGCACGCATGGTCCGCAATAATTTGATCAAACGCTCGGACGATCCCGTCGACAAACGGAGCTATGTGCTGTTTCTTACTGCAGCCGGTAAGAAGCAGCTTGCGACGTTGCGTCCACGTGTCGAGGAGGTCGAGCGCATTCTCACTGCGCGATTGACGTCACGCGAATGTCTGGAGTTGCGGCGCCTGCTTTTGGCACTGTTGCCGCCGGGGGATTAGTGCGTTTTTTATTCGCGGTTATGTCGTTGTGACAGTTCACAAAAGCCGACGGGTTAGTCAGTCATAAATCTTATAACGTCTTCGTGAATGAATAGCCGCACACGCTAGACGGCCTTGCCAGTCCGAGGTGAGTCGGGTTCCTTAATTGGACCCGAACCCTGCGATACAGCGTGTTCACCGCTGTGAGCCAAAGAGGGCCATCCGGACGGATGACCCTCTGTATAAGCCTGCGCTCCAGGCTCGCTGGTTCGCTCGCTCCGCCGAAATTAGCTACCGCACTCGATTTGCTCTCTGCTTTCTGCGAGTTGTCTTTCAGAGTTAGAGATCCGTAATTTAATTGAGAGTGTTTACCCTTCGTGTCGAAAATCGAGAGTATTTTGTCGCAGTCGATAATTTTCTGATTCGTTGAGCTTCTACCATTCGCTCACACCTACTGGTGTTTTTCACCAAGGAGCGAGTGAATGAAACTGGAGAATCTGATTCGGATCGAGAACGGGGAAAAGGTGAAGCACACCTTCTCGGATGCCCCGTGGACGTTCTGGCCAAGCGGAAGGCCGCACTGCGCGAAGACATCGACACGGAGCTTCCGCAGATATTCGAAGCATAGGATGCGGTGACTCCGAGCGCTCCAGCGGCACGATCGCCGCCAGGTCGAATCTTTGACTGAAAATCGAGGTCCTATTGCCCGCATACCCGGAATGTCGAAAACGAGAAGCATTTTGTCGTGAACGGAAACATTCTCGTGTTTTTAGGCTTCTACGATGGGTGTGGGGCTCGGCGGGTTCGTACGGTAGCGAAATAGACAGAACAAAGGGTATAAACGTGGTAAGCGTAAATTTCTATCATAAGACTTTTGGTTATGAAAACCGGTCGAACCATTTCGACATGACCTGGTAACTTCGGATTTTTCTTGCGCTAATCTAAGCGGCCCTCTGCGATCAGGATGACTCGCATGGCTACCATCGAGCGCACTGCCTATCCGCGTTTTCCCAAGGTCCTTGCCACAAGGGACCTGCAAACCTGCTACACGCCGCAGCCCGACGAACTCGAATGGGCGCGCCGTTCGACGCGAGGTGAACGCCCGCGGCTGGGTCTGCTGGTTCTGCTCAAAGTTTTCCAGCAGATGCATCATTTCCCGCCGCTCGACAGCATTCCGACTGCGGTCGTTGAGCACGTGCGGGCTGCGGCTGACATTGGTTCTGCGGTTCAGTTCGGCTATGACACGCAGTCGTCGCCAACGCTGTTCCGGCATTACCTGACAATTCGCGAATACCTCGGCGTGAAGCCCTACTACGGGACTGATGCCAACGTAATTGCGACACGCGCGGCGCACACCGCGGCCCAGTCGATGGACCAGCCGGTTGACATCATCAACGCCACGATCGACGAGCTGATCGCACAGAACGTCGAGTTGCCGGCGTTCTCGACGCTGGATCGCATCACGGAGCAGATCCACGCGAAGACCCAGACCCGGCTGTTCCGGCGTGTTGCCCGGCGCCTGACCGACGAGCAGAAGCGTGCCCTTGATCGCCACCTGGCGCGTGACCTGGCGAGCCGCCAGAGCGCCTACAACCGCATCAAGCGCCATGCGAAACGCCCGTCGCGCCAGCATCTCGATCTGCTGATCGACCAGCTCACCTGGCTCGATGAACTCGGCGACTTCACTAACGCCATCGCCGGCATTCCCGCGTCGAAACTGCGCTCGCTGGCCACCCAGGCCATGAGCCTGGACGCCGCCAATCTGAAAAAGGACACGCTCCCCGAGAAGCGCTACACGCTGATCGTGGCATTGCTCAACCGGATGCGGGTGCGCGCCCGTGACGATCTCGCGGACATGTTCGTGCGCCGTATGGGGGCGATTCACAAACGGGCGAGCGAAGAACTGGAGGTGATCCAGCGCCGGCAGCGCACGCAGGTGGAAGACCTCGTTGTCCTGCTTGACGGCGTGGTCGACATCCTCGCCGATCAATCCGATGAGACGACCATCGCGAAGTCGATCCGCAAATGGCTCGCGCCCAAGGGCGACCTCGAACCGTTGCGCGAGAGCTGTGCCGCAGTGCGCGCGGTCAGCGGCGGCAATTACCTGCCTCTGCTCTGGAAACATTTCCGCGCGCATCGCTCGGTCATCCTGCGTCTTGCCCGCACGCTTGAGTGGGACTCGACCAGCCCGGTTCGAACGTTGCTCGATGCGCTCGCGGTCGTGCTGGAGAACGAAACACGGCATCGCGAATGGATCGATGCCGACGTCGACGTGAGTTTTGCGGCGCCGCGCTGGCGCAAGCTTGTACGGCGCTCGCACGGTGATGGCGCGCCAACCAACCGGCGCTATCTCGAGCTATGCGTGTTCTCGTACATGGCCGAGGAATTACGCGTCGGCGACCTGTGCGTGTCCGGTTCGGATGCGTATGCCGACTATCGGGCGCACCTGCTGTCGTGGCGGGAATGCGAGCAGCGACTGCCCGAGTATTGCGCGAAGGTCGGATTGCCCGAGAATGGACAGGACTTCGTTGCCCAGTTGCGGCAGTGGCTGGGCGAGACGGCACGCAAGCTGGACGACGATTTTCCGCACAAACGCGAACACGTGACGATCGGTCAGAACGACGAGCCGATCCTGCGCAAGACCGTGGCCCGCGAGATTCCGGCCAGCGCGATCGCCTTGCAGGAGCGGCTCAACGCACGGCTGCCGAGCCGCAACGTACTGGACATCCTGGCCAACATCGAACACTGGACGCATTTCACGCGGCACTTTGGACCACTCTCCGGTATCGACCCGCAGATCCGCAAGGCGGCCGAGCGCTACCTGCTGACGATTTTCGCGATGGGTTGCAATCTGGGTCCGACCCAGGCCGCACGCCATCTCGACACCGATGTGACGGCGCATATGCTGTCGTTCGTCAACCGACGGCACATGAGTCTCGAGAAGCTCGAAACCGCGCAGCGCGAACTGATCGAACTGTACCTGCGGCTCGATCTGCCAAAGCACTGGGGTGATGGCAAGACGGTGGCTGCCGATGGCACCCAGTACGATTTTTACGACAACAACCTGCTTGCTGGCTACCACTTCCGCTATCGCAAGATGGGCGCCGTCGCATACCGCCACGTTGCCGATAATTACATCGCCGTGTTCCGGCATTTCATCCCGCCCGGCGTGTGGGAAGCCATCTATGTGATCGAGGGTCTGCTGCAAGGCTGGCCTGTCGGTCAAGGCCGACACGGTTCATGCCGATACGCAGGGCCAGTCGGCCGCCGTGTTCGCCTTTACGCATCTGCTCGGGATCAGGCTGATGCCGCGTATCCGCAACTGGAAGGATCTCGTGCTGTATCGTCCAGGCGACGATGCGAAGTACAGGCACATCGACAAGCTCTTCACGGCCACTATCGATTGGGAGCTCATCCAGCGCCACTGGCAGGAACTGATGCAGGTCGCACTGTCGATCCAGGCGGGTACGATTTCGTCACCATTGCTGTTGCGACGCCTCGGTTCGGAAAGCCGCAAGAACCGGCTCTATCTCGCCGCGCGCGAACTTGGTAACGTCGTGCGCACGGTCTATCTGCTCGATTGGATCGGCAGTCGCGAACTGCGTCAGGAAGTGACCGCGAACACCAACAAGATCGAGTCGTACAACGGCTTCGCGAAATGGCTGTCGTTCGGCGGCGACGTGATCGCCGAGAACGAACCGGAGGAGCAGCAAAAACGGCTGCGCTACAATGACCTGATCGCATCGGCCGTGATCCTGCAGAACACAGCGGACATGATGCGCGCGCTACGCGACATGGTGGCCGAAGGCGACAAAATCCGCCCTGAGGACATCGAATTCCTGAGCCCGTATCCGACGCACAACATCCGCCGGTTCGGGCGCTACAGGCTACATCTCGATCGCACGCCCGAGAGCTGGATCAGGGATGCGCTGTTTGGCCAGGCGGCACGCCCTGATGACAAGATGAGGTAACGACTGCATGAGCGCAAGAGCCGCGGTGACCGCGACGCCCTATGGTGAGGTTGGCGCCGCCGCACTGGAAGCACTGGAATCGAGCTACGACACGACGCGAATACTGGCGGCTATGAGCAACCTAGATGCGGTGCGCATCAGCCTTTATGACCCGGAAGGCCTGCGGGACGACCTGCTGCGCCTGCACAGCATCGCCCACACGCTCATCAACGGCGCCAGCCTGTCGGTCAAGGCACAGGACGAGTCATTCGTCGATCAGGTCTCGGACGTGATCAACCAGATCGACCAGTACGTTGCTGATCTGCTGGCGATTCGCGACGTGCTGCAACCGTTGGAGGCACTTCGCCCAGATGACACGGATACGCGTTGTTGCTGACCGCCCGATAATTGCCCTGGATATCTTTGTGCCTGATAGAGAACGCGCACTTTCTTCAAAAAATCGAGCGCTGTCTGACGGGTGGGCTTCTGCTTTCCTCACCCCGCGTGCCTTAACCGGTGCCGACATACTGTTTTCGATCACCGATCGATGCGGGAACAGGTTGAAACTCTGGAAGACCGTGCCAACTTCACGACGAATATTCGCTTGGCCGCCTTCGGGCATCTGCATTCCACTTCCGCGCAAGCGAACATGACGCGATCCCGTTTCCCCTTCCGTCAGCCGGCCTCCACTGTGTCGGGTTTTGCCGGCGACGCTCACCCGCTTCGATGCACCTGAAGGCACGCGAGCCCGCGGTAAACAGGATTCCCGTTCCACTGGGGCTCCGCATCCACGAGTTCCAGCTCCGGCCAGCGTGCCAGCAGCGCGCGGAAGGTAATCTCAGCCTCCAGTAACGTCAGTGCGGCACCGACGCACACATGCGGTCCGTGCCCAAACGACAGATGCGATCCCTCTTGCCGGGTGATATCCAGGCGGTCTGGGTCCCGATAGCGGGCCGGATCCCGATTGGCGGCCCCAATCAAGGGGACCACCAGTTCTCCACGCCTGAGCCTGCATCCGTGCAGGACGAGATCCTTTGTGACTCGTCGCCCCGTGTACTGCACCGGGCTCTCGTATCGAAGCAACTCGCGCAAAGCGTTCGGCAGCAGATCAGGAGCCTGCCGCAGCTGGCGCCACTGCTCCGGATGGCTCAACAGGGCCTGCAAGCCATTGCCAAGCAGGTTGCGCGTGGTTTCGTGGCCCGCGAACAGCAACATGGCACACTGCGCCAGCATTTCTGCTTCCGATTCGACCTTGCCGCTGGCCTCGGCGTGAAGCAGGTGCGCGATCAGGTCGTCCCCCGCAGAATCCGGCAGATCCGCAGCTTGCGCGCGGCGCCGTGCCAACAAGTTCTCGAACGCGGCACACATCTTGAGCAGGCTGCTCTGGGCTCGCCGTTTCAGCCCGGAATCGGGGGCCGGTGCGCCGATGAAGGCAGCCAGGTCCTCGGACCAGGCGAGGAAGTCCTGCTGCTCAACGCCCTCCATGTCGAGCAGCCTTGCAATCACCCTCGCTGGCAGGGGCCTTGCCAACTCCTCCATAAAATCGAACTCTGCCACCCCGTCAAGCTTGTCTATCAAACCGGCCACCATGCGCTCGATGGCTGCGGCCGAGGCCCGTAGGGTTGCCGGGCGGAAGCCCGCGTTGAGCACCTGTCGCAGCCGCGTGTGGTCTGGCGCATCGAGAAACAGCATCGCCCGGCTGAACAGGCGCTGGAAGGGACAGAGCTCCTGACGCGCCCCTTCGCTGCCCCGCATGACCCAACCTCCCGTGCGGCGCGCGGAGTAGAGGGGATCGCGCAGCACGCTTTCTACATCCTCGTGCCTCGTGAGCAGCCAGGCGCCGCCGAAAAATTCTTCGCTCCAGTGAATCGGGCCAGCCTCGCGTAGTTCACGATATGCGGGGTAGGGATCGTTCAGGAAAGCGGCGTCGACAATGGGGCGGCAGGCAGCCGGGAGATCGTTCCGGGCAGCAACTACTGCGGCTCTCATGCGGCCTGTCCCGAGATGCGCATCCCCAACCTGGCGAACAAGGCCTGGTCTTGTTGTGACTGCGGATTGGCCGTGGTCAGCAGCTTGTCCCCATAGAAGACGGAGTTTGCGCCCGCGAGGAAGCACAGCGTCTGCGTTGATTCGTCCATCGCCTCCCTGCCTGCGGACAGCCGCACCATGGTCTGCGGCATCGTGATACGGGCGACAGCGATGGTCCGCACAAACTCGAACGGGTCGATGGGCGCGGTGCCGGCCAGCGGTGTGCCGTCCACCTGCACCAGGTTGTTGATCGGTACCGATTCGGGATAGGGGGCGAGATTGGCGAGTTGCGCAATCAGCCCGGCGCGCTGCTCGCGCGATTCGCCCAGCCCAACGATGCCGCCACAACACACGTGAATACCGGCGTCGCGCACGTGCATCAGCGTGTCGAGGCGGTCCTGGTAAGTGCGCGTGCTGATGATGCGCTCATAGAACTCCGGCGCGGTATCGAGGTTGTGGTTGTAGTAGTCCAGTCCTGCCTCTTTCAACCCATTCGCCTGGTCCGCGTTGAGCATGCCGAGCGTCACGCAGGTCTCCATGCCCAACGCCTTCACCTCGCGGATCATCGCGGAAACGCGCTCCATGTCACGCTCCTTGGGACTGCGCCAGGCCGCCCCCATGCAGAAGCGCGTTGCACCCTGGGCCTTGGCCGCGTGGGCGGCGGCAACGACCTCTTCAAGCGGCATCAGCTTGCTGGCCTCTACGCCCGTTTCGAAATGGGCCGATTGAGGGCAATAGCCGCAGTCTTCCGCACAGCCTCCGGTCTTGATCGAAAGTAGCGTCGACAACTGCACCTCATTGGAGTCGAAATGCTGCCGATGCACCTCCTGGGCACGAAACATCAGGACCATGAAGGGCAGGCCGTAGAGCGCCAGGATGGCCTCCACGCTCCACCGCGCAACGGTACCTGACTCGCGTGCTTGCGCGGCGGCAGTGGCGGCGGTTACTGCGGCGGCCTCGGCGCGCAGCGAGGCAAGGGGAACGATGGCAATCGGTTTCATGATTCTTCCGTTCTACGTAGCTTTTTCAGGCGCTCGGCGCCTGACCGGCGATGGTGACGCGCTGCCCATAGCGATTGAGTGGGTAGTAGTCCCAGACCGCGTGGTGTTGTGTGCAGCGGTTGTCCCAGAACACCATGGAGTTCTGCGTCCAGGGGATCCGGCAGACGAGTGACGGGGTTATCTCGATCATTCGGTAGAGCATCCCGAGCAAGCACTTGCTCTCGTAGCCGGTGAGCTGAACGATATGCGAAGTAAAGCCCGGGTTGACGAACAGCAGCTTGCGGCCGGTTTCGGGATGCCGCACCACGATCGGGTGTTCGGCGGTCGGGAAACCGCCTTCGGGCACTTTGTGTCGATAGCGGCCAGCGTAAGGAATGGCGCCGTCGTGAATGGCGGTCATGCCCTCGAGCAAACTCTTGAGTCGATCCGACAGCATGTCGTAGGCGAGGTACATGTTGGCGAACATGGTGTCGCCGCCGATGCCTCCCTCTGGCATCTGCGTGACGTAAAGCATTGAGCCCATTGGCGGTTCGGCATCGCACGACACATCCGTGTGCCAGCCTTCGCCTGCCACTGTCTTCGAGTGCTTGCCAGCCTTGACCTCGAAGATCTCCGGGTCCTTGCCGGGTTTTACGGCGTTGAGCGGGTGCACGTGCAACGCGCCGAAGCGACGGCCGAGGCGCTTGTGCTGCTCGGGCGTCATCTGCTGGTCGCGGAAGATGACGACGAGATTCTCCAGCCACGCATGACGGATCTCGTCGAACTGTTGATCCGACAACTCGGTGGACAGATCCACGCCGCTGATTTCCGCGCCGATCGTGTGCGTCAGCGGCTTGACGCTGATGGTTTCGTAGTGCCGGCGAGGACGGTTGTTCCACGCCTCGATGGCGCTCAATCCATAGTCATTCATTGTTTGCTTCCTTTCGTGATGCCAGGTAGGTGTCTCGTAGGGTGTTCTTCGTGACCTTGCCCGCGCCGTTGCGCGGCAGCGCGTCGACAAACTCCACCAGGCGCGGCTTCTTATAGCTGGCGATACGCTCTGCGCAGTGGCGCTGCAGTTCTTCGGCCGTGGTCGTCGTGCCGGTGCGCGTGACCACGAAGGCCGCGACCGTCTCGCCCCACTCGGAGTCGGGCAGCCCCAGCACCGCGGCTTCCGACACGGCGCCATGGCTGATAAGAGCATCTTCGACTTCGCGCGCGTAGACGTTGAAACCGCCGGAGATGATCATGTCCTTGTTGCGGCCGACGATGTACAGGAAGCCGGCCTTGTCGAAGTAGCCGAGATCGCCCGTGTAGTACCAGCCGTCACGTACCGTTTCGGCGAGCAGTTGGGGCCGGCGCCAGAATTGCACCTCACCGATGCCGCGATATTCGATCGTGATTTCACCGATCTCGTCCGGCGCCAGCGTAGCGCCGCTGGTGTCGCGGATCGCGATGTGTACGTTGGCCGTCGGCCGTCCGCAGGACAGCAAGCGCTGCTCCTGCACCTCATCACCGGCCACATGATCGTCTGGGTACAGCACGGTCAGCGGTTGCGCCGCCTCTGTCATGCCGTACTGCTGGCGCAGGATCGGCCCGAACGCGGCGATCGCACGCTTGATGAGATCGGGCGGCGTCGGTGCCGTACCGTAGTGGATGCGCCGCAACGATGACAGGTCCGCCTTCGCGCCGCTTTCCACTGCGTCGACCAGGCGGTTCAGCATCGTGGGCACGAGCATGATCTGGGTGATGCGGTACTGCTCGATCAGTGCGAGCACCGCATCGACGTCGAACTTGTCTTCGATCACGTTGCGCGCCCCGCACAGGTAGCAGGGCAGCAGATGGACTCCGGCAGCGTGCGTCAACGGGCCGACGTGCAGCATCGCGTCGTCCGGACCGAGCCGATACTCCATCGCGTCGAAGTGATTGGTGAGGCGGGCTTGCCAGCGAGCCAGCGAGTAGGCCACGCCCTTGGGCTTGCCGGTCGTGCCCGAGGTATAGGCGAGGCGTATCAGATGGTCGGAGCCGACCTCGATTGCGGGCGCTGCCTCGCTCGCG
Source organism: Burkholderia sp. GAS332 (assembly GCA_900142905.1). Lineage (NCBI taxonomy): Bacteria > Pseudomonadati > Pseudomonadota > Betaproteobacteria > Burkholderiales > Burkholderiaceae > Burkholderia > Burkholderia sp. GAS332. The sequence goes on along the minus strand of FSRV01000003.1, from coordinate 476,877 downwards.
GTGCGGACAAGTGTCTCGTACTCGATCGTTCCTGGTGCCGACCATCCGAGCGCGACGACGTGCCTGAGCGACGGCACCCGGGCTGACGACAGGCGGGCTGCGAGCCGCGCGCCGACGTCGCGGAACTCCGGGCCTACGATAACGACGGCAGCTTCGCAGTCGTTGAGGATATCCACCTGCTCATGCAGTGTGTGGCGGGCATTCAGCGGCACGTAGGTCAGCGCGGCCTTCTCCGCTCCGAAGAAGCTATCTACGGTCTCTTCTGAATTGGCAAGCAGCGCTGCGATGCGCTCGCCGGGCTTCAGCCCGAGCGAGATCAGAGCGTTGGCCAGGCAGTTGCTGCGTCGCTCGACTTCAATGAACGTAATGTTGCGGCCCTGAAAGACGAGGGCGGTTCGGCTCGCGTGCTGGGCCGATGCCCAGGAGATCATGCGGCCAGCAATCTGAGTGCTCATATAATATTGTCCGATTGTCTACAATAATGGACGGCAAAGCACCGGAAAACCGGTGCGGTATGTCAGCCTTGCTGAAGATGCTTCACGGCTGCGACGCGCGACGCCTCGACGAGGCCTTCGAGAGCCGCTGCGGCGAGGTCGGCGTTGCCGGCCTCAAGGGCGATCACGAAACTGCGCCAACTGGCGGCCGACTGTGTGCGGCGCTGTGGTTCGCGCAATCCGAGCCGCGTATATCGCGCTGTCTGGTTGACGAGCGACTCCAGCATCTCCACCAGCCGATGGTTGTCGCAAGCGGCGAGTATCAGCCGGCTCAGCAACAGGCTAATTTTCGCGTGTTCTTCCGTCGCGCTCTCCTGACCGCCGAGCGCTTCCAAAGTGCGAACTTGCTGATCCACCGCCCTGATCAGTGCCGGCGGCGCAGGGCATATCTTGCGAGCAAGCAGGCCGATGAGGGAGCGCCGAACCTCGAAGAGGTCGTTGACTTCCTTCGCGCTGAGCTGCGTGATGTGCGCACCGCGTTGTGGCAAGATGCGCACGACGCCGCTCTTTTCGAGGATCCGCAGCGCTTCCCGGATCGGGCCGCGGCTGACCTGAAACTGCGACGCCAGCTCCTGCTCGCGCACGCGATCGCCTGGCTGGTAGTCGCCTCGTAGCACTGCGTCGGTGATGCTCTCGGCGATCTGTTCCGGCATGGTCAGGGGCCGCGGACTGCCGCGTCCTCCGCGCGCACCATTGGGGACCGCAACATCGGCAATGTTGTCGTCAGTGGTCGACATGATTCCGTTTAGCCTATGTAAGGTTGTAGTAGTGCGGAAGCATTCTATCATAACGTATTCGTGTTGACAATATTACAATATTCCGTGGAAGTCAAGCTAACCGCTGCGCGAGGGGCCGCCGCCCCTGAATCAATCCCTTAAGGACCACCATCTCGCAAGGATCGGCTTCCAGCTCACGGTCGCAAGTTCCTTCAGTTGCGTCTTCATGCTGATTCCGGCGCTGGCGTCGACCAGGGCGCCAACCCGGGACGCGTGACCATGAAAATCATGGGAGCACGGCCTCGCTGGTACCCTGGGGCGTCGGGGCCTTGCTACACAGGCGCCGCGCCGCCATCAGGAAGAACAGCGCCGACGCGATGGCCACGATATCCGCCCCCAGCAGTACCTTCGTGAGCGGCGCGCTTACGCCGGCGCGCGCCAGCGCGTCGCTCACCGAGCCAATGGCAAAGCTGCCGATGGCGGCGGCGAAGATGTTGATCAGCAACATGCAGCAACCGGTAATGGTCGAACGCATCTGCGGCGGGGTCAGGCTCTGGATGACGGTGATGGCCGGTCCATACAGGGCCAACGGGAGGAAGAAACCCGCGCACATCCCCGCGTAGAACAGCGGGGAGCCGGCCGGCGCCAGGCGGTAAGCGATCATCAGCGGTGCTGCCAGGAGCACGAGTATCAGCATGAACGTAGCGAGCCCGCCAGGGAGGCGGCGCGCATAGCGGTCGCCCAGCGCGCCACCGGCCAGAGAACCCAGCGTGCCGAAGACGATCTGCAGCAGGCCCATCGTCCTGGCGATGCTGGCGCCATCGAAGCCCCGCTCACGCACCAGCCATAGTTGCGCGAACGAAAGCCCGGCCACGACCATGTGGACCAGCACGAAACCAACGATCGTCAGCACGATGGCCGGGTTCCCTCGCATCAGGGCAGCGACGGCGCCCACCTGCGCGACGAAAGGTTCGCCGCGCGCGTCTTGCGGCTGTTCGCCGCGGCGCTCGCGCAGCAGCGATAGCGGTATCGCGATAGCCATCCCGATTGCGCCCAGTGCGAAAAAAGTCGTGCGCCAGCCATGCTCGGCGCCAAACGAGCCGGCGAGCAGGAAGCTGCAGCCGATGCCAACCGGAATGCCCATGAAGAACAAGCCAATCGCCGCGCTTCGCCGCTGAGGGGCGAAGACTTCATACAGCAGCGCCACGGCGGCCGGGATCAACGCGGCCTCGCCACTGGCGACGAGAAAGCGTGCCGCTACCATCTGCCCGAACGTATGTGCCGTGCCGGAAGCCGCGGTGCATACGCTCCAGATGACGAGGCCGACGGCGATCAGGCGGGGGCGGCTGAAGCGGTCGGCGAGTGTTCCCATGAGCACCGACATCACGCCGTAACTCAAAACCCACACCGCGCCGACCAGGAAGCCGTACTGCGCGTTGCTGAGCGCCAGGTCCCGCGTGATCTGCGGCGAGAAGCCAAGCAGCATGTTGCGATCGATTTGACCCAGAAGGTGAATCGTCAATAGTGTGGCGAGCACGGCGCCCGGCCTGTTCTTCCAGTTCATGCGTGTCTCCTTTTCGGCGACATTGGCCGAATTTGTATGATTGTCGACACATTGGCTCCCAAATATCTTAGTGGAGCCGTGCGTCCTCAATCGTGTTCGATTACCGCGAGGTCCTGGCCCTCACGCACCGCTTCGCCTTCCTTGACGAGTACGGAGATCAGGCGGCAGGTTTCGGGCGCTATCACTGGAATTTCCATCTTCATCGATTCCAGTGTCAGAACAACCTGATCTTCATCCATGTTGTCGCCGGGTTGCGCGTCGATCTTCCAGACCGTGCCGGTGATTTCCGATTTGAGTGCTCGTTGGGTCATATTCGTTCTCGGTAAAAGTCAGAAGTAGGTCGGCCACGCGCGCATTTCATGCAGTCCCACGCCGGCGCTTCTCGAGCGGCGATGAGTGCGGAAGGCCTCAATCAGGAACGAGCGCGTTTGCTCGGGTTTGATGACGGTCTGCACGCCGAACGCACCGGCCAGCGCATAGGCCGAGGTGTCTCGCACCAGCTCAGCCTTTAAGGCTTCGAACCGCTGCGCGTCGTCGCTGCGACTGACGCCGTGCAGCACACCGACTGCGACCTCGGGATCCATGAAGCTCACATCGGCGCCGGGCCACGCGGCCACTTCGTCACTGTTGCGGCCGCCGCCCATGTTGATGTAGGCCTGCCCGAAACTCTTTCGCAGGATGACCGAAACCTTGGGTACGGAACACAGTTGAACCGCGTGAATCATGTTCATGATGTGCGCCGGTGCGGCCTTACGCTCGCCCTCCAGGCCGACCAGGAACCCCGGCGTGTCGACGAGGAACAGCACGGGGATATTGAATGAATCGCAGAGCACCAGAAACGAGGTGACCTTGCGGCACGCGTCGGGGTCCATCGCGCCGGCCTTGAACATCGGGTTCGAGGCCACGATGCCGATGCTCTCACCGTTCAGGCGCGCGAGGCCGGTGACCGCGGCGCGCCCGAACCGATCCTTCAGCGGGAAGAAGCTGTCGCGGTCGACGATGGCGGGGATAACTTTGCGCATGTCGTAGGTCTTTGCGCGCGCGGCGGGTACCAGTTCGGTGAGCGGCTCGGTGGTGGGCTCGACGTCGGCGCCAGCGGTGCGGCTGGGTGCGGCCTCGCCCGCATGTGAAGGCAGGTACGACAGGAAGCGGCGGATTGCGTCCAGCGCCTCCTCATCGGTTGCCACCACCATGTCCACCAGACCGGTTTGTTCCGCATGCAGCCGCCAGCCGCCGAGCTCTTCCGGATCGATCGCTTCGCCAATGGCCGCGGACGTCACGCGCGCGCTCGACACGGCGAGAAACGCGCCCTTGCGCATGACGACGAAGTCCGACAGGCAGGTGTACCACGTCGACGACCCGAGGCACGGGCCGAGCACGGCGCTCACCCAAGGGATCTCGCGGCGGCGGCAATATTGCTGAGGGTCGAGGCCGGCTTGCGCCATCGCTTGCGCGCCGAGCGAATCGGGCACGCGTGACCCCGACGACTCGCCCAGGAAAATCAGCGGTACGCCGTTGCGCGTTGCGGTCTCCTTGATCCACGCGATCTTGCGCATGTTGGTGCTCGACGAGGACGCCCCCTTCACGGTCATGTCATTCGAGACCACGGCGACGCGACGCTCGTCGATCCGGCCGAGGCCGGTGATCTTGCCGTCAGCCGGCGTCGACTCGCGATCCGCGGCTACGGCCGACGTGGCAAGCATGCCGATTTCCTTGAACGAACCTTCGTCGAGCAGACGTTCGACGCGTTCCCGGGCGTTCAGCGCGCCGGTCGCGCGTCGCTGCTCGAGCTTGGCGCTGCCCCCCATCGCCAGGGCATGGCGCAGGCGGGCGTCGAATTGTTCAGACTGTTCTGAATACGTAGCTGTGGTCACAGGGGGCTCCGAAAGAGGTGTCGCGATTGTGGCTACAATAACAGCAAGTCTTATTGTTGACAATGACACAATCTGCAAATATCATTGAGTCAAGGGTAGCCACGGACACGACACTGAAATGAATATTGAGACGAACACCGTAATGAAACGCGTTCTGGTCACGGGTGCGGCCGACTTCATTGGCGACGCTCTGACAGAGTCCGGGGCGCTCGGCTTCGAGGCGGCCGGCTTCGTTCACGACGGAACCCCTTCGCGACTGATTGTTCGCGCCATGGAGATTTGAGAGATGTCACTGACACACACAGACGTCACCCGGATCCTCGAGCTGCTCGATCGAGCCGTCGAACTGGATTCGCTGGAGGTCAAGCTGGGCGCCTTCGTCGTTCAGGCAAGCAAGCACGGTGCGGTCGCCCCGGACAGCGCGGCGGTGTTTCGGCCCGCTGCGCCGGCTTCGCCGGCAGCCACGCAAGTGACGCCGAACGCTGCGCCGGCCGCGGAAACCGCCGTGCAGATCCCGGAAGGCATGGTCGCAATCCGTTCCCCGATGGTCGGTACCTTCTATAGCAGCCCGCGCCCGGGCGAGCCGCTGTTCGTCGAAGAGGGCGGGGTCGTCGAGGCTGACACGACCGTTTGCCTGGTCGAGGTCATGAAAATGTTCAATTCGGTGGAGAGCACCACGCGCGGCATCGTTCACAAGATTCTGGTCCGTAACGGCGAACTGGTGCAGCACAACCAGGTGCTCATGCTGATCGCGCCGCTTCCCGCCTGACCGAAACGAGGAGAGTCACTCATGGTTCCAGTCGTCAAGCACGACATCCGGCGCGTCTTCGTCGCCAATCGCGGCGAGATCGCCGTGCGTATCATTCGCGCCTGCCGCAGCCTCGGCATCGAGACGGTCGCTGGGCTCTCCGAGGCCGACGTCGAAAGCCAGGCCGCGCGCCTCGCCGACCAGCACGTCGTACTCGGGCCGCCCCCGGCTTCAGAGAGCTATCTCAAGATCGCCAATCTGGTGCGCGCTGCGAAAGAATCGGGCTGCGATGCGGTGCACCCCGGTTACGGCTTCCTTTCTGAACGCCCGGCGTTTGCCCGCGCCTGCGCTGAAGCGGGGCTCATCTTCATCGGCCCGTCGCCCGAAGCGATCGACGCGATGGGCGACAAGATTACCGCCGTGGGCCTCGCCGCCAAGGCCGGCGTGCCGCGCGTGCCGGGCTCCGGCGCGTTGGCCGACCCTGAAGCCGCGCGCCGGATTGCCGCGGACATCGGTTACCCGGTGCTGATGAAGGCGACCGCGGGCGGCGGCGGACGCGGCATGCGCGTCGTGCGCTCCGACGACGAGGTCGAAGCGGCGTTCAAGTCGGCATCGTCGGAAGCACAATCGGCCTTTGGCGATGCGACGCTCTACGTCGAGAAGTTCATCGAGAAGGCGCGGCACATCGAGATCCAGGTGATGGGCGACCAGCACGGCAACGTCGTGCATCTCGGCGAGCGCGAATGCTCGACCCAGCGCAGGCACCAGAAGCTTATTGAAGAGGCACCCTCGCCGTTCCTGTCGAATGACATGCGCGTGCAGATGGGCGAAGCAGCGGTGGGACTGGCGCGTAACGTCGGGTACTTCGGGGCCGGCACCATCGAGTTCGTGGTCGACGACAGGGACGGCAAGTTCTATTTCCTCGAGATGAACACCCGCATCCAGGTCGAGCACCCGGTCACCGAAGAGGTGACGGGGCGCGACCTGGTGGCCGAGCAGATTCGCGTCGCCTGTGGACTGCCGCTGTCGTTCAGTCAGCAAGACATTGCGCTCGACGGTCACGCGATCGAATGCCGCATCAATGCCGAGGACCCGGACAAAAACTTCCTGCCGCGGCCCGGACGAATTGATCGGTGGCAGCCACCGTCGGGTGTTGGCGTGCGGCTCGACACGCATTGCCATGAGGGCTACACGGTGCCGCCGTACTACGACTCGCTGATCGCCAAGCTGATCGTTCACGCGCCGACGCGCGCCGAGGCGATCGCGCGAATGAGCCGGGCGCTGGCCGACTTCCACATCGACGGTCCGGCTACGACGATCGCGTTCCACGAGGCAGTCCTCGAGCATGACGATTTTGCGAAAGGCCAGGTCACGACCCGCTGGGTCGAAGACACTTTTATTCCGGCCCGCAAGGCGGCGCTGAAGGCGGCCAAGGCCGTGGAGGTGCAATCATGATCGCGCGCGTTCAGTTCTCCGATGTGAGCTTGACCGACGGGCAGACCGTCACCTGGTCGGGCGCGCTGACCACCGCGATGGCGCGGCTTCCGCTCGCGCGAATGGCGGGAACAGGCCTCGCTGAGGTCGAGGTCATCAGCACCACTACATTTCAAGAGTGCCTTGCTCGCGACGAGGATCCCTGGCAGCGCGTCACGGCGCTGCGGAGGGCCGCCGGGCTGCTGGTACTGCGCGCACGTCTGGACCTCCTGACCGAACACGGTGGCCGCGGTGCCGACGTGCTGTCGCCCGAGGTTGGCTCGGCCTGGATCGCCGAGCTCGCTGCGCGTGGCATCGCGCAGGTGGTCATCGTCGATCCGCTGTTGCAACGCGACCGGTTGCGCCCGATGTTCCTCGCGGCGCGCCGGGCCGGTGTCAGTGCCGTCGGTGTGCTGCCGTATGACGCCGCCGAGCGGCGCACGGACGCGTGGTACTGCACGCAGGCCGCGCATCTTGTGGCCGACGGCGCCGAGCGCGTGATGCTGCGCGACGAGGCTGGCGTGCTGACGGTGGACCGCATCGCGACGTTGATCCCCTTGCTGCTCGAGACGCTGCGGGCAACGCCATTGCAATTGCATACGCGTTGCCAGACGGCGCTCGCACCGCAGGTCGTCATCGAAGCGGTGCGCCTGGGCGTGGCGGGCATCGACACGGCACTGCCGTGCGTGGCCAACGGCGCGTCGGTGCCGTCGCTGACGAGACTGGTTCGCTCGCTCGCACTGCTCGGCGTCGACGCAGATGTGCCGGACATGGCCGGTGTTGCCGAAGCCGACGCGGAGCTGGCGCGGATTGCGGACGCTGAGGGCTTGCCGGCGGGTGCACGCTGGGTGTTCGACGTGGCGCCCTATGTCCACCAGTTGCCGGGAGAAATTGCGGCACAGGCAATGGACGCGTTGACCGAGTCCGGTCGGCTTGCCGAACTGCATGCATTCGCCGAGGAATGCGCTCGCGTGCGCGCCGAGGTCGGGAACCCACCGATGGTCGCGCCGTTCGCCGGACCCATCGCGGCCCAGGCGTGGCAGCACTTCAGCGGCATGGCGCGCTATGCCGAGCTTCAGCCCGGCCTGCGCCGAATCCTGCTTGGCGCCTACGGGCCGGTCGATGGCGCATTGGATCGCGGACTGCAGCAACGCGTCGGAGCGCTGGAGAAGGTTCAATGCAAGAGCCTCGAGGACATCCGCCGCGCGATGCCTCTGCTTGACGATGCGTCGCGCCTGCTGGCGCATGCCTTTGCGGCATCCCCGTCGTCACTGCCCCGTGCGTCGAGCGCCGCCGAACTGACTTATCGGCCGGCCTCACCCTGGGACCGCCTGGCGCTTGGGCTGTTCCAGCGCTCGCAGCGTTACGCATTCCTGAGCGTGACGGGCCCCGGCGTCGATATCCGCCTTTACCAGTGCAAGGAGTAGCCTCAATGTTCGAACACCTGAAGAGTCTCGTCGAGGCTCAGACCGCGCGCACTGGCAAGCGCCGCACCATCCACCTGACAGACGACACGCTGCGCGATGCCCAGCAATGCCTGTGGGCCACCCGCATGCGCACTGAGCACATGCTGCCCATCGCCGAACGCATGGACCAGGCCGGCTTCGTCTCGATGCAGACGATCGCGCTGGTCCAGTTCGATGCGAGCGTGCTGTTCCTGAACCAGGACCCGTTCGAGCGCATCCGCCTGCTGCGTGAGCGGATCACCCGCACGCCGATGCGTGGCGCCGTTCGTAGCAACCTGATGCGCGGTTTCTTTCCGGTGGCTGACGACATCACCGACCTCTTTGTCGAACGGCAGATCGCCAACGGCATCCGCGAAATTGCAGTTTTCGATGCCTTGCTGTGCTCGGACAATCTCGCCTCGAGTATCGGTACCGCGCATCGGCTCGGCGCCAATGTGACGCTCGGACTTGGCTACAACATCGCGCCGGGTTATGACGATGCGTTGTACGCGAGCAAGGCGCGCGAAGCTGTGGAGCGTTTCGGTGTGCACACCGTGGCGCTCGCCGATGCGGCTGGCATCCTCACGATCGACCGGGTCCGCACGCTCGTGCCAGCGTTGAAGCAGGCGATCGGCGAGAAGCGGCTCGAATTCAACACTCACTGCCTGACCGGGCTCGGGCCATGGCTCGCGATCGAGGCCGCGGTGCATGGCGCGGACAGCATCCTGACGGCGGTCGATCCGCTCGCCAACGGCAACTCGCTGCCGGCCAGCCAGATGATTGCGCGCAATCTGCGCGAGATCGGCTTTGATGTCGTGGTCAACGACGGCTTGCTCGACGAGGTCGGGGACTACCTCGGTGCAGTGGCGCAACGGGAGCAGCAACCGGTCGGGGTGCCTGCCGAGTACGAACCCAGTCACTACGTCACCCAGTACGCGGGCGGCGCAATGAGCAATCTGGAATCGCAGCTCAGGCAGGCCGGGATCGCCGACAAGCTGCCTGCGGTGCTCGAAGAGATTGGCCGCGTGCGCGTCGAACTCGGCTCGCCGATTATGGTTACGCCTTATCCCGCAATCGTTGCGGCTCAGGCGGTGATGAACGTCCTCAACAACGAGCGCTACAAGGTGGTGCCTGACGAAGTGAAGAAATACGTCTGCGGCTATTTCGGCGAGTTGCCCTTGCCCGTGGACCCCGACGTCAAGGATCGCATCCTCCAGAACGGCTCGCGCGATGTCGCGCTCACGCCGCCGCCGCTCGAGCCGGTGGTGCCGGGCCTTCGCAAGCGCTACCCGAAACTGGACGACGACGCCCTGCTGCTGCGCTATATGTACGGCGACGAGAAGATCGACGGTCTGGCACCCACGGGTAACGGCGACGAGTTCAGCGTGCGCAATCCGCTCGCCGATCTGGTCGCTGGCCTCGCACGGATTCGACGACGCGTCCAGGTCACTGGCGCGGCCTTTGGAGCCCGCACATGAGCCGGCCGCTGCCCCAACCGACCACGGAGACGGCGCCGTTCTGGGATGCAGCCAGGGCGGGCAGGCTCGCGATACAGCGCTGCACCGCCTGTGCACGGCATCAGTTCTACCCCCGAGCGTTCTGCACCGCCTGCCTGTGCGGCGACATGGAATGGATTGATGCCTGTGGCCGGGGACGAATCTACACCTACACGATCTGCCGCATTGCCGCCAACCCGGCGATGGTCGACAAGGTGCCTTACGCGATCGCGATGATCGACCTGGAAGAGGGGGTTCGCATGCTCACCCAGATCGTCGATTCCGACCTGGATCAGCTCCGTGTCGGCGCGCCGGTCGAAGTGGTGTTCGAGTCGGTCAGCGACGACATCACACTTCCTCAATTCAAACTTTCGGTGGCTTCATGATTACAGACTCGTTCGATGCCGGCGCGGTGAAGTTTCCCGACCGCGTCTGCCTCCAGGATTCGAACACCCGGCTCACCTACCGGGAGGTGGAGAGCGATTCGCATGCGGTCGCCTTCGCTCTCGGCGAACTCGGCCTCGGCGACGCCCATGTCGGTATCCTGACGCCGAATAATCTGATCGGCTTCGTCGCGATGCTCGGCATCCTTCGCTCCGGCGCCACTTACGTGCCGCTGAACGGCCGCGACGCCATCGACGACCTGATCTGGTTCATGCATTTCACCGAGGTGAGTGCGCTTGTGTGCCACGCGCAGTTCACACCGCACCTGGCGCGCATTCGCGAAGGCGTACCGACGCTGAAGGTCGTGATCGGCCTCGAGGAGCCAGTTGAGGAAGGCGGGCCGTGCATCGCCGGCTGGGGCCGCGCCCACGCGGGCCGCCGCGTCGCGGTGCGCAAGCCGCTCGACGCCGTGGCGCAGATCAAGTCGTCCGGCGGCACCACCGGACGGGCCAAGGCCATCATGCAGACCCATCGCTCGCTGCTGACGGCATATCGCATCCAGAACCAGTTTGCCGTGCCCGAGAAGGACCCCGTGCATCTCGTGGTTGCGCCGCTTACGCATGCCGCCGGCGCGACGACGATGGCGATGGCGATCTTCGGCGCACGCAACGTGCTCACGCCGTCGCCGGACGCCGGCGGCATCCTCGAGGCGATCGAGCGCGAGAAGGTCACGCACCTGTTCCTTACGCCGACCATGATCTACCGGTTGCTCGCGCATCCGGACGCCAGCCGTCGCGATGCTTCGTCGCTCGAGTGCGTGATGTACGGCGCCGCGCCGATGTCGGTCGAGAAGTTACGCGAGGCGCTGGCCTTGTGGGGGCCGGTGTTCTTCCAGGCCTACGGACAGGCAGAAGTACCGGGCGTGATCACCTGCCTGTCGCGCTCTGACCATGACGTCGGCGACGATCCGAAGCACCTGAAGCGCTTGAGTTCGGCGGGCCGGCCCACCGGCGCCTGCGAAGTGGCGCTGATGGACGACGACGGGCGCATCGTCGGCGTGGGCGAGCGCGGCGAGATCGTGGCCAAGGGCGAACTGGTGTCGCCGGGGTACTTCAACAACCCGCAGGCCAATGCCGATGCGCATCAGTTCGGCTGGCATCACACCGGCGATATCGGGGAGTTCGACGCCGACGGTTACCTGTACATCGTCGACCGCAAGAAGGACATGATCATCTCCGGCGGGTTCAACATCTATCCCGGCGAGATCGAACAGGTGATCTGGGGTCACCCGGCCGTACAGGACTGTGCCGTGGTCGGCATACCCGACGAGGATTGGGGGGAGCGCGTCACCGCGGTGGTCGAGCTCAAGCCCGGCCAGTCGGTCAGCGCCGACGAACTGATCGCGATGTGCAGGCAGCGCCTGGGCAGCACCAAGGCGCCTAAGGATGTGGTGTTCTGGGACGCGTTGCCGCGCAGTACGGTCGGCAAGGTGCTCAAGAAGGACATCCGCTCGCAGTTCGGCGCGAAGAGGTAGGCGGCGATGAAGAAGCATGCACTCGCTCACCAATATGCGATCGTCGGCATCGACGAGGCCGGGCTCGGCAAGGCCGGCCCCGGAGACACTGCGCTCAGCCTGCAATGCCGCTCCGCGCGCGGCGCGATGCTCGATGCCGGCCTCGCGCCACACGACATCGATGGCGTGTTCGCCTACTGGGACGACCGCGCGGCCGGGCTGCTGGTTACCGAATACCTCGGCCTGAAGCCACGCTACGTTGACAGCACCCTGGTGGGCGGCCAGTCGAACATCACGAACCTCGTCCACGCGATCGGCGCCATCGAGGCCGGTCTGTGCAACGTGGCGCTGATCACCTACGGCAGCACGCAGCGGCTGGACCGCAGCCGGCGGAGTGGCGGCCATGCTGCCGACCCACGCTCGCCCAACGGACAGTTCATCCAGCCCTATGGGATGCTGAGTCCAATCGGTTTCTATGCGATGCAGGCGCAACTGCACATGCACCGCTACGGCACGAAGCCGGAGGACTTTGGCGAAGTCGCGCTGGCCGCTCGCAAGTGGGCACAGCTGAATCCGAACGCGGCGGCGCGTGAGGACCTGACGATGGAGGCATACCTGGCTGCGCCGATGGTGTCCGACCCGCTGCGCAAGTACGACATCTGCCAGGTGACCGACGGTGCCGGAGCGATGATCGTGACGCGCGCAGACCGTGCGCGCGACCTGAGGAAGTGTCCGGTTGTCGTACGAGGCTTCGACGATGCGTATCTGCACCATACGACGCCGCTACGCAGCAACGACTGGCTCGACGACGGCGTTCTCGCGACGTGCGGCGCCAACGCACTTGCGATGGCGCAGACGAGCCGCAGCGATCTCGACCTCGTGCAGATCTACGATGCGTTCACGATCAACGTCTTGCACGGGCTGGAGGCCTTGGGCTTCTGCGCGCCGGGTGAGGCAGGCGCGTTCGTGCGCGACGGCCGGATCGCACCGGGCGGCGCATTCCCACTCAATACGTCGGGGGGCGGGCTGTCGTTCAACCACTCCGGACAATTCGGCATGCAACTGATGATCGAGGCGGTCCGGCAGATGCGCGGCGAGGCCGGGGAGCGCCAGGTGAAGGATGCGCGATCGTGTCTGGTTCAGGCCGGCGGCATCGTCATGTCGGCATACATGGTGATGGTCTTGGGCGCCGACTGAACATGCTGTTCGCGGTACCGATGGCGCACACCAAACGCCGTCGTGTCTGCCGATGCGGTGTTTCGTCGTGCTACTGGCAAGGTGTTGAAAAACTGCCTGTGAGGGCAGTCTGAGGACTATCCGTCGCCGTCGCCTGATGGCAGCGACGGATCGTATTGGGAATGTAGATCTGGCAGTTACGGGTTGAGCACATAAATTAATTAGGATACAGAATGAAGTTGAAAGGAATCGCTGTGGCCGCGTTGGCCGCAATCGGAACTTCGGCGTACGCGCAGTCGTCGGTGACGCTGTATGGCGCCATTGATTCGGGTCTGCTGTATCAGAGCACCTCGGCTGCCTCTTTCAGCCCGACCGCGAAGAACCTCGGGAAGGTCTATCGCTACAAGGACGGCGGTATCTATTCGAGCTTCTGGGGCATGAAAGGCACCGAGGATATCGGCGGCGGCTACTACGTCAACTTCAAGCTGCAGGGCGTGTTCGACAGCGGCACTGGCAAGTTCGGCCTCTCCGATACGCCGGGCGTTGCGGCGCAGTTCAATCAGGTCGCGTCCGTCGGCCTCTCCGGTCCGTTCGGTTCGGTCAACCTGGGCCGCCAGATCGTGCCGATGGCCTACGCGATGGCGGAGACCGACGTTCGCGCGGGCCAGTACTTCGGCAGTATCCTGACCGCGTGGCTCGGCATGAACACGGCGGCGGGCTGGCCGGGAACCAGTACCAACGGACCGATCGGCGCGCTGTACGACAGCAATGCGATCGTCTACCAGTCGCCGAGCTTCGGCGGCGTGAGCGGCGCGCTCGAATACGCGCCAGGCGGCGTCGCGGGAAGCTTCCAGGGGGGGACGCGCGAGTCGGCGGTGCTGAAGTATTCGAACTACGGGCTGAAGCTGTCGGCGGTGTATTACAACGGTCATGACACCAACCCCGGGCCAACGACGGTCCCAACCGGGTTGGACAACAATCGCATGTGGTACCTGGGCGCGCTGTACACCATCAAGAGCTTCTCGGTCTCGGCGTCGTACAGTAACGGCAAGAATCCCGCGCACTCGAATCTGGTCGACCTGGACCTGTATTCAGTCGGGCTCGGCTATCGCTTTACGCCAGCATTCCAAATCACGAGCGGGCTGTATTACCTGAAAGACAAGAATAATTCTGCCAACAAGTCGACTGAGATCGCCGCGGGAGCCGAATACAGCCTTTCCAAAGCCACGCTGGTTTATGCGCAGGTCGGCTACGTGAAAAACAAAGGCGATGCGACCACGACCATCACCTATGGCTCGCCCGTGGCGCCAGGCATGGGCACCACTGCGGTCAACATCGGTGTGCGTCACTCTTTCTGATCGAACCCGGGACCGGCTTGCACACCCTTCGTATGCGCGCCGGTCCCATTGCGGCGGATGCCGGTATCTCGCCAGCGCACGATTTAACCATCGCAAATAATCCATACAGGCAGGTCATGAGATGAAGTTCGTGATTACGCTCGGCGCGTTCAGCGTTGTCGCCCTGGCAATCTGGCTTTGCGTCGATGCATTTGCGCAGAGTCGAGACATTTCCCTTCCCGCCACGTTCACTGCTGTAAGGGATCTTACTGATCATTGAGTTCAAGCGCGTGGCATCGGCTTGCCGCCAACGTTCACGATCCGTTTGCAGGGCGGTGCCACATTAACGTTGGGTCGACCACCGGCTGTGCGGGGTGGCAACCGGTCAGACCTTCAAGAATTGACTTAAAAAAGACGGGGCATGTTGGAGCGTCTCGCCGACGATGCCCCGCGCCACTCGATACCATGTTCAAGAACATCACTATCCGCACTGGGCTGAGCGTCACGATCGCGAGCTACACGCTGGCGCTGCTTATCGCGATTCTGGCTGCCGTGGTCGGCGTCCATCGCCGCGACGCCGATCTCGAAGAGATGTACAGCAAGGACACGGTCGTACTGATCGACCTCAAAGCCAGCGTCGAGTGCTTGCTGCAGGCACGGCTTGCACTCAGCCAGGCGGAAACGCTTGGGCGCCTCGGCGACAATCCCGCGCCTGCAATCGCGAACGCTGGCAAGCTGCTCGAGGATAGCCGGCTGCTGGTGACGACGGTTTTGGCACGACAACCGACAGCAGGCGCCGAGCGGACGCTGTCCGATGCATTGAGGCGAAAGCATGAAGCGCTCGTGACCGACGTCATCGTGCGGCAGATTGCTGCGCTTGAGCAGCGCGATTTTCCGACCTATCACCTGATTCAGGAGCAAACAGCAGACGCCCGGTACGCGGACTATCGAAATGCCAGTGCTGCACTCGAGACGTTTCACGCCGAGCGTGAAAGCCAGCGGTACGAAGTGTCTGCCAGGCGATTCGAGGTTGGGCTGTGGGTATTTGTCATGCTCGGCGGCGGCGTTGTGCTGCTCGGCCTGTTCGCGCGTGTCGCGCTCGCTTCGGCGATCGTGCGGCCGGTCGACATCACCATCCAGCATTTCGAGAAGATTGCATCGGGCGACCTGACCAGCCGGATCGCGACCGGTAGCCGCAATGAGATGGGGCGGCTGGCCACCGCGCTGCGCAGCATGCAGGGCGGTCTCGTCAACACCGTTGGGCAGGTACGTGGCAGCACCGACGCGATCAGCCGTGGCATCCGCGAAATCGCGGATGGCAACAATGATCTGTCCGCACGCACCGAACAACAGGCCGCTTCGCTTGAACAGACGGCCGCCAGCATGGAGCAGTTGACTGCGACAGTTAGACAGAACGCCGAGAACGCGCGACAGGCAAACGCATTCGCAGTTCAGGCGTCCAATATTGCAGGACATGGTGGGCTGGTGGTGAATCAGGTGGTCGAGATGATGGGGGGCATTGCCGCAATCTCCGAGCAGATCGTCGACATCATTGCCGTGATAGAGAGCATTGCATTTCAGACTAACCTCCTCGCGTTGAACGCTGCGGTGGAAGCCGCGCGGGCGGGCGACGGAGGACGGGGATTTGCGGTCGTCGCAGGCGGGGTGAGAAGTCTCGCGCAGCGCTCCGCGACGGCCGCGCGCGAGATCAAGGCGCTGATCGGCGATGCGGTGGGCAGTGTGAAAAGCGGCAGCGAACTTGTCGCCCGAGCCGGTGGCACGATGAGCGACGTTGTGCGGGCCGTGAGGCATGTGACCGAGATCGTGAACGAAATTAGCGTGGCGTCGGATCAGCAATCAATGGGTATTGGGCAAATCAATCAAGCAATTGCCCAGATGGATAAGGTGACGCAGCAGAACGCGGCGCTCGTCGAGCAGGCGGCCGCGGCAGCCGCGTCGCTTGAAGAACAGGCGTGCAAGCTTGAGAATGCAGTCGCGGCATTTCGTGTTTGCGCTGTGGCAGAGCAATAGTAAGGGCGTCGTGTTTGCCGGGCCGCTCGCACGAGGAGCCGCTAGCGGCACTGCACCATCGGCGCAAACGATGACCGCCTTGAAGTTGCTCCTGTCGACTGCCGCAACTGATTGCGCATGCATCGGGTGAGCTGCATGACGCTTAGCGCGTTTTGAACAGGAATCGTCTTCCTAGCCTAGACTGAGGGCTAGACGCAACCGTCCAAGAAGATCACATGCGATACCAGGTTGGCGACGCCCCGGAGCTTACGCGTCTGCTTCTGTCAGTCTTTACGGAAGTGCCGCAACCGGCCGTAGCGGAAGGTTTGCACCGCTATCTCTGGAGGCACGCCCGCTTTGGATATGCGGAGCAGCTTTCGGACGCATTGGACGATGTGCAGTCGGGTGCAGCCGGTCCATTTTTGTATCACAAAAAGAGCGGCCTCCTGTTTGAACACATGGAATTTGGTCATCACAAGTTGCTCCTTGCACACTTGTGTGCGCTGCACAAAACAGATTTTTCCCGCGAGCAAGTGAAATGGAACGTGCACCAGTTTCACTACTCGGACCCGATCATGAGTCTCGCTGATGAGTTCGTGTGCGCGGGGTATGGATTGTTTCTATCAACCCTCTCGAACGGAAAACGCATCACTGTAGGACAGACCTTCAAATGGGATCCGCTTGAGCGAGCAGCCTTTGGCAGTTTCGAACGAGATGTAGTTTGATTTCCCCACCGTTCTTGTAGCGCCGGAAATCGCCGTGCGGCTGCAATTGCGAATAGAACGGAGCGTCCCGAGAAGGCTGAGCTACGGCCGTTCGTGGGTATCAGACTGAAGGGCGGTTGTGGGGTCGACACGAGGCGGTCGCACCATCCCGACAGCGGCCGTTCACGAACCCGGCGATGAGTTCATAGGAGGTGAGGTCCGGGTTACAAATGCGCTTGCTGGCCGGTCCATTAAGATAATGCAGAGCGTTTTTTCGTTAGCGATCGCGGCTACAGACGCATGACTAGGCCGATTGAGATCAGTCCGCGGTCGGTAACTAAAAAACCGTTTGCGCTAAACCGCTCCGCAGACGGTGACCGCTATGGGCATTGAATGACTGCCGCGGTAATTTGCGAGGCTCGTGGTGGGTTATCGCACCTGTGCTCGACACAATCGCGTGACGCCTGTGTGGCGAGAGACGCACGAGTGTAGTGACCCGCGGGGCAAAGGCTTTAACGTTTTGTGCCATTCGGGTGCTGCGACGAATCGAAGGTACGAGTGCAGCCGCGCTTGCCTCGGCGGGATAGGCAAACGTGTCCAGAAACAGGTGCATTGGCAACTAGTGCGCATGAACGGAACCTGGCGGGGCTCGTGGGAGGCTACCGGGCATACTTTCAATGCGGAGCATGTGGCCCGTGCCGCACACGGGGCAGTCGCGCAGCGACCTACCGGTCAGTCGCTGGTAGCGGTCACGGTAGTCTTCGCTGGGCTCGGCTGACGCAGCGGCGGGAGCCTCGACGCCGAGCAGTTGCCGGCAGGTAGCGAGCCTGTCAGACCGGTGGCAGTTGGCCATCCATCCGTAGCTGCGGATGCGCTTGAAGCCCCCGGGCAGCACATGCAGCAGGAAGCGGCGAATGAACTCTTCGGCCGCGAGCGTCATGGTCCTTTGCCTGGCCTCGTGCCGGTAGTCCTTCCAGCGGAACTGCACGGTGCGCTCGTCGAAGGCAAGCAGCCGGTTATTGGAGATGGCGACGCGATGGGTGTAGCGGCCCAGGTAGTCGAGCACGTGTTCGGCGCCACCAAACGGTGGTTTCGCGTAGACGACCCAATCCGCGTGACCCGCGGGCGCGAGCCAGGCGGCGAACGCTCGCGGGTCACGCAACGGCTCAAGCTGGCCATGGAAGCGCAGCGCGCCGGCGTCAAACGCGCGGCGCAGCTGTTCGAGAAACAATCGGCGAAAGAGCCGTGAGAGCACCCGCACGGGCAGGAAGAAGCCAGGACGGCAGGCGATCCAGCGCTCGCCGTCCGGGGCGATGCCACCGCCTGGCACAACGCAATGCACATGGGGATGATGCAGCAGATTCTGCCCCCACGTATGCAGGATTGTGATGAAGCCGATCTCGGCACCCAGGTGCTTCGGATCGGCGGCGATCGTGTGCAGCGTCTCGGCGCTGGCGCGAAACAGCAGATCGTAGAGCGTCTTCCTGTTCTGCAAGGCGAGCGCGGCGATGGGTTCGGGAAGCGTGAAGACGACATGGAAGTACTCGACCGATGAGAGGAGTTCCGCGCGCCGACGTTCGAGCCATTGCGCACGGGCGAGCGACTGGCACTTCGGGCAGGCGCGATGCCGGCAGGTAACGGAGTGCACTCCGTTACCTGCCTTATGGGAAGTGGTTCCATATGGGGAGAAGATGTCTCGGAGCGAGCGCGGAGCGGACTACGCGCCCGTTTAACTCTCCATTAAAGCTTGGCCCTGAGCATGGCGATTACCTTGTCGGACGGCCGAAACGAACCCCTGCGCAAATGTGGTGGGACGATCGCATTGAGGGCTTCGAGCTTCTCAGTTGGGTCAGCGCGAGTGTAGATTTCAGTGGTCGCCAGATCGCTATGCCCGAGCCATAAGGACACTTTCCGGATATCCTGAGTGCTTCGTAGTACTATCATTGCGCAGGTATGCCTCAATACATGTGGTGATACCTGCTTCTTCGATAGCGAGGGACACGTATGACGAGCTGTCTCAGCATGGCATTTAAGGATATACGCGAAACCCCAGCGACTCATTGCTTCACCGCGAGCATTGACGAACAATTCCGGTACTGCAACAGCTCCCCGTACCGCTATCCAGGCACGCAATGCATTAGCAGTCGTTTTCCACAGGGGCAATGCGCGCTCCCGCCGACCCTTGCCGTGAACACGGATGCTCATCGACGGGAACACAACGTCGGCGGCTTGCAAACCCGTCAGTTCCGATACACGCAGTCCAGCGCAGATGGCCAGATGCAGCATCGCCCGGTCCCGGATCCCCTCGCGCGTTGACGGATCGGGCGCATCGAGCAGGGCCTGAACCTCTTCCTCGCCCAGATACGGCACTAACCGTGAATCAGTTTTCTTGTAGGGAATGCCCAGGATTCGTCGCGCCTGTTCGAGTATCGCGGGCTCGCGATACTCAAGGAAGTGGAAGAAGGACCTGATTGCAGCCAACCGGACATTGCGAGTCCCGGGCGAGTTCTGGCGCGTATCTTCCAGATATTCCAGGAAGTCGCTGATCAGTCTCGCATCGAGCTGCTCCAGCGCTAGCGACGACGGCGTCATCCTGAGTCTCCCGGCGGCAAACTCGAACAGGAGCTGGAAGGTGCAAGCATAGGAGTCGCAGGTGTGTTGGCTAGCGCCTCTCTCATGAGCAAGGTTTTGACGAAGAAATGCCACAATGTGCGGCGCGATCGGGATCATTTCTGTTCTCCAGTGAGAAACCCTTCTGCGGCAACAGCAATGTCATGCAGAAGCTCGGGAGTTGCCTCCAGATACCAATAGGTGGCGTTGATGTTGACGTGACCCATGTAGGTCGCAAGGGCCAGCATGTGCCGCCCAACACGGTCCCGCCCTTCCGGGCTCACCTCCAGTGCCCTGACGGCGAACGTGTGCCTGAGCTCATGTAGGCGGGGACGGTGACCGTTGTGGGTGGTGCCGATGCCGGCGATCTTCAGCAGCTTCTGGAACATCCAATAAGCGACCGTATATCTGAGCGGGCGCCCATCGTCATCAACGAACACATGGTCGTCACCCGGACGGGCCCGCCGCCGCAGGGTCAAGTACCTCTGCAAACCCTCCGCCGCCGTCTCGTGCAGTGGAACCAGACGGCTCTTCTGGAATTTGCTCTTTCGTATGAGTAATCCTTCGGGGGTAATGTCGGCACGCCGCAGGTTCAGGGCCTCAGAGATCCGCATGCCGGTGGCGGACAGCAGGGCGATTAATGTCGCATACGTCTGTGGTTGCAACGTATCGCGAGGACCCGATTGCAAGGCTGCGTTGACCAGGCGCTCGATGTCGGCGCGCGAGTAGATGAACGGGACACGGCGTGTCTTTCGGTAGCCAAAGTACCGGGCGGGCGGCAGCTCATGGGTTTGATCTTCGGTACGCAGATACCGGGCGAACCGACACACGGTCTTTAGCCTCGCGTCACGCTGGGCCACCGACGCAGCCTCGGCGGCCCAGTCGATTGCGGTTTGCGCGCGAACGTGCGCTTCACCGCGCTTGACGGCAAAGCACGCGAAGCTGCGCAACAGATAGTCTGCGTTCAGTAATTTGAAGCCGGCGGCACGCCGCGCGGCAAGATAGGACTCCACGGCCGGCATCATTTCATCACCTCCGGCCATGGCTGCGCGATTTGCCTGAGCAGCGCGACGTCGACCTTGGCGTAATAGGCCGTGGTATCGATGCCGCGATGCCTCAGGACCTGGCCAATCTGGTCGAGGGGAAGCCCATGACGCAACATCTCGGTCGCCGCTGTGTGGCGCAGCAGATGTGCGCCTTTGGCGGGCGAACTCACCCCGGCCCGTTTTAGTGCACGCTTCACTACCGACGATATGCAATCGCCTGAGATAAACGGCTTGAAGGGGGCGATGTTTCGAACAAAGACGTGGTCGCTGCAGGCAACTCGAGGTCGCGACTCGATGTACCGCAGAAGTGCCTCACCAGCATCCTGCGGCAGCGGGAGACGAACTTCATAGCGTCCCTTTCCCGAGACGCGCAGCGTCCCGGTTTCCCACTCGATATCGCTCATGCGAAGGTTCGCCAGGTCACCAGCGCGAACCCCGAGTCGCACCAGCAACAGGACAATCGCGCGATCGCGAAGGCGTCCGCGTGAATTGCCATCGCATGCGGCAATCAGACGCTCAACTTCGTCAGCGCTCAGACACCGTGGCAGTGTCGCCAGGCGCCAGTGCGCCAACGCCGGAACCGCTTGATCGAGTCCGGCTCGACATAAACCCTGAACACCGAGATAACGCAGGAAGGCTCGCGCGCTGGTGACCAGCTTTTCTGCGGTACCGATGCCACAGTTGCAGGCACTGTTCAACAGGAACGTGCGCACGTGCTTTGCGTCCCACCGGGTCGCGTCACTACCAAGCACCTCCACCATCACTGCGGCATCACGACAGTAGAGTCGAATGGTTGACGCTTTCGCGCCTCGGTGCGTGTGCAACCATCGCCGGAAACCGCTCACGATCTCAGGCTCTCGAATCTCGGCAATCGAGGGCTTGTTGTCCTGGCAGACGCCGATCTCAATCAGGTATTCGCGAAAGCGCTTGGCACCGAAATACAGATGGTGGTTGGCTTTACCTCCTTTTGCTTCCGGACAGGTGCAGGTAGGCAGATGACGATAGAAGATTTCTGGAGTTTGTGGACCCGCATCGGCCAGGGTACCGCCGTGCGCCAGCATGAAGCGGCCCAGATGGTCGGCGGCTCGCAGATAACGTACGGCGCTGGCCGCGGAGTATCCGTCCCGGTCGAGCGCATCAGCAAAGTCATCAATGAAGGCTCCGCTGGGCCCGGAGCGCAGGCGTTTCAAGGTTTTGGGTGCCACCAGGTATGTGTCTAGCATCACATCCTCCTATGATGGTTGCCAGGGAAAGCAAGACCACCATAGCAAGGACAGGCCGCGATTTTATGGGGAGTTGAATGGCAACTTGCCAGACATCAAACCGACACGGCCAGCCGGATTCGCGCCGAACCTGATCTGCAACTCCGCGTTAGGCAGAACTTCCCATAAGGCAGGAGTTGTACTCGACCTCGATGTGGTCGCACCCCGAACAGCGCAGCACGTGCCCGCCCAGCGCCGCGGTGCGGCACTGTTCGATGGCCGACATGACCTTCAGCTGCCCCAGGCTCAGGTGTGCGGTTGCCCGCCACGCTGGCCCGTGGCTGCGGAAGATATCCGCAACCTCCAGCATGAGGCGCTACAGCGCGCAGCTTACTCGGAGGGCAGGCGGTCCAGCGGACTGGTGACCTCGTGCAGCAGGTCGGTGGCCACCTGGACGTAGAGCGCGGTGTTCTCGAGCTTCGCGTGGCCGAGCAGTACCTGGATCACGCGGATGTCCACCTTCTGTTCGAGCAGATGTGTCGCAAAACTGTGCCTCAAGGTATGCATGGATACGCGCTTGTCGATGTGTGCGGCCTCCGCGGCGGCATGGATGGCGCGGTTCAACTGTCGCGTGCTGAGCGCGTCCACGGGATCGAGCCCGGGAAAGAGCCACCCACCATCCAGCATCCTGCCCTGGGCCCGGGCTACGTGCCACCAGACGCGCAGGCGCTCGAGCAGCACCGGCGAGAGCATGGCGTAGCGGTCCCGACGACCCTTGCCCTGCTCGATGCGCAGCGTCATACGTTGACTGTCGATGTCGCCGACCTTCAGGGCCACCACTTCGCTTGCGCGCAGTCCTGCGCCGTAGGCGACTGACAGGGCGGTCTGGTGCTTGAGGTTGCCGGCCGCCTCGATGAGGCGGCGCACTTCATCGGGACTGAGCACGACGGGCAGTGTGCGGGGCACGCGCACGGGGTGCATCCTGACCATCAGGTCAGGCCGGTCGAGCGTGACCCCGAAGAAGAACTTCAGGCCGGTGATGGCATGATTGAGCGACACGGGCGATGTGCCGTGATCGACGAGATGCAGCTGGTAGCGCCGCAGGTCCTCGACGGTGGCCGTGTCAGGTGAGCGCCCGAGAAACCGGGCGAATTCGCGCACGATGCGCAGATAGATGTCCTGTGTCTTCGGCGACAACTGGCGCATGTGCATGTCGTCGATCATGCGCTGGCGCAGTGGACTGGCGTTTGCCTGTGGGGAGGTCATGATTGGGCTCCTGCTGGAGAACGAGGCGGGTTGCCTCATTCGCCAACATACGGAACCGCGCAGCGGACCTCCCATGAACCGCACGCGCTGGCCGGAGCCCCCTACCGCGCGAGCGGTTTCGTTCGTCGGCCATCAAGAGTCTTTCGAAGACTCGGTTCGTATGGCCGCGATCCCTATCTATAGGAGACGGTCGCCACCAGCGCGAGTTCGCGTCTGATCCGTCAGTGGTCTGCTTGAATCCGACAAATGAAGCCGGCATAACCCGTCTTCATCACTAGGGTAATTACTTAGAAAAGAGTGCGCCAGCCACTGATTTAACAAAGTTAGAATGTTTCATCTAATGCTGCATCGCGGAAGCAATGGTCCGCATATCGCGAGTGCCCGAGCAGCCACGAGCTTGAGGCGCAGGCAGGTTTCCTGCCCATCGCCTTGAGCGAATTGATACGTATGACTAAAGGAGTGGGCAGTGTACTTTTCGACGATGGAACATCTTGGCTGGATGCAAAGTGACAGCGTTTCCGACGCGTTTTCGTTGGCGCAGCAAGCATTCCATGGGTTTGAAAAACTCGTCGAGTTGAATCAGCAAGTAATCAAGGCGACTCTCACCGAGAGCGAACAGGCCTGGCAGGCGGCGACGTCTGGCAAGACGCCAGTCGAACTATGGGTTCATCAAGCCAATGCCGCGCGTCCGATCGCGGAGAAAGCGCTTTCGTATCACCGTCAACTACGTGGCATTGCGACTGATACACAAGCCGAGTTTCTGAAATTAATCGAGACTCGATTCGAGCATCACAACATCAAACTGCAAGCGTTTGTCGACGGTGTTGCGAGAAATGCTCCTGCGGGTTCTGAGGCTGCCGTTACGGCGTTGAGGTCGACGGTTTCCAGTGCCGGCATTGCGTATGACACGGTGCTTAAGGCCGCGCACGCGATCGCAAAGGCGCAGGGGAAACAAGCCTTGACCAAGGCGACAGCGTCGGGTTTTGCAAAGCCCCGCGACAATGCCAGTGAAGACTAGCTGGGCGCTGCCGGACCATTCAATTTTTTCAAAGAAGCAGGACGGATCACTAGATCCGGCCTTGGCTCGGTGCCACATTGCTTGTCGGTTTGGTCGCAGAGCTAATTGAAGGACGGTATGAGTGCGAGCACTTCTCCCATTGATGGGGCATGCGCCCAACGCCTGTGGTGGCGAGCGTGTTATCGCGAGTCGTTAGCGGACAGAGGCGCTGGATAGTGCCACTTTCTTTTCAGACGAGGTCGCAATGAGCGAAAAATGGACGGGATTGGCGATCGGTGCCGCCGCACTGCTGATCGCGATACCCCTAGTAATAGGCCATTATCGTCGGGAGCACCGTCGCGGTCAGCTTCTTCGAAACCTCGATCATGTCGACTGGTGGTATCGCACGCGCGGACCGAAATAGGTGCGACAAGAACGATTTAAAAAGACGGGTAAGACGGGAGTGTAATGGGGATTGACGCGTCATATAAAAGTGATCTGCTTCACATTGAAGCGGTGGTCGTTAGGCTCGAACGAATAACAAGAAGTGGTGACTCGTTTGCTTCTACGTCCTTGATCAACGAGCCAGGCTATTGGCGCCAGCGCATTGAGACGCTGCTTGGCCGAAGCGATATCTTGCGGGTTGATCGGGAACATGCGCAGGTGTTACTGGAAAGACTGCACGGAATTGTCGGAGTCCCGTCGGAAAGCCAACGGACGGATTGATGATCTGGGCATTGCGATGACGCGGATCAGCAAACATAAGAGGATCGGCATGAATGGCGGACACTTGGAAACAGAGTTTCAATTACCGGCAACCCATGCTACGGTCCGCCATCGGCTTGTGGTGCGTGCGCGGGTTCAAGGTATGCGCATAGCGGCTATCTGGCAGGTGTTGCTGCCGTTTTCCCACAACGTCGAGAATGTAGACATTACGACGTTTCCAGACTGCGGTTTTGAGGAAGTCACGATTGCACTCGTTCAAACACGACCAGAGTCGTTGGATTCAATCGTAGCGCGATTTAAGAATATGTCTTGGGTGACGAGCACAAAACTTTGCTAAGGATGTCGAAGCCGTGATGCCCGTAGTTGGGGTTAATCATGACCTCAGGTTGTCCTGCGGCGATGCCAGTCGCGATAACACCCGTTATCACGGCAAAGCTCGCCAAGACGGTCCGGAGCGGCGAAGGAGGAGCGTCGGTCTGACTGCAAGCCCAATTTGCAGGGGCCCC
The DNA here is from genome assembly GCA_900142905.1 of Burkholderia sp. GAS332. Lineage (NCBI taxonomy): Bacteria > Pseudomonadati > Pseudomonadota > Betaproteobacteria > Burkholderiales > Burkholderiaceae > Burkholderia > Burkholderia sp. GAS332. Next base: position 451,590 of record FSRV01000003.1, on the reverse strand, counting down.
GGGCGGCGCCTTCTCTTGAACCTTGTTCGATGTCCACCCGCACGCTCCACAGCGTGCTCACGGTTGCGCGGACGAGGGCAGACGTCGAACAACTCTCAAGACGAGCAGCTGCTTGTATCACCGCACACCGGATGTTCAAGGTGATACTCAAAGAATAACGTCACCACAGATTGGTCTATTAAGATAAGTATTCTTGCACTAAACCGCTGACGCGGTAGGGGTGGAGAGCGAGCGCCTATAACTGACGTTCATCAGAGGTGGTAGTCAGGCGCTGGATCATCAGCGAGGAGAAGCGGATGCTTCCAGGAGCAATATATGGATGCCCAGCCGGGCTTCATCATTGTTTCCAGGAGGTGCGCCATGACGCCACTGCGTCAACGTATGTTGCACGACATGCAGATCCGTAATCTCGCCGATAATACTCAGCGATCCTATCTTCTTCAGGTTTCAAGCTTCGCCCGGCACTTCCGCCGTTCGCCCGAGTTACTGGGTCCCGAGGAGATACGGGCCTGGCTCATCTATCTTCGGGAAGAGCGCAAGCTAGCGCCCGCCAGTCTCCACCCAACGATCGGTGCACTGCGCTTCCTCTACCGCGTGACGCTTAAGCGCGACTGGAGCGACGAGGACTTTCCATTGCCGAAGAAGCCGCTGAGACTCCCCGTCATCCTGAGCCTTGATGAGGTAACAACCTTTTTCGACGCTATTCCCAGCCTGAAGTACCGTGCCATTCTGATGACCGCATATGCCGCCGGTCTTCGAATTTCAGAAGTGGCGCACCTGAAGACCACCGATATCGACAGCCAGCGCATGGTCATCCGCGTGAACCAGGGGAAGAACCGCAGGGATCGCTTCGTGATGCTCTCACCACGGCTGCTCGAGATCCTGCGAACATACTGGCTCAATGCTCACCCTCGCGACTGGCTTTTTCCCGGCGACATCCCCGGACACCCGATTACCACTGCCGCGATCTGGCAGGCATGCAACAGGGCACGGCAGCGCAGCGGCATCCAGAAACCGATTACGCCGCATGTGTTGAGGCACGCGTTCGCCACTCATCTGCTCGAAGCCGGTACTGATGTGCGCAAGATCCAACTGCTCATGGGCCATAGGTCCCTTGCCACCACTTCGCGGTACCTGACGGTGGCCACGAGCACCGTGTGCTCCACCACCAGCCCCTTCGACCTGCTTCCGCACCCCGCACCCATTCCGTCTGCGCCCGCTGTGCCAGAGGACGTCTGAACGCAGTCATGCGGCCGGCGATCGAAGTGGCGGACATCTTCCGCCGCTGCGGACCTCAGTACCGGCACACCCATGCCGAGGGGCTCAGTCGTGCCCAGCGTCGCGTGATGAGCGCCATCGAACTGTGTCGTACCGCCGCGCTCGGCGCCCATCTCGAGCAGTGCAATACGTGCTCACATCAGCGCATCACCTACAACTCGTGCCGGCATCGCGCCTGCCCGAAGTGCCAGTCGCTCGCCCGTGCGCAATGGCTCGAACGTCGGCGCGCGGAACTCCTCTCATCGGTCGAGTACTTCCATGTCGTCTTCACGCTTCCCGAACCCATCGCCGCGCTCGCCTTGCAGAACAGGAAGACGCTCTACGATCTGCTGTTTCGCGCCAGCGCCGAGACGCTGCACACGATCGCCGCCGATCCGAAGCACCTGGGTGCCGAGATCGGCTTCATCACAATCCTGCATACGTGGGGGCAGAATCTGCTGCATCATCCCCATGTGCATTGCGTTGTGCCAGGCGGTGGCATCGCCCCGGACGGCGAGCGCTGGATCGCCTGCCGTCCTGGCTTCTTCCTGCCCGTGCGGGTGCTCTCACGGCTCTTTCGCCGATTGTTTCTCGAACAGCTGCGCCGCGCGTTTGACGCCGGCGCGCTGCGCTTCCATGGCCAGCTTGAGCCGTTGCGTGACCCGCGAGCGTTCGCCGCCTGGCTCGCGCCCGCGGGTCACGCGGATTGGGTCGTCTACGCGAAACCACCGTTTGGTGGCGCCGAACACGTGCTCGACTACCTGGGCCGCTACACCCATCGCGTCGCCATCTCCAATAACCGGCTGCTTGCCTTCGACGAGCGCACCGTGCAGTTCCGCTGGAAGGACTACCGGCACGAGGCCAGGCAAAGGACCATGACGCTCGCGGCCGAAGAGTTCATTCGCCGCTTCCTGCTGCATGTGCTGCCCGGGGGCTTCAAGCGCATCCGCAGCTACGGATGGATGGCCAACTGCCACCGGTCTGACAGGCTCGCTACCTGCCGGCAACTGCTCGGCGTCGAGGCTCCCGCCGCTGCGTCAGCCGAGCCCAGCGAAGACTACCGTGACCGCTACCAGCGACTGACCGGTAGGTCGCTGCGCGACTGCCCCGTGTGCGGCACGGGCCACATGCTCCGCATTGAAAGTATGCCCGGTAGCCTCCCACGAGCCCCGCCAGGTTCCGTTCATGCGCACTAGTTGCCAATGCACCTGTTTCTGGACACGTTTGCCTATCCCGCCGAGGCAAGCGCGGCTGCACTCGTACCTTCGATTCGTCGCAGCACCCGAATGGCACAAAACGTTAAAGCCTTTGCCCCGCGGGTCACTACACTCGTGCGTCTCTCGCCACACAGGCGTCACGCGATTGTGTCGAGCACAGGTGCGATAACCCACCACGAGCCTCGCAAATTACCGCGGCAGTCATTCAATGCCCATAGCGGTCACCGTCTGCGGAGCGGTTTAGCGCAAACGGTTTTTTAGTTACCGACCGCGGACTGATCTCAATCGGCCTAGTCATGCGTCTGTAGCCGCGATCGCTAACGAAAAAACGCTCTGCATTAAACGGTTTTTTAGTTACCGACCGCGGACTGATCTCAATCGGCCTAGTCATGCGTCTGTAGCCGCGATCGCTAACGAAAAAACGCTCTGCATTATCACAATAGCTCGATTCCTGTGCCAAACTGGCGCCTATGAGAACGCGCCTGACTCCGACACCTGTGTGTGCGTCGTTCATTTTCTTTTGGAAACACACCTGATTCACCTCATGGTCAGTCATCGCAATGACTGTGCATGCAATAAGGACTACTATGGAATTACCGTCGAAGCGGGTCTAGAATGTTGCAGGGCAACAGGTTGTTTTTACGATTTTCGGTCTAGGGAATCGGTGGCTGCATATCCGCGGGACCGAGCCGCCCGAGACTGCCTGCCAGTCGCAGCCGCGCGGCCCGCCAGTCTGCGAGTGCCTGCACGCGTTGCTGTTGCGCGTTGGCTAGCGCGGTCTGCGCATTGAGCAGTTCGAGGATGTTGCCGACACCGGCCTGGTAGCGGTGCCGGGCGGCGGTAAACGATCGGTTCGCAATATCCATCAGCGCTTCGCTGTCCTTTACCGTATCGGTCGAGGTCTGAACGGCCTGATAGCTGTTCCAGACTTCGAGCCCAACCTGCTGGCGCGCGTCGTCCAGCGCGTCCTGCTGCTTTTCGAGCTGCGCCTGCGTCTGACGGACCTGATACGTGCGGCTGAAGCCTTCGAAGAACGGAATCGTTAACTGCACCCCGACGTACCACTCCCGACCCGTGGCTGGAAATTCCGGAATCCCCAGTCCTAACGTGGCTGGCTGGTTGTTCCGGCTGTACTTCGACACAAGACTGAGGTTCGGCAGACCTTCCGCACGCGTTTGGTCGACTTTCGCCGCCGCCGCATCCACCTGGGCTTGGGCCGCCATCACGGCCGGATGAGCGTGCCTCGCTTCGTCAATCAGCTCGCCAACCGATTGGGCAAAGGCGGCATCGGGCTGGACGCCATCCGTGACCGTCGGCAGTTCCAGCGGCATGTCCGGCGACAGATCGAGATCCGATGCCAGGGTTCCTTCGCTCGCGCGCCACGTGCCCTGAGCCTTGATCCGGTTCAGCACCGCCTGCGCGTAGGCAGTCTGTGACTGCAGCGCATCGGAGATCGGCGCAATTCCCCTGTCGACGCGCGCTAAGGCAGCTTTCGCGCTGTCGTTCGCCATTCGCTCGACGTCGGTCGCGGCCGCAAGCGCGCCTGCGGCGGCCTGCGCTGCGTAATAGTCTTTAGCCACCAGCACGAACAGACTCTGGAGCGTGGCAGTTTGCGTCGACTGCGCCGCAGCCAGGAGTGCGGACGCATTCCTTAGTGCCGCCCCGCGGGCGCCGAAGTCATAAAGCGTCCAGTTTAGCGACACGCTCTCTGAACGAACAGTCGCAAGAGTTGAGGAGCTCAGGTTTGGATGGCCCGTGACATCGGTCACGGAGTTGTCGCGCACGATCTGTCCATTTCCGGAGATCGTCGGCAGATACGCTGCCCGGGCAACCCCCACGCCCGCTGCCTGCGCCTTGACGTCGACCCACGCCTCGCGTGTTTTCGGATTGCTGCATAACGCCCGTTCAACGGCTTCACCCAGAGGGAGCGGCCTGGCGGGTGGGCCAAAGTCACATCCGGCAGCGTCGGGTACGATCACGCCGGCAGGCGTCGCTGAAATCCCGCCCGCTGTGCGGAGCGGGTCGAAGGCGTGCACCGACGGTGAGATCAGGTTCATTGCCGCACAGCCAGCCAATACAATCTGCCTAGCGCTCACGCATGCTCTCCTGCGCGCTCTCCATCAATGGACCGAGGAAGTACCCTGCGACGCTGCGCTTGCCCGTCCTGATGTCCGCCGTCACTTCCATCCCGGGCGTCAGCGTGATCCACTTGTTTTCCACGTGAATCCGGTTGGTTGACAGGCGGATGCGCACCGGAAAGGTCAATCCGAGTTTTTTGTCCTGTACCGCATCGTTCGAAACAGACACAACGGTCCCTGTAATGAATCCGTAGCGGGTGTACGGAAAGGCTTCAACCTTAACCGCGACCGTCTGGCCCACATCGACAAAGCCGATATCCTTGTTCTCCAGTTGCGCCTCTACTTCCAGCGTATCGTCGGGCACGACCTCCATCAGCGACTGGGCCGTCGTCACCACGCCACCCAGAGTATGTGTGGCCAGTTGCTGGACGGTACCCGAAACCGGGGCGCTCAGGCTCAACAGTCCCTGACGGGTTTGCGCCTTGGTCTCATCATCCCGGCTTTGAGTGGCCTGTTGGGTATCCTTCTCCAGCTCATCAAGCTGGTCATGCCTGAATTTGGACATCGCCGATTCGATCTCCGCGCGTTGTTCTGTAATACCCGCGGCGAGTTCACGGGCGTGGCTCAGCTGTGCGGCCAGCTCATGCTCCTGGCCAAGTGCGGTTTGCTCCTTGTCGAGATAGTCGCTCTGCGCAACGTACTTGTCGCCTGCTAGCGACCTGTAGGAATCGGCCTGCTGACGTGCAAGCGGCGCCGTGGCCTGGAGCTTCGCGACCTCCTGCCGAGTCGAATCTAGCGCGGCCTCCTGCTTGCGCAGTTCAGCCTGCGCGCTATCGATCTTGTCCTGATACTCGCGATATGCGCCTTCGGCGAAGCGCTGCGCTTCCTGCATCCGGTTTTCCGGCGCTCCGTCAACGCGCGCGACCACGGGGGGGTGATTCTCATGCTGCGCGGCGAGCAATGCAGTCGCACGGGCCGCGCCGAGTTCGGCATCGAGTTTCGACGATACGGCCTTGTGCGCATCTGCTGCAGCCTGGGTGGTGTCGAGCTTCACCAGCAACTGTCCGGCTGCAACCTGCTGGCCGTCACGCACGAGAATCTCACGGACCACGCCCGTTATCGCAGGCTGGATCACCTTGACTCGCTCGTTAGGGACAAACTTCCCCTTCGCTGATACCACGATGTCCAGTCTGCCGAAGATGCCGATTAGCAGGATCAGTACCGCGAGCAGGACGATGATGCGCATCACCCAGCGCGGCGCAGGATGCACCGGCGTCTCGACCAGTTCGAGCTGGGCCGGCAGAAACGCGAGTTCGTGAGATGTCCGCTCGGGAGATTCGAACTGGTGACGGATGTCCCACGCACTGTGGAACACGGCGGCGTAGCGGGCGAACAGGTCGCCCAGCGCCTGCAATCGCAAAGATTTCATGATCCACCATCCTGCAGCGAAACCAGGTGCGAGTAGTAGCCGCCGAGCTCCAGCAACGAACTGTGAGTACCCCGCTCGACAATCCGGCCCCTGTCCATTGCGATGATCTGGTCGGCGTGGCGAACCGCCGTCAGCCGGTGCGCGATGATGATCACCGTGCGCCCCGCGCACATTGCCTTCATGTTGTTATGGATCACGCGCTCGGTTTCGAAATCCAGCGCACTGGTGGCTTCGTCAAACACAAGAATACGGGGATTGGTCAGCAGCGCGCGGGCAATCGCGAGGCGCTGTCGTTGGCCGCCGGACAGGTTTGAGCCGTGTTCGCCGACCATTGTGTCGTAGGCTTCTGGCAGTTCGCAGATGAACTCGTGCGCGCCCGCCAGCTTCGCCGCGTGGATCACCGCGGCGAGCGGTGCACCGGTATCAGTCAGCGCAATGTTGTCGCGAATGGAGCGGTTGAAGAGCAGGTTTTCCTGCAGCACCACGCCGATTTGGCGACGTAGCCAGGCGGGATCCGCCATCGCCAGATCGATGCCGTCGATACGCACTGTTCCCTGTTCGGGGGTGTACAGACGCTGCAACAGCTTCGTAAGCGTGCTCTTGCCCGAACCCGAGCGGCCCACGATGCCAATGATCTGCCCGGCCTTGATATTCAGGGCAACGCCGTCGAGAATCGGCGGCCCATCCGGGCGATAGCGAAAGCGTATGCTCTCGAAGCTCACATCTCCCTTGAGTGCCGGCAACGCCTGTCGGCTTTGCGGCAGTTCGGTGCGCGAATTCAGGATGTCGCCGAGACGGCTCATCGAAATGCCAACCTGCTGGAAATCCTGCCAGAGTTGAGCCAGCCGCAGCACAGGTGCGCTTACCCGTTGCGACATCATGTTGAAGGCGATCAGTTCCCCGACGGTCAGCTTGCCGTCGATCACCAATTTCGCGCCAAAGAACAGCGTACCCAGCGTCACCAGCTTGCCCACCAACTGGATCAGCTGCTGACCGAGATTGCCCAGTGCACTGACGCGAAAGCCGGCGGCAACGTACGCCGCCAGTTGGGTCTCCCAGCGTTTGATGAACTGCGGCTCTACTGCCATCGCCTTGACCGTCTCGACGCCGGACACTGCTTCCACGAGGAACGACTGGTTGTCCGCTCCGCGCGCGAATTTTTCGTTCAGACGCGTGCGCAGCACCGGCACCAGTGCTGCCGAAATCGTCACGTAGACCGGTAGGGATAGCGCGACGATCAATGTCAGCCAGACGCTGTACACACACATGACAGCGAGGAAGACGAACGAGAACGTCAAATCGATCAGCGCGGTCAGCGCCTGGCCGGTGAGAAAGTTGCGGATGTTCTCGAGCTCGCGCACGCGTGCAACCGTATCGCCGACACGGCGGGCACCGAAGTAGCTGAGCGGAAGTGCGACCAGGTGACGGAAAAGCCGCGCGCCCAACTCGACGTCGATACGGTTCGTCGTATGTGCGAACACATAATTGCGTAGCCCCGTGAGCAGGACCTCGAATACCGAACTCACCAGCAAGGCAATGCAGACAACGTTCAGGGTGCTGTAGGTGCGGTTGACCAGCACCTTGTCCATTACCACCTGAAACATCAGCGGCGAGACGAGGCCGAAGAGTTGGAGGACGAGCGATACGCTCAGCACCTCGAGCAGCAGCCGTCGGTATTTGACGATAGCCGGAATGAACCAGGAGAAGTCGAACTTTGCGAGCTCGCCGGCCAACGACGCGCGGGACGTAAACAGCAGTATGCGACCGCTACAACGCTCCGCCACTTCGCTCAGTGGTTTCATGGTCGGCGCCTGCATGCCGGGTTCGAGCACCAGCGCCGTCTTGCCGTCGGACCCCGCCAGAATGAAATGCCGCCCTGTTCGATCCAGCGCCAGTGCGGGAAACGGTGTCTTTCCAAGCCGCTCAGGCACAAGCGGAACCGCACGAGCCTTGAGTCCGATATGGCGTGCAGAGAGAACAAGGTCCGCTTCGGAAAACGAGTCGCTATTCAGTGCTGCCGCGTGCGTTAGCTGCGACGCGTCAGTGGCAATACCATGAAAGCGTGCGATGAGCACCAGTGCTGCAAGTCCCGCGTCTTCCAGCTGCCCCGGTTGTTCTTCAATGCCCATTGTTATAGTCGCAAATATTGATTGTCGATCGATTGCGTCTCGCATCGTGCGCAGTTACAACTTCTGAGATGAGAGGCATCTCAGAAGAATAGTGTCATTTGTTTTTTTTAGATTTTTCCCGTTCGTTGCGTTGATACACTGCCATCGCGATACGGCGCACTTAGCGCCTATCTTAAGCGAAGATTTGCTGACACAGAAGCCATCTAGCTAATAATCGCGGCCGTAAAGCACGGGTTCTCGCGAGGTGGCAATGCACGCAGCATAATCGCCCCATGACGAAGCAAACTTGATATGAAATGAAGCTATGACACCGAGTATTTTCGCAGCACGCTATGCGGAATAAATAATTTTCCAGTCATATAAAGCAATCTTTCAATTTGCATTCTGTATTTTACAAAAAGCATTCTAAATTAATTGAAAGAAATGCATTGACAACGCTATTCAGGCGCGGTTAGATTTGTCAGAAAATAAGCCGTATCAATATTGAAGGCTGCACACATTGAGAGCCGGGGGCGTCTGTGCATATCGTCGTCTGTCCTTTCGCTTCGTCGTGGCTACTGGGCACCCTGCCGACCCTGGCAACGGCCAGACGTCCGAAGCATTCAGTCCCGCGTCGCGCGCTTTACGCCACAACAGGCTTATCCAGATTGCCGCTGGAACAAACATTCGGACGTTGAAACTGAGCTGTATCGAATCGACAATGAATTCGGTCGGGCATACCTTCGATTAGAAGAAAACTCAATTCTTTAAAATTATGCGATCGGTCACTGTATGGCAGTGCATTGTGGGGGCCTGGCGGGACACGTTTCGCGTGATAGCGGAAATGCCGCTCCTTTCCTCCGCGACGTTTGTCCTGATGTGGGCAGCGATGTTCGTCGAATACAAGCTGCGACTCGCGGTTCCAGTCGGCATTGTTGGGCCACGGATTCTGAACTCGGTGATCGAGCGTTTGAGCAGCATTCCCGCCCTCGTCATCGCCATCCCGACAATGCGGCGGATTTTGAGAGCCAAATTTCCAGCCCTGCCAGGATCGACTGCCGAAGATTATCTCCGCTATTTTGTTCTGTGGGTTCTCATGCTTTTATTCGGCTACACGCTGCTAGCAGTCATTCCGCTTGCTTCCGCGATCGGCAGGGGCGCCGGAATGGACGGAAGCGTTGAAGCCGCATTTATCCAGACGGTAACCCCGCTTCTCAGAATTTTGCTCGCCTATGTCACGGCGCGAAGCGCACTTCTCTTTCCACACATTGCGTCAGGCGGAAAGATTGAGTGGCGGGCTGCATGGCGGGATACCCACGGGAATTTTATCGCCATTGCCTTTATATATGGCGCCGCCTCGACGCTTCCCTCTTACATCGTTGAAAATACTATTATTCAATATATATCGAGCGCAAGAATGGATTTTTCTCTTGTGTTTCCAGCGCAGGCCGGTATTAAATTTATCCTCAATCTTCTCGGTGTTTCCGCGCTCGCGTGGATTTATCTGAAGTTTGCCAATAAAGTCTTGATTTCGCCTGAACGAGATTCGCGCAGAATTTATGGTGAGGCCGGTTGATTGGCTTTAAGTTGAATGACCACACTAATTAATATTCATTCTTAATTTCCGGAGAAGCCATGCCTGTTCCTGGTGGTTGGGTTGGACAAGCGATGACGGATTCAACGACGTTACTCCATGACACCACGGGGGCCGCCACGGATGCGTCTAATGGCAATAGCGATGCGGGTACGGCGGCGACGGATGGGGGCATGATCGCCGGCGATCTCAACTCGCTCGCGGGCGATTTCGGCAACGGATCTTCTGGCGGTACCGGGGCTCCGGTTACCGCGGCGCTGGCCCGTGGCGCCGGCGCCATCAAATCGGCGAATCAAGCCGCGCAGAACTTGCAGTACGACTCGGCGGCGCCAACCCAATACACTGATCCTGAAGCGTATGCCGCGCAAATTCATGCGGATCAGACAGCTCTTGTCCGGGCGGATGCTCAGGTCCTCATCTCGGCAGGGATCGTTTTTGTGGCTGCCGATCAACCCTATTTCGGCATCCTGCTCCAGGTCTGGGGGCTGATGCTCGATTACAACGAGGTGCACGATCCCTACGACATCAGCCAGATAGCTGGCCTGATCGCGCAGTTTTTCAACAGCGGCGGACCGCCGCCTGGCGGCGCTTCAACCGGTGCCGATGATGACGCAAAGAACTTATTCGGCGACGGGGGCAGGGAAATTGATCCAGTCGTACTGGACCTCAGTGGCAATGGCATCAACCTGACGTCGCTGGCTGGATCGCCGACGTATTTCGATTTCGCCAACACGGGGTTCGCGCAACAAACCTCATGGGTTGGCGCAGGTACCGGCATACTGTGTCTGGACCCGAATGGCGCGGCAATTACCAGCAGCGGGCAGTTGATTGAATCCTTCGCGCAATTGCAGCAGTTGAGCGGCGGCGCGCAAGTCATCGACGCGTCCAATCCGCTGTTCAGCGAGCTGAGGGTCTGGGTCGCGGACTCGGCCACCGGCAATACCGCCGGCGAGGGGAGCCTCTATACACTGGCGCAACTGGGCATCGTCTCGATCAATCTCGCGGCCATCGTCTCGAATCAGTCGATCGACGGAAATGCGGTGAATTACGTCAGCAGTTTCACGCTGTCGGACGGCTCCTCGCACGAGATCGCAGCGGTTTCGCTCGATCAGAATACGACCGCCACCATTCCCGACACGGCTGTGGTTGTGCCCGCCAGTATTGCGTCATTGCCGCAGGTGGCCGGCGCGGGGACGGTGCGCGATCTGCAGTCCGCGATGACGCTCGATGCTACCTTGGCGACACTCGTCGAGAATTTTGCCGATCTGCCGGCCTCCACCAGTCTCGCGACGATTACCAGCGATGTCGAAGCGATCATGTATGAATGGGCCGGCGTTGCGGGCGTAGACCCTGCATCCCGCGGAAAGGATGTTGACGCTCGTCAGCTTGAGTTCGTCGAGTCATTTCTTGGCGAGCAGTTCAGTTCGATTTACGGCAGCAATCCGCTATACCACGCGTATCCCGATGTCGACGCGGCTTGGAACGATCTCTATACATCGGTCTTCAGCCAGTTGGTGCTGCAATCTCCGGCGCTAGCCTCGCTCGTACCGGAATTCCAGTACGAAAACGGCGCCATTACCGCCGACCAGAGCCTTGCTTCGCTGCAATCGGCTTACACCCGACTCGGCGATGTGACGGCCAGCAACGTCAGTCAATGGGAACTCGTTCTCACGGTCGCGGACGCCTATCGGCTGCAAGCTGGCCTGAGTCTCACAGGTTACGAAGCCTTCGTGTCCCTGTTCACCAACGACACGATCGGATCACTCGCGAATGTTATCGCGTCGAACCTACAGGTCGCCATCATCGATGGGGGCATCGTGGAAGCCGGCACGCCATTGAACGACACCTTTTATGCGGGGCAAGGCATCACGGAGTTGATCGGCAATGGCGGGGGAGAGACCTTCGACGATCCCTCGACTCAGCACGACACGTTTGTTTATAACAAAGGCGACGGCTCCGTCGATATCGACGAAGGCGATACGCTCTCCCTCAATCCGACGAATACGCTGCAGTTCGGTGCGGGAATCACGGCTGCGGATGTCACCGTGTCGCTGAGCGGTGACAATGTCGTGCTGTCGTTGACGGACGGCAGCAAGATCAATCTCTATCAGATGGACGACTCGATCATTATGGGCGTCCAGTTCATCACGTTCGCGGACGGCACGATCTGGTCGCGTAGCCAGATTCTGGCGCAGGTGGGGCAGGCCGCGGGCGCCACCCGCTACGATTATCTGCAGGGAACGTCGGGGGCGGATCTGCTCGACGGTGGGGTCGGCAACGTCTACGTCGTCGGCAACGGCGGCAACGACACCTTCGTTTTCGATCAGGGATACGGCAAACTCGAGATCAATGAGGTGGCCGCGTCGGCAAGCGACTCGAATATTCTTCAATTCGGAAGTGGCATCACGGCAAGCGAGGTGTCAGTGGTGTCGGATCGGGCGGGAGATGCCATCCTGACCGTCGGCTCGAACGGCGACCAGATCACGATCGACGGAATGTTCAGCAACACGGCCGATGGTGTGCAGGAAGTCGTGTTCGCGGACGGCACGGTCTGGACCAAGCAGGAACTCCTCGCGGCGGAGCTGGCAACGGCCACGACAGGCGCCGACGTGCTTTACGGCAGCAGTTCGGCGGAATACTTCGATGGCAAAGGTGGCAACGACCTTGAAGTAGGTGGAGGCGGCGGCGATACATTCGTCTTCGACAAGGGCTACGGCAGTCTCGAGATCAACGAGTTCGAGACTGCTGGCAACACCAACACCCTCGTTCTGGGCGCGGGTATCAGCCCGTCGTCGATCAATGTGCGGGCGACCAGCATGGGCGACATCGTTCTGACCGACGGAACGACAGGGGACACCATCCAGCTGGACGGGATGTTCTCCAGCAGCGGGAACGGCGTGCAGCAGATCGAGTTTGCCGACGGCACGGTCTGGACCCGCCAGCAGATCATCCAGGCTGAGATGACCGGGACGAGCGGCAGCGACTCGATTTACGGCACGTCGGGCTCCGACCTGATCGACGGGAAAGGGGGCGACGATTTCGAAACCGGCGGCGGCGGCAACGATACGTTTGTGTTCAACGCCGGGTACGGCAACCTCGAAATCAGCGAGTTCGATTTCAACGGCAACAGAAACAATGTGCTGCAACTGGGTGCCGGGATCAGCGCAACGTCGCTGTCCGCGCACGCCACATCGGATGGCACCGGGCTTGTGCTGACCGACGGTATCGCCGGCGATCAGATCACGATCGACGACATGCTCTCCAGCGCGTACGACGGTGTGCAGGAAGTGGTGTTCGCGGACGGCACGTCGCTGAGCGCGAGCCAGCTTTCGCAGATGGCCAGCGCGATCTCGGGAACGACCGGAAACGATACGCTGACGGGGTCGGTCAGCGCTGACCTGTTCGACGGCAAAGGCGGTAATGACGTTGAAATCGGCAATGGCGGCAGCGACACGTTCATCTTCAATGCCGGTTATGGGCATCTCGAAATCGACGAGCCCTCCTATGGCTGGGCAACCCCTGTGCTGGAGCTGGGCGAGGGCATCAGCGAAGCGTCGCTCCAGGTCCGGGCCACCGCCAACGGCACGGGGCTCGTGGTTGCCGACGGCGTGACCGGCGACCAGATCACTCTCGACGGCATGCTGGAAAGCGTGGGTTCCGGCGTCAGGCAAGTGCAGTTGGCCGACGGCACGACGTTGACGGCGGCCCAGTTGATCCAGATGGAGACCACCGGCACGACCGGCAACGACACGCTCTACGGCACGCCGGGGGCGGAGCTGTTCGATGGAAAAGGTGGCAACGATCTCGAGATCGGCCAGGGCGGCAACGACACGTTCGTGTTCAATGCGGGTTACGGCAAGCTCGAGATCAATGAAAGCGACCCTGGCCGAACACCGCAGAACGTACTTGAACTGGGCGCAGGGATTAGTGAGTCGTCGCTGCAGGCGCGCGCCACCGCCGACGGTTTGGGCCTGGTGCTGACCGACGGCGTGGCGGGCGACCAGATCACGCTCGATGACATGTTGTGGCTCAACGGGGCAGGCGTGGAGGAGGTGCAGTTCGCCGACGGCACTACATGGTCGGCGGCGCAACTGGTCCTACTGGAGACCACCGGCACGACCGGCAACGACACGCTTTATGGCACGGGCGGGGCCAATCTCTTCGATGGCAAGGGCGGCAACGATCTTGAAGTAGGCAAAGGCGGCAACGATACGTTCGTGTTCAACGCGGGGTACGGCGCCCTCGAAATCAACGAGGTTGACGACAGCAGCACGGCGGCTAACGTGTTGCAACTGGGCGCGGGGATCAACGAGGCGTCGGTGCAGGTCAAGGCGACCTCCAATGGCACGGGCCTTGTGCTGACCGACGGCGTCGCGGGCGACCAGATCACGCTCGATAACGTGCTGTGGCTCAACGGCTCGGGCGTGGAGGAGGTGCAGTTCGCCGACGGCACCACCTGGTCCGGTCAGCAATTGATCCAGTTGGAAACCACCGGCACCACGGGCAACGACTCCTTATACGGAACACCCGGGGCCGACTATTTCGACGGCAAGGGAGGCAACGATTTTGAAAGCGGCAATGGCGGCAACGATACGTTCGTGTTCGACGCCGGATATGGCGATCTGGAGATAGGCATAACATTCGCCGAGGACCCGGCGAGTCCGGTGCTGCTGCTCGGACCGGGCATTAACGAATCGTCGCTCCAGGTCAAGGCCACCGCCGATGGCACGGGGCTGGTGCTGACCGATGGCATCGCGGGCGATCAGATTACGCTCGACGACATGCTGTCGATGAATATGGACGGACTCCAGACCGTGAAGTTCGCGGACGGCACGAGTCTGAGCGCCGCGCAACTGACGCGCATGGAGACGACTGGCACGACGGGCAACGACACGCTGTATGGCGCGGATGTGCAAGTCAATCTGTTCGACGGCAAAGGCGGCAACGATGTCGAGATCGGGGGCGGCGGCAACGATACGTTCGTGTTCGATGCGGGCTACGGACAACTGACGATCAATGAGAACTACAGCTGGAGTTCGTCGATACCGGTGCTCGAACTCGGCAAGGGCATCAGCGAGGCGTCGATGCAGGTGAAGGCGAGTGCTGACGGCGGCGGCATTGTCTTGACGGACGGCATCACGGGAGACCAGATCACGCTCCAGAACATGCTCGACCGAACGGCGAGCGGGGTGAAGTACGGCGTTGAGCAGGTGCAGTTCGCCGACGGCACAACGTGGACGGCGGCCCAGTTGATTCAGATGGAGACGACGGGTACGACCGGCAACGACTCGCTCTACGGCACGCAAAACGCGGATCTGTTCGACGGCAAGGGCGGCAACGATTACGAGTCGGGCGGCGGCGGGAGTGATACCTTTATATTCAACGCCGGCTATGGCCAGCTTGAGATCAACGAGTATTACTTCGGCTCCGCGTTGCCGGTGCTGGAGTTTGGGGCCGGAATCTCGGAATCCGATCTGACCGTGAGAGGTAACAGCGCCAACGGTCTCGTGGTGACGGACGGCATTGCCGGGGATCAAATCACGCTCGACGGCATGCTCCCGGCTAATGGAGGCGGCGTCAGCGAGGTGCAGTTTGCCGACGGCACTACGTGGTCGGCAGCACAACTGGCCCAGATGGCGCTCACGGGTACCACGGGCAACGACACGCTTTACGGCACGTCGGGTGCTGATCGTCTCGACGGCAAGGGCGGCAACGACGTCGAAATCGGACGAGGTGGCAGCGACACATTTGTGTTCAACGCCGGCTACGGTCACCTCGAAGTCGAGGAGACTTACGCGGACAGTTATGTCGATAGCGCGCTGCAACTGGGCGCCGGGATCGTCGAGTCGTCGGTGCGGGTGAGCGCGACTGCCGATGGCACCGGGCTGGTGCTGACGGACGGCGTGAGCGGCGACCAGATCACACTCGATTCGATGCTGTCGAATGCCAGCGATGGCGTGGAGTTGGTGCAATTCGCTGACGGCACCGCCTGGTCCCGGCAGCAATTGATCCAGATGGAAACTACTGGCACCACTGGCAACGATACCCTGTACGGAACAGCCGGCGCAGATCTGTTCGATGGCAAGGGCGGTAACGATGTCGAGATCGGCGACGGCGGCAACGATACGTTCGTGTTCAACGCCGGGTACGGCGAGCTCGAAATCAACGAGACCGACGACAGCAGCACGGCGGCTAACGTGTTGCAACTGGGCGCCGGTATCAGCGAGTCGTCGGTGACGGTCGCGTCCGTGGGCAACAACGTGGTCGTGACCGATGGCGTCAGCGGCGATCAGATCACGCTCGACGCGATGCTGACGAATAGCAGCGACGGCGTGCAGGAGGTTCAGTTTGCGGATGGCACCGTCTGGACAGCCCAGCAACTACTCCAGAAAATTCCGCCGGTGGCGGCGGGAACGGTCATATACGGAACGTCTGGCAACGACACGCTGACCGGCACGCCGAGTGCAGAGGTGTTCGACGGCAAGGGCGGTAACGACCTCGAAATCGGTCAGGGCGGCGGCGATACCTTTATCTTCAATCCGGGTTATGGCCAACTGGAGATCGAGGAGGGCGATACGACGAACGCAGTCAACACGTTGCAGCTCGGCGCAGGGATCAGCGAATCGTCCATCACCTTGACGGCAACGCGACAAGGCGCGTTGGTCATCACCGACGGCATCGCGGGCGACCAGATCACCGTGGACGACGGCGTGCTGGGCAACCTGTACGGCATCATCAACGCGGGCGTGGAGCAGGTGCAGTTCGCGGATGGCACGACGTGGTCGCTGAATCAAATCCTTCAGAAGGTGAACGTTGCCACCACCGGCAGCGACGCGCTGTTTGGCGGAAGCGGCGCCGACCTGATTGACGGCAAGGGCGGCAACGACTTCGAGTACGGCGGCGGTGGTGGAGACACGTTCGTGTTCAACCCCGGCTATGGGCAACTCGAGATATTGGAAGAGGAATCGCACGGTGCGACCAACGTGCTTCAGTTAGGCGACGGCATCAGCAAGTCGTCACTGCAGGTCAAGGCCACGTCCGACGGGTATGGACTGGTCCTCTCGGATGGCGTGAGCGGCGACCAGATCACGATCGACGATATGTTGCTGGCTCCTTCTGTCTACGGGATCGAGCAGGTTACCTTCGCCGATGGCACGACGCTCTCGATCGCGCAACTCTTTCAGATGGAAACGACTGGGACCACTGGAAACGACACGCTGTACGGCACGTCTGGCACGGACGTTTTCGACGGCAAGGGCGGTAACGACGTCGAATACGGTAAAGGCGGTGACGATACTTACGTCATGCAGGCCGGTTATGGCACGCAGACGATCGTCAACGGTGTTTACAGCGGTGCGGCAGCGGGCGATCTGGCCGTCGCGGGCGTGAATCCCGACGAGCTCTGGTTGCAGCGCGTCGGCAACGACCTGCAAGTCGACATTATGGGGTCCAAGACCGAAGCGACGATCCAGAACTGGTTCACCTATACGGCGAGCCAACTCAGCGAACTAACCGTCAGCGGAGGCACAGCGGGGAACCTGACGCTCGACACACAGATCAACGGACTGGTTCAGGCCATGGCGACCTTCAGCGCCAATAACACCGGGTTCGATCCTACGTCGTCGTCCAACCCGGTCATTCCGGATCCAACGGTGCTCGCCGCGGTGAACACAGCGTGGCATCACTAGATCCGTGGCGGAGAACAACCTGTCGCGCATGAAAAAGAGCGATAGCGGATTGAAAGCGCAGTTCAGCCGGCTGGCCGCTTGATGCGGCTTGCCGGCTGCGTCAGCATGCATTCAACATACATGGCAACATCGCGTTGAAAATACTTTTTATTCATCAAAACCTGCCGGGCCAGTTCCGGCATCTCCTGTTTCACTTGGGTCAGGATCCGGCCAACGATGTGGTTGCGATCGGTGAAAAAAAACGGATTCTGATCAATGTCCGTCGCGCGATTCCCGGCGTGAGGTTTTACGGCTACGACTTCGACCCGACACCGCACAACAGGATTTCGCGAGATCTGTGGAGCGCCGCGAATGCGCTGCGCCGTGGCCGCGCCGCAGCCGTTTGCCTGAAGCGGCTTCGAAGCGAGGGTTTTTCCCCGGACGTGGTCTATGGTCATCCCGGATGGGGCGAAATGCTCCATGTCAAAGACGTGTTTCCAGATGCGCGGGTGATCAACTACTGCGAGTTCTATTTCAATCGCGACGGCCAGGATTACGCCTACGATCCAGAATTTCCCGACTCCGATCCGGACGGGTTTCGAATTCGTACCGAAAACATGCCGCAACTGGTCAGCCTTGTCGCTGCCGATGCGGGTATTAGCCCGACGTCCTGGCAACAGTCCCGTTACCCGGCGCTGTTTCAAGAGCGGATGTCCGTCATACACGACGGGATCGACCTCAATATCGTCAAACCGGATGCGGCGGCGCGGGTGCATCTGCCGGATAAATCGTTGACGCTGACGAAGGCGGATCAGGTCATTACGTATGTCAGCCGCAACCTCGAGCCTTACCGTGGCTTCCACATCTTCATGCGGGCATTGCCGGCACTGCTGCGTCGGCTGCCGCAGGCTCACGTGCTGATCGTTGGAGGCAACAAGGTCTCGTATGGCAGGCCACCGGAGGCGGGGACGTACCGCGACAAGTATCTCGCCGAAATCAAGCCGCAACTGGATATGTCGCGCGTGCACTTCATGGGGCGGATTGCTTACATCGATTATTTGCGCGTTCTGCAAATTTCCACCGCGCACGTTTATCTGACGTATCCATTCGTTCTATCGTGGTCGATGCTGGAGGCGATGGGGAGTGGGGCGGCGGTCATCGGCTCCCGAACCGCGCCGGTCGAAGACGTGATCGACGACGGGCGCAACGGCTTGATGGTGGATTTTTTCTCCGCAGAGGAGCTGGTGGATGCAGTCGCGCGTGTTTGCGGGGATATCGAGTTGCGGCAACGCCTGGGTCGTGCTGCGATGCAGACGGTACGTGAACGATTCGATTTGCGCGCGATTTGTTTGCCTCGACAGCTTGAGGTGTTGCAGGGTTTGGCGTGACGCGTGGGGTCTTTCGACGCAGATTGCGTGGTCGCGACATCGAACAGCGCGGTCGTTCACGTCGTTACGTCATACTCGGTTGACGAGACAATCCCTTCAGGGTCGATGTACGGAAGTTCAAGCCAGATCCTGGTCGTGTGTCATCTGTCAGAGGTGAATTTCCTGGTTCGGCCAGGGAAAGGACATTCGACTGGTGGACCAAGATTGACGGCAATCGAGCGATCCGCCAATGGACCGGTTACCTATGCATCGATCCCCGTGGGTCATTGTCGTCCGGCCATTTTGAAACGTTCGACATGACAGTCGACAACGCGTGTCAAGTCTGCAAACTCGAGTCCGGCCACATGGTCAACCTACGGCTTCTCTCGACTATCATATTGCCAGCGAAAACGGCTTAAACAGCCATAATAAGAGGCCAGAAATGTCCATTAGAGATCTAATTGTGGGGGCAATAGTTGTTCACTCACTGTCGGGGCACGCCGCGGTGCCGTTGTCTACACCCTCCGAAACTGATCTCCACGCCGCATATTGTGTCGGCACGGAAGAACACGAAGCGGCTTGGGAAAGCGCCGCAGCTACGGCCGCCAGTAACCCGGCGACAAGCGATTTTCACAGGCGGACGGCGGCGACCGCGCAAACCCGCCTTCAGCGCTTGCACCATTATCTTGATCGTCGCCTCGCCTTTATGAGAGTGAAGGATATCGATGCGGCCACCAAGCGTGGTTCGACGGACGAACAGTTCATCGCGACTGATCCGAAGGTGCACGCTTGTGCCGACAAATGCAAATATTTCCCGATCAATGGCAATGCGGCTGCCCTGAAACAGTGTATGGCTCCGTGTGACGAACGCCTATCCAAAATATGGAGTTGTAAAAACCTTTCGTGGTTGCCCTAGCGTTTGCATAATCGGTGCGTGCTCACCCGGGCTTTTGTCGCCTTGGCGTTCGCTTCAGTGAGGCCTGACTGTCTCCTCAGTGTCGCTGGGACATCCCTATCAATCCTGACAATACCGACTGCCCGCAGTGAGCGGTAAAGGATATCGGCGTTCGCAAATCGTTGTGCGAGGGCTTTGATAATCATGTAGCGGGCCAAGGCCTCGCGGCGAGCGGCCGAGGGGTAGAGTCGAGGTCAAGGTCAAGCAAACCCTTTGACCTGACGGAGGCCGACATGAAGTTCTGTGGAATAGACCTGCACTCGAACAACAGTGTGGTCGTGGTCAGTGACGCCGAAGACCGGATCGTACTGCAACGTCGCCTGCCGAATGAGCTCGGCGCAATCCTCGCGGCGCTGGTGCCTCACCGCGAAGATTTTGCGGGCGTGGTTGTGGAATCGACCTACAACTGGTACTGGCTGGTAGATGGCCTGATGGACGCTGGATACCGCGTGCATCTGGCGCACGTTGCGGCGATCAAGCGCTACGAAGGACTGAAACACAGCGGGGATGCCGCCGATGCTGCCTATCTGGCACAGCTGCTGCGTCTGGGACTGCTGCCTGAAGGCTATATCTATCCCCGCGAGCAACGGGCCGCACGCGATCTGGCGCGCAAGCGGATCCAGCTCGTGCGATGCTGTACGGCCCAGGTGGTATCGATCGAGAACCTCGTTGCCCGTCACACCGGTGCGCGGCCAGGCTGCGCCCAGGTCAAGCGAATGACCGCCGATCAGGTGAACGCCCTCGGGTTGCCGCCAGACGTCGCGCTGGCACTCAAGGCCAATCTCGCGATCTGCGAAACACTGCAGCAGCAGATTGCGATCCTCGAGAAACGGCTAGCCGAGTGCGTCAAACTACGAGCCGACTACCGCCTGCTGAAGACAGTGCCCGGGATTGGTGAGACGCTTGCGACGGTGATCATGCTGGAGACCGGGACGGTGAAACGGTTTGCGGGCGTGGGTCAGTTCAGCTCGTACTGTCGCTGTGTCGATAGCGTGCGGCAAAGCAACGGCAGGAAGAAAGGCGAAGGCAACACCCGCAATGGCAACGCATACCTCGCGTGGGCCTTCATCGAGGCGGCGAACTTTGCATTGAGGCAATGCGCGCCGGCACGGCGTTTCTATGAACGCAAGCAGCGCACGACCAACCGGATCGTCGCGCTCAAGGCCGTGGCCCACAAACTTGCGCGAGCCTGTTACTACATGCTGCGCGAGCAGCAACCGTTTGATGTGACGCGATGCTTTGCTTAAAGGTTCGGCGCAAGCGGGCGAGCCAGTAACGTGACTGGCCTGCAGCCATGGCTTTGATTGGACGCCTGTCTTGCGTCGCCTCTGTTTGCGGATAACTGGGTCGCCCAGGCCGTGAGCCACATCAGGACTGGCGCTCACATTTCGTGAGATAGCCATTGCTTTTGTCTCGCCTCTGGACACGGTCTGGAACCGACGGTTTTCTGGGGCGGCCTGGGCCGCCAGGGCAGTTGCGGGCGGTGTCGCACCTGCTTGATCCAGATGGGTGTCTGGCGCGATCCAGTTCGCAGCCACCCGAACGAAAACCTGGGCGCGATTCGAACCCGCAAGCGGCGTGAAAGAGCTTTGCAGACCCATCGAGAAGTACGGCGGTGATGTCACAAAGCATCAACACCGTACTTCTCGATGGGTAATTTTGTTCCTTGATTTTGGCCCGCTAATGGGTGTCACATTAAAGTGATCGCGCCGCAGAAGTGCGATGGATGGAGCTTTCCTTAGAGGCAGGACGGAATTTGGGTAAGCTCGGTGAAACGATGCCACGCGTCAAAACGTCGAGTGAGTTGTTTGCGTAGAGAGACGCGCGCAGCAAATGTCGCTTGAGCGCGAAGTGCTGCCGGATCGGTCCGAAGTTCGCGAGAAACGCCTGGGTGCGCCTAGGGTCGCGAAACCCGCGAAAGCGCCTCTCACGTTCACGCGTAGGTTGATGGCTATTTTCGGCCCGATTGCTCACGCGGGCTGCAGCCTTGACGAACACGTGTTTGATATTCGCCAACTCCGGGATGCGGGACTTCGCGGCCGGATAACTGCGCAGCTGGTCAGTGACAATCTTGCGCGGCGTCGGGCACGAACAAAGCACGCGCCTGAAGAATCGTTTGGCTGCGGACGTGTCGCGCCGCTTCTGCAGCAGGATATCGAGTTCGGAGCCGTGCTCGTCAACGGCTCGCCACAGCACATAAGGTTCACCGCGCAGCATCACGAACAACTCATCGAGATGCCAGGTACTGCCCGGTTTGCGCCGGGCTGCCTTGACGCGATGCGCGAACCCGGTGCCGAATTTATCGCACCAGCGGCGCACGGATTCGTAACTCACCACGATGCCACGCTCGAACAGCAACTCTTCAATGTCGCGCAAGCTCAACTGAAATCGAAAGTACCAACGAACGGCACAACTGATCACCACAGCCGGGAAGCGATGCCCGTAATAGAGAGACTTCGTCTTTTTCATCTCCCAATTTTACGCGACCACCTCGGCAACGCGACAAAGCCAGTGCGGGTCGTGCTCGTCCCTTTGATTTGCAGCTGGCTTCTTCGGGGCCAGAGGCCATTCGGACGCGGCTCGTGACATGGTAAATATGTCAGCATTTTGGATGAGCCCACATATCACTCGACGGAGTGCCCTTGAGACTCCATTCGTCGCTCGTCCCCGAGGAATGTAGCTTTCCGAGAGCCGATGTTTCTGAAATGAAACGTCTCGGAAGAGCATTGTTTCGGCCTCAGCAAGCCCCCGCAGGTCATGAGAGATGAGCCAAATCAACCGCTTGATAAGCGGTGGCGGTGCCGGTGCGGCGGGATATAGTTCGGGGCGTGATGTCTCATACCAGAGACACTTTGGACAGGAGCGGCGATATAGAACAAAAATCCCGCCGCGTTACGCCAAACGGCGCGCCAGCCCTCTAGGCTTGGCACGATC
Source organism: Burkholderia sp. GAS332 (assembly GCA_900142905.1). Taxonomy (NCBI): domain Bacteria; kingdom Pseudomonadati; phylum Pseudomonadota; class Betaproteobacteria; order Burkholderiales; family Burkholderiaceae; genus Burkholderia; species Burkholderia sp. GAS332. The sequence continues at coordinate 428,984 of FSRV01000003.1, read as the reverse complement.
CGTGCAGCACGCTCGTCTGTGCCTAACCAATTCGGCATGTGCTCAGAGTGCGAACTTATATCCGCTAGTCCTTGCCCGGTTGTGCCCATGCGCGCACGGGAATATCAATAAACAATGTAAACGGGGTGAACTATGAAAATCAAGACTGCCATGGCTGCGCTCGTTCTCGCCGGATTAACTGGTTGCGTCACGCAGGGCATGGCTCCCGTCTCAATGAGTGTCGAGAAAAGTCGAACGTACGGCGCTCCCTTCGATCAAGTGTGGACTGCCGTAATTGGCAGCATCGCCGATAAAAATTTACCGGTGACCACTCTCGAAAAAGCAAGTGGTCTGATTGCCATAAACGGAGTTTCTTATTCCCCGGGTGATGCAAATGAGGGATATCGCGGCTCGGTGATGGGAGTCTCGGACCAGATAGTCAATCGCAATGCAAAATTCAACATCTTTGCGACGCGTCAGGAGGATGGGAAAACAATCGTCCGGGTGAACACCAGTTTCGCGATGCAGGTTAGAACAGGCAACGGTAGCCACGTTTTTCCGTATCAGTATCAATGGCAACAATCATATTCGAACGGAAATATTGAAAGGGGAATTCTCAACGAAATTCAACGTAGACTTAATTCACCGCAGGCTGCGAGGTAAACAGGTGCCCCAGCTAGGCGTCCGCAGGACTTCATCGCATCTGACAGGTCCCTACGGCAACTTTGTTTTTTTACAGGATCGCGTACCTAGCTATTCAGCCAAGGGCGCAAGCGGCCGATAGGGCCCGTTGTTCACACCATCTTCTGCTACTCCGTTTTCTTGGCAGCCTGCTCGGCCGGCCCGTTTGTCAAAGAGCGACAGCCGTCCGGCCGCCGCCTCATTTTTCCCCGGTGAGCGTCGCACGCTTCAGTGGCGTGTCTCTCTTCGTTGCGTTGCGCGGGAGTGTTTCGAGGATATCGGCCGAAAGTTGCACTAGCTTGAAAACAGCCAGGCTCCATTACCAGGGGCGCGAGACGTCGTATATTTCGTGCTGTGCTAGAGCAAGAGCCTCGATGCCTGCGAAATCCAACGCTTCGAGGCAATGCCGCATGTCAGTCAGAAACGCGATGCAGGTGGGGTGAGCGTTGATCATGTTTTCTATCCATCGCTCTATGTCAGTCAGGCGTCCGTCCTTCGCAAGAACGACCAGTTCCCGGCGATCGCTCTCTGGAGGAACGGCAGCGGCGAACCCGTGTTTGCGTTGTGAGTGAATAGGAGCAGAACCGGCGGAAGAATGCTCTACGACGTTCGACGGCAACGCATCCTCATCTTCCGCAAATGGAACGATGAGTTCGAAAGAAAACGAGGTGCCACGATGCGGCGCGCTTGAAACGCGCAAGTCGCCGCCCATTGTGTTGACAATGCGCTGCGCAATAATCAGGCCGAGGCCAGTGCTACCGTTCACCGCCTGTATCTGGCGAAAGGCCGTAAAGAGTTTCGACTGCGCCTCGATGTCGATGCCGACGCCGGTATCTGCGACCTCAAAACTCATGTGCCATTGATCGTCCTGCAGGCGCGCGCTCACCGTCATCGTGACGAAGCCGTCGCGGGTGAACTTGGACGCGTTCGACAGCAGATTGAGCAATACCTGTTGCAACCGGCGGCCGTCGATCGTCAGTCGACGGGGCAGCGACGTCAGTGCCCGATAGTTGAACTGGTTGTTCAACTGCGCACAGAGTGCGAGCGCGTATTCGGCAATGTCATCGAGAAGTGCAAGCAGGTTGGTTGCGACCGGGACGATATCCAACGGCTGCAACTCAGTTTTCGCGTACCCGACTAGTTCGTCGATCAGGCCGAGTTGATAGTTCACGCTGCGCTCGATTGCCTGGATCGGTCGCACCTGCTTCGAATCCGCCAGATCCCGTAGCTGTCTGGCGTAACCCGTAATCGTAGCGAGCGGCGCACGGAGGTCATGACTGACATAACCCAAGGTTTCGATCAGTTGCTGGTTTTTCTCCTCGGCGTAAAGCAATGCTTCGTTCAGCTCCAATGTGCGCTGCGCAACCTGTTCGCGTAGTCGGTCGTGTTCGGTTCTTTGCCAGTCTGCAAGTTCGGTCCTTGCCGCTATTCGCTGCTTTCCGACGTGGTTGATCCACGCTGCAAGCACAATAAGGTTCGTGGCTAACCCAATAATTGCAACGACGGGGTTCGGATGAATGTCGGACTTCAGCCAGGCGAGAGCTGTCGGCAAGGACCCGAGCGTTTCGAGCATGCGCAACGTAAAGCTGAACAGCGAGAAGATCATGACGAGCAGCATGATCCGCGCGGTGGGGGTCGACTGACGCGAGAGGCGTGCAGCGATAATCACCGTGAAGACACCGAACAGCGCATTGACATACACGCCGACTTGCGCGAACACGAACAGGTTGCCGAATGCGGCGCCTATTGCTGCAACGCACTCCAGCAACGCAAACCCGAACAGTATGTAGCGTGCTGGCAGGTTTGCTTTTTCGCTGTGAGAGATGCGCAGGATAAAGACAATGAACAGCAGCACGGCAGTACATCCGAGCACCGTCACACTTCTCGCACTCCACTCGGTTGCGAACGGCCACAAATATAGCTTCGTATAGCCGCGATCCGCAGCTTCGAACAGCGCTGTCATGGCACACAGTGCTGTCAGGACGAGAAACGAGACACTGCGGGAAAAATATGCGATGAGCAGCGCGCACCACGCCAGTGCAAGTGTGCCGCCAATCAATCCGCCATCCCAGAGCGCCGCGCGTTTCTCCAGCGCGTCGTATGCCGCTGTGGAATACAGCCTCGGTTCGAGCGTGAGTGCGGTATCGCTGGCTACGCGGATGAGAAAAAGGCGCTGTTCAGCGGGAGCGAGCGTGAAATGTACCAACGGATAGCGGGATGAAAAGGACTCGGATGCGGGGCGGGCAGGATCGATTGCGTCACGTGTCCAGTGGCCACTGGACACGGTGTAAAAGTCCACTTTCTGGAGGCGCGCGTCCTGGAACACGAGCACGAGCGGAAGGGATGTTGAGCCATCGTTGCTCACCGACACGCGGAGCCACCATGCCGAGTGGGTGAAACCTGGCTTCAGTCGACTCCGTTGCATGGGAAGGAAGCCTTGCGTGGCTCCGGCGGACAGTGTGACTATGTCGTCCAATCTCATCTTGCCCGAGACGTCTTCGAATACGTGCACATGGTCCAGGGTGGGGGCTCGTTGTGTCTGTTTCCCGGTGGCGTCGAGACCGACGGCCAACGAGTGAGTGGCCCACCAGCCCAGGCATAAGAACAGTAAGCGGAGCCACCGAGTCGTAGTCATGATGTCGTTACTCTGCCTCGAGGGCGGGTTCCACGGTATCAGCCAGATCCCGACTGCGAAATTCCTCCCGATAGGTTGACGGGGGCATACCAAATCGCTCGCGAAACGCCGTGGCGAAATTCGCGGCACTGGAAAAGCCAATTTCTTCGGCGATGCTCGCGATACTCAACGGCGTGCTGCTTAATAGCTTTTGTGCAATCCGCAAGCGTTCGTCGCGGAGATACTCGAATACTGTTTGGCCAAGGTTGTCCCGAAACGCACGCGACAGTCGTTTTTCATTGGTCCCCACGAGGCGGGCGAGTTGTTCGACCGTTGGCGCATCGTTCAGCCTTTGCGACAAATGTCGAATGGCCGCGCGAACGATGACGCTGTTGCCCGTGAAGTCCGAAGCGGATACCTCATCTTCGGTATACCGGTTGCCGCGCGTCCGGGCGAGGTGAACGCGAATCCGTGCAAGTACCTCGTCCGCCTCGAATGGCTTGAGCACGTAGTCCACGCCACCGATTTCCAGACCGTTGATCCGATCGTGAAGGTCCCCAGCCACGGTCAGAAATATGACGGGAATCGCAGAGGTGCGGGGGTCCGCGGCAAGAAGCCGGCAGGCAGCGAATCCATCCATCCGCGGCATCCGTACGTCCATCAGGATCAGGTCGGGTGAAATCGCCAGTGCTCGTTGATACGCCTGTGACCCGTCGAATCCGACGCTAATCCTGCATCCAGCATTGCGCAATACGTCAATCAACAATCGAAGCTGGTCCGGCTGGTCGTCTACCACAAGAAGATGGGCATCCGTGAGGGCAGTGTTTCGGGGCGACATCGTTTAGGCGAAAAGAGCTGACGGGTAACGTTTCTGGTTAACGGCGGCTGACTGCGCAGCTTGAGACTTGCGAGGATCGGTCGCCAGCATAAAGCCGCGAAGCGTATCAGATTGTTAATTCAATTTAAATCGAGCGGTATCCATACGGATAGCAAAAGAATTTTCCCTCCGGCAAAGCATTTCGTCCCTCCGGCAAAACGATTGCGGCAATAACGCTGCCCATAATTCCTCGCGGCCTTACACAAAGTTGCCAATTCATACATTTTGTAAGGCATCAGTGCGGTGACTCCCGCGGCAGAGCGTGACGGAGGCCAGATATGAATCCCTTTATTGACTATCAGACAAGTGAGAGCGGAACGTAATGAACAAGAGCCGATATAAGTTGGTTTGGAATCGTCGAATTGGCGCACTGGTCGCGGCAGCCGAGACGCAGCGCGGCGTGCAGGGCGAAGCGGGGCAAGCGGAAATGGGGCAGGCTGGCGGTCCCCTGAGGTCGAAAGTCGCACTTGCACTACTCACGGCGCTTTCGCTCTCGGCTGGATATGCACATGCAGATAACCTGGCAGTTGGCGGCGAGGTCGGCGGGACGACTGCAACGATCGGGGGTGCTACGGCTCCGTCCGCGAGTACAGGCGGGACCCTTCCCGCTGTAGCCGGTGACGCGAGCAACACCAGTCAGAATACAGCGGTCGGGATCAATGTCACCGCTAATGGCGGAGCCGCAACCGCTCTGGGTGATACGGTAACTGCAAGCGGCCAGAATGCCACGGCAGTTGGCGCAAATTCGGTCGCAACCGGCACCAGAGCAGTAGCTTTCGGCGGTGGCTCGAGCGCGGCTAATGGTGACTCGACTGCGATTGGTGCTCTGGCACACACTACTGCGCAGTTCTCAACGGCGGTCGGCACCAATAGTTCAGCCGCAGGCGGAACGGCGGTGGGTTTTCAGGCGAACGCGAGCGCGGCTGACGCTACGTCCATCGGTGTGGATTCCGTTGCATCCGGGATCGGTAGCGTTGCAATTGCCCGCGCACAGGCAACTGCCCAGAACGCAATCGCTATTGGTGAGAATGCCTCGGCAGTTGATGTGAATTCCGTAGCGGTTGGGGCTGGGTCGAACGCAGCCACCAACAGCGCCACGGCAGTTGGTCCCTTAGCGACGGCAAGCGGCGGCAGCTCGACGGCGCTCGGCAACTCAAGCTTGGCGAGCGGGGGATCGGCTATTGCAATTGGTCAGTCTTCAACCGCATCAGCAATTACTTCTGTTGCGATTGGATTTAATGCGAATGCCGCATCGGCCAACGCGATTGCGCTGGGCACGCTCACACAAGCGACAGGCGCAAATTCAATCGCGATCGGTAACGCGGCCGCAGCTTCGACCGCAGAATCAACGGCGCTCGGTTCCGGCGCGGTCACACGTGCGGCAACGAACGTGAGTAGCGTCACGCTGAACGGCGTCACGTTCGGTGGCTTCGCAGGGGCAACGCCGACCGGCGTCGTGAGTATCGGCGCGGTCGGCCAGGAGCATCAGTTGCAAAATGTCGCCGCCGGTCAAATTAGTGCCACCAGCACGGACGCGGTGAACGGTTCGCAGCTTTTCTCAATTGCTTCACAGGTTTCTGCGCTCTCGACCAATCTGACGTCAATCACAACCACGGTCGACAGGATTTCGACATCCGGCTCGAATGGCACGGCCACCGACGAGACCGGCACGGCAGTTGGTAAAAACTCGGTGGTGTCCGTACCAAACGGAACCGCTGTCGGCAATGGTTCGAACGTTTCGGGTCAAGATGGGACTGCAATCGGCACGAACTCGACGGTCACTGCTGCGGGGGCAACCGCCATCGGCACGAACTCCAAAGTCACAGGTACGGGTTCGACCGCAATCGGCAACAACAGCCAGGCCACTGCGAATAATTCGGTTGCCCTAGGTGCAAATTCAGTCGCAGACCGGGACAACACGGTTTCGGTCGGTGCGCCGGGTGCTGAGCGTCAGATTACCAACGTTGCGGACGGTACGGCTCCGACGGATGCAGTTAACGTGCGACAGTTGAATAGCGCAATCAACAGCGTTAGCGATGACATCCAGAAATATCGCCGTGACGCGAGCGCTGGTACAGCGTCCGCAATCGCTATGGCGAACTTGCCGCAGGCTGTCCTGCCAGGTGAGAAGGTTGTAGCACTCGCAGCCGGCAACTACGGCGGACAGTCCGCAATGGCTGTTGGGCTGTCGGTTGCGACGCAAAAATGGATGGTCAAAGGCTCGGTCACGACGGGCGTTTCCGGCCACGGGTCCGTGGGCGCTGGCGCGGGCGTTGGCTACCGCTGGTAAGTAACCTGGCTGTGTCCCGCTGCTCGCACTTGTGCTGCAGCAGCGGGCAGACATGGAAGAACTAGAAGCGTCTGACAACACGGCATACCGAACGGATTCCTATTCCATCTTCACTAGTCAGTATGACTCCGCGAGGTAGAGGCTGACCCGCCGCGAGGACTCAAACGCGGGTTAGTATTTCTGCCAGAGCCGCACGGTGTGGACAGGGCCACACCCGGCGATATCCATCACGGAGGCCAGCGTGGAAAACGATAGCACACTGTACGTAGGGCTCGACGTTCACAAGGATTCGATCACGGTTGCCTATGCGCTGGGCACAGGCGAGGTCGAACTGCTCGGCAAGATTGGCACGACGAAGACGGATATTGATCGCCTGTGTAAGCGCCTGCAATCGAAGGCGCGGGACATCCGCATCGTCTACGAGGCGGGCCCGTGCGGCTATGGACTTTACCGTCAGCTCGTGCAGGAAGGCTTCGACTGCATGGTGTGCGCGCCGTCGCTGATTCCGAAAAAGCCGGGCGATCGGGTCAAGACCGACCGGCGTGATGCGATCAAGCTGGTGCGGTCGCTGCGCGCCGGCGACCTGTCAGCGGTGTACGTGCCAAGCGTGGAAGACGAAGCATTCCGCGATCTGGCTCGCGCGTGGGTCAGCGCCAAGGACGATCTTAAGCGTGCCCGGCAACGGCTGAAGGGCTTTCTGCTCCTGCATGGCGTGCGCTATGCCGGCCGCGCCGACTGGGGCCCTGCGCACCGGCGCTGGCTGAGCGCCTATGCTTTCGACAGCGTTTGGCAGCAACTGGCATTCGAGGAGTATCGGCGCACGATCGAGGATCGCCTGGCGCAATGCGACCGGCTGGAGGCCGCGTTGCGCGAGGCCGTCGTCAACTGGCGATTCTATCCTGCCGTGCTGGGCCTGCAGACGATGCGGGGCGTCCAGTTCACCACGGCAGTGGGCATGCTCGCCGAGCTCGGGGATCTGTCACGCTTCGCCCACCCGCGCCAGCTGATGGCCTGGCTGGGGGTGACCCCGTCCGAACACTCGTCGGGCGAAAAGCGCCGTCAGGGCAGCATCACCAAGAATGGCAACAGCTATGCAAGAAAGTTGCTGGTGGAAGCGGCCTGGAGCTACCAGCACCCGGCCCGCGTGAGTCCCGAAATCCAGCGCCGCCACGAAGGCATCCCCAAGCCCATCGTTGACCGCGCCTGGGACGCGCAGGTGCGCCTGTGCCGGCGCTACCGGAAGCTCGTTGCGCGCGGCAAGCAGAAGAATATTGCGGTGGTCGCGGTCGCTCGCGAACTCGCCGGTTTCATCTGGGACATCAGCCAGCTCGCCATGTCGCTCGCCGTACGGCCCGAGGTGCGCATGGCGTGACCCAACCCTTGAGCAACACGTAAACCTCACCACCTGAGCAAGAGTTTCCTGAAGGCGGCGTAGCCCGGCACCCGAGCAACCCGCGAGACAGTTAGGCAACGGATTCGATTCGACTTGCGGCACTAGATAGCGGCAGGCTCGCTGGGCGGACTTCTGTAATGCGGTAACCAACCCGCGGATATCAGCATGATCCACCGTCGAGATTTACTGCTACGTCGCCCTCAGGAAATTCAGATGGCAGCTCAAAACCCAAAACCGATCCCCTCTTGACAAGCGGAGTCATATCAACTGTCTTGCATTTTTAATGCGCGTTGCTACACGAAATTGGCTTAAAAAAATCAAGAAAAAATTACAGATATCCTGAAAAAAATGTCAGGAAACCCTTACCCTGGTTTCGGAGTCGCGAATAGGGTTAAATGAAATCTAATTGTTAGATTCCACAATACCCTGATACCGCCAACGGCTTTTTGTAGACAAATGAAAAGACCTATGAGAAAGTTTCCGCGGGCACTCATCTTTCTTTTTGTTACATGACTCAAATAAAGGGCGTCGCAGCATTCCGTGTGAATTGCTTGGCGGCCTTCGTCTCACATAGTGCTCAATGCGTTGCGAGAATGAAAATAACGGGGTGTGTAGCGGGCGCAAGATCAAGTTGCCATGCCACGCCACGAACCGAGGAAGCGTTGCAACAGGCTACTGAGGGGGCGGTATCGATGTGTAACCCAGTCGGAACAGAGCAGCGCGCTGGCTCGGCGAAGAAAGCGCACCAGTCTGGCCGGCGATTGGCGCTCCGCCACGTGATCGCGTTTCCTCTGCGTCTGCCCTTCGGACCGTCATAACCAAGACATTCGTCAAGCGTTTCAGCGGCCAACGCCCCGAAAGCTGACTGTCTGACCGCCCCTCATTATTTGCTTAGTTATGCAAATCGAATAGTAAGCGTGTGTATTCGCTCGCGCTAAGCATTCGTGATTCGTCGAGTGTGAGAGCGGTTTGCAACCGGTTCAACGCTGAAGCAAATCGTGCCGCAACGAGATGGCTTAAAAACTATAAATAGGCATCCTGAATAAGTGGGATGCATGCACACGCTCGTGTTTGTGAACTTCGAATTTCAATTAACTGGTGAGGCAACGACATGAACAAGGCATATCGGACCATCTGGAACAAGGCGTTAGGCGCCTTCGTAGCCGCGTCGGAGCTGGACGCGTCGCGCGGCAAAGGAAAGTCAGGGGCGGCTGCCTCAGCATGCGACGGGCGCAGCGGTGAGCATCGTGCTTCGGCACCGCACGGTTCCGGTCCTCATGTCGTCGCCATACTGTTGCTGATGGGTTTGGGCGGATGGGGCGCACAGGCGCAGGCGCAGGTGAGCTGCTCGGCGGCGCCCTATAACTTTTATAGTGGCAGCACCACGTGCGTGGGTTTTCAGTCCACAGCCTCTGGAGGCGGAGCCACTGCGGTGGGTTATGCCGCCAGCAGTACGGGACTTAATGCCTTGTCCTTCGGCTTTCAAGCCATTGCCAGTGCTACCAACACCATTTACCTGGGCGCGCGCACTGCTGCGGGTACCGGCGCGACCGCACAGTCGGCGATTGGCATCGGTACGGATGTCACCTCTAGCGGCTCGTCGTCCATTGGTATTGGCACTGACGCCGTCTCTAACGCCGACTATGCCACCGCGATTGGCTTCCAGGCGGTGGGGAGCGGGCCTGCAGCCGTCGCGATGGGTTATGTCGCCAATGCCGCCGGGACGCATGCCGTCGCTGTCGGCTTTCAGTCCATCGCCAGCGGCCTCAACGCGGTTTATCTTGGGCCGCGTTCCGTCGCAGGCACGGGTGCAACGGCGGCGGGGGCGATTGGCATTGGCACGGATGTCACTGCTTCCGGCCCCTCTTCGCTGGCCGCCGGCACAGTGTCCACAGCCTCGGCACAGAATGCGGTGGCATTGGGGGCGGGCGCCGCCGCCTCAGGGCTCAACTCTCTCGGCATGATGAACGGCTCCAATGCGAGTGGTGCTAATGCAATAGCGTTGGGCGGAGCGGATTCTGTCGCGGAAGGCGGCGCGTCTGCCCCAGCGACAGTGGCGGGCGCCGCGGCGTCGGGCATTCGCGCCATTGCGATCGGCTCTGGCGCGAGCTCGGGTGGCTCCTCGTCAATTGCGATAGGTGATTCGGCTCTGACGGGCGCCAACACAGATGCCCTCGCCATGGGTACCTCCGCAACGGCTAACGCGGCCAATGCGTCCGCCATCGGCAATGCTGCGAGAGCGCTCGCCGCCTCCACGGTTGCCATCGGCGACGGCAGCACCGTCGCTGCCGCAGCCGGCGCCGGGTCGTTCGCCGGTGGCCATAACTCGCAGGTGCTCGGTGGGACCGGCGCAGTAGCGCTCGGTCAGGCGCAGACCGCCAGCGGTAACGGCGCGGTCGCGATTGGCGATCCCAATACCGCGACAGGCAATGGTGCGGTCGCCGTGGGTGCGAACAATACCGCCACGGGCAATGGCGCGGTAGCGCAGGGCAACGGCAATACCGCCAATGGTCAAGGCGCGGTCGCGCTGGGCAACGCGAGCAATGCGAACGGTGCGAGCGCGCTGGCGCTCGGCGATTCGGCGGTGGCCAACCAGGCCAAAGCGATCGCGCTGGGTGCCGGCGCGTCAACCAGCAACGCAAACGACGTCGCGCTGGGTGCGGGCAGTACAACCGCAGCGCCACACACGGGCACCACTGCGCTTTATGGCGGTACGGCGGTCGGCATCGCAAACGCGGCCAACGGCGTGGCGTCGGTTGGCTCCGCAGGCCAGGAGCGGCAACTGCAGAACGTGGCAGCGGGCGTGATTTCGGCTGCCAGCACCGACGCAATCAACGGTTCGCAGCTGAATACCGTTGTCACCGGCGTTAATAATCTCGGCGCGTCGACAGCGGGCACCTTGGGCGGCGGCGCAAGCTATAGCGCGGCGACCGGCGATCTGACCGGCTTTAGCCAGCCGGTCAACAGCGTGGGCAGTACCGGGGCTGTGACCGGACCGACCGCGCAGACGACGGTTGCGGGTGCTTTGACTGCGCTGAACACGAATATTGATAACACGGCAAATATCGCGGTCAAGTACGACGCGCCGGGTGGCACGAAAATTACCCTCGGCGCGACCGGTGGCGTAGGTGCCCCCGCGGGCGGTGTCACTATCACCAACCTCGCCGCGGGGGTCAATCCAACCGATGCGGTGAACGTCAGTCAGTTGACCAGCTCGACCGCCTCGGCGGCAAACAGGTGGATCACCGGTAATCCGACCACGTATACGGCGCCAACGGCGACCGGGACCAACAGCACAGCGGTGGGTTCGGGCGCGGTGGCCAACGGCGCGGGGGATGTCGCGCTCGGTAACGGCACGACCAGCAACGGAGCGGACGCGACCACTACCTACACGACGGCCAATGCCGTGGTGAACGGCCAGACTTTCACCGTACACCAGGCGCCGACCAACGGTGCGGTGGCGGTCGGTCAGCGCCAGATTACTCAACTGGCCGACGGCGAGGTGAGCGCCACCAGTACCGATGCGGTGAACGGCAGCCAGTTGTACAACGTGGGCCATGCGCTGAGTGGCCAGGTGAGCAGTCTGGGCAACAGCGTGGCCTCCAGCTTGGGCGGTGGCAGCACCTACAACACCACGACCGGTGCGTTGACTACCGGCCTGAGCTACGGCGGCAACACCTACACTTCAGTGCAGAACCTTGTTAACTCCCTGACCGGTGGTGGCACGACGCCGGGCATCAAGTACTTCCACGCGAACTCAAGCGCACCGGACAGCCAGGCGTTGGGCACGGATAGCGTTGCGATCGGACCAAACGCGACTGCCAGCAACGCGAACGACGTGGCGCTGGGCGCGGGAAGTACAACCGCAACACCCCATACGGGTACCGCTGCGCTTTACGGCGGCACGGCGGCCGGAATCGCGAGCGCGAGCAATGGCGTGGTGTCGGTTGGTTCGGCCGGGAAGGAGCGGCAACTGCAAAACGTGGCGGCGGGTGTGATCTCTGCTGCCAGTACCGATGCCATCAACGGCTCGCAGCTGAATACGGTTGTCACTGGCATCAATAACCTGGGCACGTCGACAGCGAGCACATTAGGCGGCGGCGCTAGCTATAGCGCAGCTACCGGTAATCTCACCGGCTTTAGCCAGCCGATCAACAGCGTGGGCAGTACCGGGGCTGTGACCGGGCCAACTGACCAGACGACGGTTGCGGGTGCCTTGACCGCACTGAACACGAATATTGATAACACGGCAAATATCGCAGTCAAGTACGACGCGGCGGGTGGCACGAAAATTACCCTCGGCGCGACTGGCGGATCGGGAGCGGGATCTCCGGTGATGATCACCAACATGGCGCCCGCTGCATTGAACGCGACGAGCACGGATGCCGTGAATGGGTCGCAACTATTCGCCACGAACCAGAATGTGACGTCTATCGTCAACGGACAGGCTGGTCCGTTTGTATCGAACAACAGCGTGACGGCGGTACAACCGGTATCGAGCGGAGCCAATGCCAGTGCCGGTGGTTTCGGTGCGAGCGCGACGGGTGCATCTTCCACGGTGGTGGGTAACCGGTCTACTGACAACGGCAATGCCAATGCGACGGTATTGGGCCAGGGTGCAAGCATTGCCGCGGGCACGACCGGCAGCAATGTTGCGCTGGGCCAGGGCAGCACCGTGACAACAGGCGCTGTCGCGACCACTGGTGCGACCATTGGTGGCACGGCCTATACATTTGCCGGCGGTACGCCGGCCGGTGTCGTGAGTGTGGGCACGACAGGCGCCGAACGGCAGATTGTGAATGTGGCGGCAGGGCAACTGAGCGCCACGAGTACGAACGCGGTTAATGGTTCGCAGCTGTTTGCCACCAACCAGCAGGTAACGGCCAATACCACGGCGATCTCAAACATCAACAATGGCGCCGGGATCAAATATTTTCACACCAATTCGGTGCTGGCGGACAGCGTTCCAACCGGCACCGACGCGATTGCAGTGGGGCCGGCTGCCGATGCTTTCGGCAACGATTCAATCGCGCAGGGCCTGAATGCGGTAGCCGGCGTGAGCGGCACACCCGCGACGGCCAACGACATTGCCCTGGGTAACGGAGCTCAGGCCACTGGTGGCAATTCGATCGCCCAGGGGGCCGGGGCAACCGCGAATACGGCCGGCGCCATAGCGATAGGTCAGACGGCAACGGCGACAGGTGGCCACGCCGTGTCGATTGGCGTCGGCAATACTGCCAGCGGCGATGGCGCGGTCGCCATCGGCGATCCGAACTCGGCGACCGGTACAGGTGCGATAACGATGGGCGCCAACAATACGTCCAACGGCCAGGGTGCAGTTGCGCTTGGCAATGGCAACCTGTCGACCGGTCAGGGTTCTGTAGCGCTGGGCAACGCATCGCAGGCGAACAATGCCGGTTCAGTCGCCCTAGGTGACGCTGCAACGGTGTCGGCCGCTGCGACGCAAGGCGTCGCGATCGGCTCCGGAGCCAAGGTCTCCAATGCCGGCGCGGTGGCCCTGGGTGCAGGAAGTACCACCGCTGCAGCGGTGGCGACGACAGGCGCCACCATCAACGGCACCGCCTACACGTTTGCCGGCACCACGCCGGCGAGTACGGTGAGTGTCGGCACGGTCGGCGCGGAACGCACCGTGACGAACGTTGCTGCGGGCCAGTTGAGTGCGACCAGTACCGATGCGGTGAACGGCTCGCAGTTGTATGCGACCGATCAGGCAGTCGACACGCTGTCCTCGACGGTAACCGCCAACAAGACGCACTACTACAGCGTCAACGACGGCGGCACACAGGGTGCAAACTATGCCGACGACGGCGCCACTGGCGTTAACGCCCTCGCCGCGGGCGTCGGAGCTCTGGCTTCGGGGGCGAGCAGCACGGCGTTGGGCAACGGTGCCCAGGCGCTGGCGAACAACGCACTGGCATTTGGACTGCAAGCGAGTGCCTCAATCGTCGGCGGCGTGGCGATTGGATCGGGATCGGTTTCGGATCGCACGGTTCTGCCTGGAGTCGGATCTATCGCCAACGGCTCCCACGCGATTCCGTTCAATACTTCCGACGAGACCTTGCTGGGTGCGGTGTCCGTCGGCAGTAGCACGACCTACCGTCAGTTGACCAATGTCGCCGACGGCACGCAGGCGCAAGACGCCGTCACCGTCAGGCAACTCGCGGGCGCATTGTCATCGTTCTCGGTGACGGGCACGAACTATTTTCACGCGAATTCGACCGCGGCCGATTCGCTGGCCGTGGGCGCGCAGTCGATCGCAGTTGGACCGACGACCGTCGTGAACGGCGACAACGGCGTCGGCGTTGGCAACGGCGCCGTGGTCGATGCGACGGCGCCCGGCGGCGTCGCGATCGGCCAGCAATCGCATTCGGCTGCGGCCGACGCAATGGCGCTTGGCAGCGGCGCCGTCGCGAGCGGTGCGCAATCGATTGCTCAGGGCGCCAACGCGAATGCCGCAAATCAGGGCGGCGTTGCGGTCGGCTCCGGCGCGCAAAGCAGCGCAACCGACGCTGTCGCGCTTGGCGCCGGCGCCAGCTCGACGTTCGCCAATAGCGTGGCGCTGGGCAGCGCATCGGCAACCGCCGCGGTGGTGGTGACGACGGGTGTCACGATCAACGGCACAGCCTACACGTACGCCGGGGCTGCCCCGACGAGCACGGTGAGCGTGGGCAGCCCGGGTAACGAGCGCACGGTGACCAACGTGGCGGCAGGCCGGGTGAGCGCGACCAGTACCGACGCAGTGAACGGCTCGCAGCTGTATGCAACCGATCAGGCAGTCAGCAGTCTGTCCACAACGGTAACCGCCAACAAGACGCACTACTACAGCGTCAACGACGGCGGTACTCAGGGTGCTAACTATGCCGACGACGGCGCCACCGGCACCAACGCGCTTGCGGCAGGTGTCGCCGCCACCGCGGCCGGCGCCAACAGCACGGCCCTGGGTCAGGGCGCAGTGGCGAATAACACCAATGCCGTTGCGCTGGGCAGCGGTTCGACCACGGCTGCGGCAGTGGCAACGACCGGCGACACGATCAACGGAACGGCCTACACATACGCGGGTACTGCTCCGACGAGCACGGTGAGCGTGGGCAGCGCCGGTAACGAGCGTACGGTGACCAATGTGGCGGCAGGCCGGGTGGGCGCGACCAGCACCGACGCGGTGAACGGCTCGCAGCTGTACGCGACGGATCAGGCGGTCGACAGCCTCGCTAGCGTAGTGACGGCCAGCAAGACGCACTACTACAGCGTCAACGATGGCGGCACGCAGGGCGGCAACTACAACAACGATGGCGCCACCGGCGTCAATGCGCTGGCGGCGGGCGTTGGGGCGACGGCAAGCGGCGTGAGCAGCTTCGCCGGCGGCAACGGCGCTGCCGCGCAGGCGGACAACGCGCTTGCACTGGGCGCTCTGTCGAGCGCCTCGGTGGCCGGCGGGGTCGCGATCGGCTCGGGATCGGTGTCCAATCGCGCGGTCCTGTCGGGCATCGGTTCAATTGCGAATGGCACCCATGCGATTCCCTTCAACACGTCGGATCAAACGCTGCTCGGCGCAGTATCTTTCGGCAGCGCGACCGGCAATACCTATCGCCAGTTGACCAACGTCGCAGACGGCACGCAGGCACAGGATGCGGTCACCATCAGGCAGCTTGCAGGTGCGCTGTCGTCGTTCGCCGTGACCGGACAGATGTACTTTCACGCGAATTCGACGGCGGCGGATTCGCTGGCGGTCGGCGCGCAGTCGATTGCCGTCGGACCGACGACGGTGGTCAACGGTGACAACGGCGTGGGCATCGGCAACGGCGCCATCGTCGATTCGACTGCACCGGGCGGTGTCGCGATCGGCGAAAGCTCGAACGCGGCGCAGGCCGACGCGATTGCACTCGGCAGCGGCTCCATCGCAAGCGGCGCCCAGTCGATCGCACAAGGGGCGAACGCGAAGGCTGCGAATGCAGGCGGCATTGCTATCGGCTCGGGGGCGCAAAGCAGCGCCATCGATGCGGTCGCGATGGGCCCGGGCGCGAGCGCGACGATGGCAAACAGCGTTGCGCTGGGAGCGGGATCGGTGACCACAGTTGGCGCGTTGAGCAACTACATTGCGTACGGACTGAGCAGTCCGCAGTCGTCCGCGGGCGAGGTCAATATCGGCAATCGGCAGATCACTGGCGTGGCAGCCGGCAAGGCTGGCACCGATGCGGTCAACGTAAGCCAGCTTGCCGCAGTCACCACGCAGTTGACCACGCTGATCAATAATCAAAACGGGGGTGGCGGCGGTGCCCCCTTCTCGTCCACTCCTGGTTCTTCACCCGCGTCCACGGGTTCGAATTCGTCGGCGGGCGGGCAGGGCTCGGTAGCTTCCGGCTCGAATAGCACGGCGGTCGGTAACAGTTCGCAAGCCAGCGCGAATGGCGCGACCGCGGTAGGCGTCGGAGCAGCCGCGAGTGGGAATAACTCGGTGGCGCTGGGTTCCAATAGCACGGACGGAGGCCGAAACAACGTGGTATCCGTCGGCTCACTTAACGACACGCGGCAGGTGGCAAACGTGGCTGCGGGAACCCAGGGGACGGACGCGGTCAACGTGGACCAGCTCAATGCCGGGCTCGCACAGGCCAATGCCTATACCGATCAACGGGTGGATCAATTGCAGTCGGGAATCAACTCCGTCGCGCGCAATGCCTATTCCGGCATCGCCGCAGCGACGGCATTGACGATGATTCCGGAGGTCGACAAGGACAAGACGTTGTCATTTGGCGTCGGCACGGCGGGCTTCCGCGGCTATCAGGCCGTCGCGCTCGGCGGAACCGCGCGTATCACCGAGAACATCAAGATGAAAGCAGGCGTCGGTATGAGCCCCGGCGGCACAACCTTCGGGATGGGTGCGGCCATGCAATGGTAGGGCGCAGACGCCTTCGCTCAAGTGCGGACAACGTGATCGTGCGCCGAACCGGACGTACGAAAAATAGTATGGAGAACACAATGAAGCAGCTTTCTGGATGGAGTTTATCGCTGAGCCTGGTTTTTCTTGCGGGATGTTCGAGTGCTTCCGGGCCGACGTTTAACGCATATACGGTCACGGCCGCGGGTGGCTCGCGGCTTCATCAGGTCGAATGTCATGGGATATTCGAAGGACCTGCTACCTGTATGAAGGTGGCCCAACGGATATGTCAGGGAGAGCCGGTTCGCCCGGTGCAGAAAGTCGGACGCCTCCTGCCGGATAATGATGAATCCGATGTCACGCGGCGGCTGACCTTCGCGTGTGGTGGCGCGCCGGATACCCCAGCAGCGGCGGCCACGCAGCCGGCCGCACCTGTGGCGCAAACGGTTGATCAGTTCGTGTTGCAAACCGATGCCCTGTTTGCTTTCGGCCAGTCCAGTCTGGCTTCGATTTCGCCGCGCGGCGCGGCCAACCTCGAGCAGGTCATCGCGCGGATCAAGCAACGAAGCGGTGTTCAGTCCATTTCGGTCGTAGGCCATACCGACCGCCTCGGGCCGGATGCGGTCAACCAGTCGTTGTCACTGGCCCGAGCGAAGACGATACGGGAATACATGATCAATCACGGGCTTAACGGTGAGGTGATTCATGCGACGGGAGTGGGGTCCCGTGATTCAACGACCCAATGTCCGGACGGAGGGGGCAGGTCACTCATCGCTTGCCTGCAACCGGACAGGCGGGTCTCCATCGAAGTTCGGGCGCAGTGAGATGGCTCAGTGCCGAACTGGTTCGCGATGAACGCGCGAACGTTCGGCGCTGGGCGTACTATTTTCGCGCTTGCGGCAGGTCTTACGGGCCGCCGTACGGTTATGGGTACGGGTCTGAGCCAGTGTTGGTGCTCACAATTGCCACTAGCCATGTTCACATGAATGCTAGCGGCCAAAACGCCGGGATGGCTTGCTGCGTAACGCGTTACGTGCGATCACGCCTGTCGCGACGGTACAACAATCGTGATGATGCTTGTTCGGTAACTCTGCTAGCGTGGCATCGGTGCTGGATATCAAGTCTTACGGACGATGCGATCCGAGGGACACTTTTTTTGGGTGGAGTTCAGGATCGTTACCGGCCGCATGCAGTCAGAAAGCGCTTCTGTGTTTTGTTATCTGGTTTAAGGAAAGATAACTTTAGCTCTTGTGCAAAGAGCTATTTTGATTAGCACGCGTGGTAGTGTTCGGCCGCGGCCATAATCCGCGAGACGTCTCCTGTGCGAAAAGCGGTGCTGCGGCTTCGAGGTAAAGTGCGATGCACGAATTGATTAACAGCACATGCAAGGCACGCTAGCGCAATTACTGGACATGCGTAAAACGAAGGAATGTTGTCACTGGACTGTGCTCGTGGGGACAACGGTTTAGCCATTGAATTGACAACATTGCTTCGCTAACGGGGAGAGCGTGCAAAAGCTGGGGAGGCTCCCAAGGAGGGCCGCTTGTGCTTCCGGTAGCGGCATCGGTTTCGTCTGGAGTAGGCTGATCGGTCTCGCAACGGTGGGAGCAAGTCATGCGGTTGATCATCGAAGCAAGGTTGGCCGACGGAGACAATGATACGGTCGAGGTAGGTGACGGAGTTCTGGCTGTGATTGAGCGCCCTGACTGCTGTCTTGCCGAACTGGGCCTGACTCTCGCGGAAGGGCGGTCGCTGCTGGCCAAGGTGCAGGCCGGGCTCATTTCGAAACAGGTGCAGTCGTGGCTCTCAGGCCAGACCCATTGTCGGAGCTGCGGTGCGGCCTTGAGTCATAAGGATAGTCGCTCGACGGTGCTGCGCACCGTGTACGGCAAAGTGATGGTGAAGAGTCCGCGGCTGTGGTCGTGTGCTTGCCAGCGGAATGCGCGGACGCCGCGGCGTGTGGTGCATCCCTTGTCCCAAACCCTAACCACGCGCGTCACGCCGGAACTGGAATATCTCCAGGCGAAGTGGGCAGTCCATCTGCCATACCGGCAGGCCGCGGCCATGCTTAAGGAAGTGCTCCCGCTGGACAAGGGCATTTCGTTCAGCGGCACCCGGGATCGGATTCACACTCTTGGAAAACAGCTCGACGCTGACATCGAGCGTGACATCGCGAAGCTACCTCAAGCCGTTGCAGACGTGCAGGTTCGCGAATCCAGCCATGTCGCGGCCGTGAGCGTCGACTCGGCGTGGCTGCGCAATTGCGACTCAGGGAGAGGCCCTGGCCGCCACGTGAATATCGTCGCCGGGCGGGCGACGTTCACCGATGGTCCTCCAAAACTGTATGCGTATGTGCACAGGGAAGTCACCTCGGCTGCAGCGCGGCTCGATCAGTTCCTCAGCCGGAACGGTGTGGCGAGCGATGAACGCGTGACCGTGATCAGCGACGACGCTGGTGAATTTTCAAAAACCGTCGAGGGCAGTCAGCTGGCTCGCGGCCGGATCCTCGACTGGTTCCACATCGCGATGAAGTTCCAGGCGGCGCAGCGTTCCGTGTTCGGCAGCAAGATGATCGACTCGATGGACCAGGAGTCGGTGGAGACCGAAATCACCCACGCGAAGTGGTTGGTCTGGCATGGCAAGGGCAGCAAGGCGGTGGAGCGGATCAAGGCACTGGACAGTCGGCTGCTGGCGAGAGAGGGATACGAATTCAAAACGCTTTGGTGGAATCTGAACACCGTCTCCAGTTATCTGAGGAACAACGCGCACACGTTGGTCAACTACAGCGCCCGGCATCGCAAAGGTCTCCCGATCAGCAGCAGCATTGCCGAGTCCGCGGTGAACCAGGTCGTCAGCCACCGTATGGCCAAGAAGCGACAGATGCGCTGGACTGACGAAGGGGCGCACTGCATGGCACAGGTCAGAGTCGCGGTTCTGAACGGGGAATTCTCGTCCCATCGCATTCTGGCGCTCAAAACTGCCGACTCGCGTTACGGGAAATGCATCGGGCCAACGTCGGCAGGCGGGCGCCGGCGAACGGACAGAACAGACAATGCAGTCATGTCATAAGCCCGGGATGCCTGACAAAATGCACCTCCCCAACTTTTGCACGCTCTCGTACCAAGCGGAGCAAAAGTGTCAATTCGCATATATACGTATTAAATTCGTCAATTCGCCTCCTACACTTCGAATCCCGTCTTGAAGGCGTGGATCTCATGGAATTGTCCTTGCCGCTGGTCAAACCCATCGCGCTCGTGCGACCACGAGGCGCGCATCGGTTCGAAGCATTCAGCGCCAAGCTGCAGCGCCGGGTTACGTTCTGTCGACATTCCCTGCTTGAGTTGTGGGTGCTGTTAGAGACGGATCCGGCGGTGGTCGCTTTCTGCGAGCGTCCCGGTTACATACAGATGGAAGGGCGCCTACGGCTCGCGGATTTTCTGGTTCGTTACGTTGATCATGATGAATTTGCAGTCCTAACAGGCTGTGATGCTGACAGTAGCTTGCACGAGGCGATGAGTTCCCAACGTTCAATCGATGGCAACGCGTTAGCCATCCGTCGAGTCGGCCCGGCTGAGCTTGCCGCCGGACGGGTCTGGATTGAGAACTGGCAGCGCATGTTGCCCTATGTTGTCGCCAACCATGGCCTTATCTCACCGACGCTGTCGGAGGCGATCGTGCGGTTCGTTGCTGTGCCTCAGAGACTACTTGCCATCGAGCGTGAGTTTTCGACCGGCGATCCGGTTCTATGCCGTGCGGCGTTGTTTGGCTTGTTGTACAGCGGGCGAGTCAAGGCACCGGAGCTTCACACCCAGCCATTGTCTCTGTTGTCGTCATTTGTAGAGGCGGAGGCAGGATCATGAACCACTGGAAGACCGAGTTGCAGGCGATCGACGTGAGCGTCTGGCCGACCGTTGCGCATACAGAACTCGACGAGGTCGCGCGGCGAGTTTTCGAAAAACGCAGGCAGGCCGTCGTGCGCTATGCCGCCGGAGAGTCGGTCAAATCGATCGAGCTATCAACAGGGGTGAACCGTCGTCAGCTGTACCGCTTGCTTGAACGCGCTACGTTGCCGCACCCGGATGGAAGACCGTATGGTTTCCGCGCGCTCGTGCGTTACACGCGCATCGCGGAATATACGCGGGTAAGAGCCGTGGAGACCGGTTGCGATTGCGGTGGCTATGGGGCAGCAGGAGCGCTATCGCTCCTGTTCGAGCAATACCCGGCCCTGACAGGCTGGCTGCTGCTGAAGCTCAAGCAACGCAAGGTACTGCTCGTAAAGATACATACGGACTCGGGGCTGCGAACCCGTCTAAGCGGTTTGCAAGCGTTGCACGATGAATTTCTCCGCCAATGTCGCACAGTCGGACTGACTGCCGGCGATTACCCATTCAACACCTCAGACAACGCGATCCGTTCCCTGTCGCGACGCGTGAAGGCAGAGTTGTTGCGTCGCTTCGACACAGCAGCGCGGTCGGCGGGCGCTTCGCATCTCAAGGGCTTGCCACGCCCGACCGACGCGGGTGTCACGGCAGCGAGCCGCCCGTATCAGGTGGTCGAATTCGACGGCCACCGGCTTGATATCCGACTTAAGGTGGTCACGCGTGACCCGCTTGGCTTTGAGCATGAGTTCGAGATCGACCGGGCGTGGCTCCTTGTCATCATCGATGTCTGCACACGCGCCGTGCTCGGATATCACATTGCAGTTGGGAAAGAATACAGCCGTTACGACGTCATCAAGACGATCGAGAAGGCTCTGGAGCCACATCGTGAGCGAAGTTTCACCATCGCTGGCCTGACATACGGGCCGCAGGACGGCTTTCCGTCGCAACGGCTACCGGAGCTGGCGTATGCCACCTGGGAATGGATGAAGCTCGGCAACGGGAGGGCTAACCTCGCGAACGAGACGTTGACCGCGTTGTGTGAGTTTATCGGGTGTCTTGTTGACGCCGGACCAAAATACAGCCCGGACGAACGGCCTTACATCGAACGGTTCTTCGGCACGATCGCAAGTCGGCTGTCTTCCCGCCTGCCAGGCTACACAGGGTCCCACCCACGCGATCTGCGCAGAGCGCTGAGCGACCCCAAGGGTAACCTGCGGTTGTATGTCTCGTTCGACGAGCTTGAAGAGTTGGTCGAATATGCCATCGCGAGTTACAACGGTACGCCACACGGCGGCCTGAACAACGTCACGCCTCTTGAAGCGATCGGGTATTTCGTGCGCGGCAAGCAGACGCTGGTAACGTGGCTGGCCGAGCATCACCGTCGCACCCTTTGCCTGATGCAGTCGGCGCGGCGGTGTCGCGTTCGGGCGTATCTCGACCAGGGCGTGCGTCCTCACATCAATCTGCATGGTGCCCGCTACACCAACCGCGTGCTCGCCACAAGCACGCACCTCATCGGCCAGCAGTTGCTCGTCTATATGAACACGGACGATCTGCGCTGCGTCCGGGCATTTCTGTCCGATGGCGCTGAACTTGGCGTGCTTGACGTGCAAGGGTCATGGTGTCTGATTCCGCACAACCTCAAGCTACGCCAGCAAATCCTGAAGCAGGCAGGCGAACGCCGTCAACGTGGAGCGGGCGCGCCAGACCCGATCGAAGCCTATGTTAAGGAAAAGCTGGCAGGTGCAAAGACAGCGCGGAAGGAGGCGACAGAACTTGCCAACGTCAACCGATTGATTGGGTCGGCAGTCGACTGCGAAAACTCCACCGGGCCCGGCGCGCCAGCCTGAAACAGTAGTCGCCCCTGCGCGGGAAGCCACGGCGACATCCGCCGCCCCGACCGACGGTGTCGTTGATCGTGCACAAGGCACCGCGGCCCGACCCCGCAAACTGTCAATCGGCACCGGTCAGGTATTTTAGTTCTGGACTTTGCTTTTGGGAGGTGAGTCATGTCGCTTCAGATACCGCGCCCGATCGACCCGTCGCTGCACCCGCTCGTGACTGGCAATTACCGTATCGCCACGCCCGCCATTGAGGCCTTCTATGAGCTGGTCATCCGCTGTCTGCGCTACCGGATCATGGGCGCTCTGATCTACGGCCCGTCCCGGATCGGCAAAACGCGCGCGATTGAATACGTTCGCCTGCTGTTAGCGCAGAACCATCCAAAGATGACGAGCTACCACGCGCAGTGCGAGCATAAACCGCGGCACGCAGAAGGGCCGTTCTTTGCAAACCTGCTTGAGGCCGTCGGCGACCCGGATCCCAACGCAGGTACAAATCCATCAAAACGCATGCGCTTGTCGCTGAGGATACGGGAGGCAGCGGCGCGCGCTGGCAGCGGAACGGTGCTCCTGTTCTGCGACGAGGCCCAGCGCTACAACGAAAACGAGTACGAGTGGTTGCGAGATGTTCACGACGCGCTCGACCGGCAGCAGATCAAACTGTTCACGTTCCTCGTCGGCCAGCAGGAACTCCTCGCGCAGAAAACCGGGCTGCAGATCGCAGCCAAAACCCAGATCGTTGCGCGCCTGATGGTCGAGGAGCTGTCATTCCACGGTATCCGCAACGCCGGGGATGTCGCGACGTGCCTGAACGGATACGACCAGACCGCGTACCCTGAAGCAAGCGAGTGGAGCTTCACACGGTTCTATATTCCACAGGCGTTCGACGCCGGGTATCGTCTTGTCAGTGATGCCGACACGCTTTGGCGGACGTTCGAAGCGGCGCACCACAAGGCAAGTCTGCCTGGGCGCCTGGAGATTCCATGGAGTCGTTCGCACGCGTCGTTGAGATCGTCCTGAAAGAAAGCGAACTCAAGGACGGGTTCGGCTATTGTCCGGAACCCGCTTTGTGGGCCTACGCGGTACATCACTGCGGCTATGTTCAATCACGCCATGCAACCGGTCGCGTCCTCATCGCCGCCGCGTAGCGTTGCGGAGCTAACGCGGCTGAGTTTTCCAATTCTCACGCTTGAGGAGCGCTCGCTAACGCCCGCGCTCGGGTACGTTTTCAACGAGAAATGGCTCGAGCCGTACGAGTCCATAGTTTCGATCTTGTGGAAGTTCAAGACGGCCAACGCGCTTCCCGGGTACGCTCTCGCACGACTGCTGGGGCCGCGTGTGGATCCGTACGAAGGGGTGGCGCCGCAACTGGAAGCGATCGAGCTTGAGCGCTTACGCAGCACCCTTGATCTGCCGGTGAAAGCCCTGCGTGCTGCGCTCCTGCCGGCACTTCAGCATCGGCCTTGTAGCGAGTCATTCCGCTACTGCCGCCGATGCATCGCTTGTGGGTACCACAGCGCGCTCTACCAGATTGAAAGGGTTGTCGTTTGCCCCGCACATTCGTTGCCTCTCGAGGTAGCTTGCCGGAGGTGCGGGTATGAAGCGCCGTATCTACTAAACGTGCGCCTGCTCGAGACACCTTATCGCTGTGCAGAGTGCGGAGCACGGTACGGCAGTAAGAAATCGTCACCGGACAGGATACAACCGTTGTCGGGGGAGCATCGACGGGCGATCACGCGGGTCTATATCGAGCGGGGGTTACTGTAGGGCGGCCGAAGCGAGCTTTGACCCGTCGCTTGGGTCGAGGGCCATGGTGACGCCCGAGGAAATTTCGGTTGTCTGCGCGCTCGCCGCAGTCGCCGCCGCCAGTTCGCTTGCTGGCGCGCACCAACAAAACGATCAGATTGCTGTCAGCACTGTAATTTAGGCCGATTGACACAATTACTGCCGAAACGGTGACACTTTTGCGTCGGTCTACGACTATACGTTTGATGTCTGGATGGGCCGAACGTTTCCTGAACTTCCCTGGTGCCGGTATGCAGATGACGGCCTGGTTCACTGCCGGCCCGAGCAGGAGGGGCAAGCTGTCAAGGTTGCGCTTGAGGCGAGGCTGGCAGAGTGCCATCTGGAAATGCATCCCGCCAAGATCAAGATCGTGTACCGCAAGGATGGCAGTCGCAAAGGGAAGTATCCGAACACGCGGTTTGACTTTCTTGGATACACCTTTCGGTCGCGGGTCGTGAAGAATCGCAAACGCAACAGTATGTTTGTGAGCTTCACGCCAGCGGTCAGTGCGGCTGCGCGGAAATCCATGCGGCCACCGACCCGCAAGGCAAACTTCCGTAACCGGACCACCCTGGGTCTGGCGGACATCGCCCGTTTGCACAACCCGGTCCTGAGGGGCTGGTTTGAGTATTACGGGCGGTTCTGTCCATCGGCCATGTATCCGGTGTTCAGCACTTCAACCGGACATTGGTTGCATGGGCCATGCGGAAGTACAAACGTCTGAAAGGACATAAGACGCGGGCAAGTCGCTTCGTGGAGAGCATCGCCACGAAGCATCCGCGAATGTTTGCACACTGGCGGCGAGGCATGACAGGGGCGTTTGCCTGATGGGAGCGGTGTGAATCGAGAGGTTCACGCACCGTTCTGCGAGAGGCCGGGGGTGAAATTCCTCCGGCCTACTCACCACAACATGCTCTTGGTGCTGGACATGGCCTTTGGCGAGGATCACAGCAGGGTGAGGGTCGAAAACGCGGCGCAGAACTTCGCAATCCTTCGTCGTATCGCAGATGATCTGCTCAAGCGCGATACGAAAACCAAGGTCGGACTGAAAAGTCGCCGCAAGGCCGGCGCCAGCGACCCATATCGCGCCTGTCTGCTCGGCTTGTGAGCTTCATGCAATCGCCCGGGGGCGAACGGCAATCTGTAAATTTATAGTACTAGTCAGATATTCGAGCCGGTCCTGAGGCCATATAGTTGCTCTTATAGCCCGCCTTTCGAAAAGTGTAGGCGATGAAAGGTCTATCGGTTTGTGTTCGGACCGGTTTTGTGAAGTGAAATGGAGTGGGTTTAATTGACGGAGAGCAAGGTGGGCTGGATTGCAGGTCATGGATTGGCGATGATCTCTTGGAGATGCCCGGCAATGGCGACGGGCGAGTGAACCTGACGCATCATCGTACGATTCATGACTTCCCAGTATTTTCAATCATGGAAGGAAACAATGACGAGACGAATCGCACTGGTGACGGGTGGCATGGGCGGCCTTGGGGACGCAATCAGCACGAAACTGCATGATGCGGGATATGCGGTGATAGTTACGCACTCGCCCAATAACACTGGTGTAACGGAATGGTTGGTCCGTACGGAAAAACAGGGTCGGAACTTTCATGCGTACCCGGTCGACGTGACGGACTATGACTCATGCCAGCGCTGTGCAGCCAGGATTAAGGCTGAAGTCGGACCTGTTGACATCCTGGTGAACAACGCCGGAATCACACAGGACATGACGCTCAGGAAGATGGACAAGGTCAACTGGGACATGGTTATCCGCACCAACCTCGATTCGGTCTTCAACATGACCAAGCCGCTGTCTGAAGACATGGTCGCGCGTGGTTGGGGCCGCATCATCAATATTTCGTCCGTCAACGGTTCGAAAGGTTCAGTCGGCCAGACCAACTACGCAGCTGCCAAGGCTGGTATGCACGGCTTTACAAAATCGCTGGCACTGGAGGTGGCGCGCAAGGGTGTCACCGTCAATACGGTGTCGCCAGGCTATCTCGCCACCAAAATGGTTACGGCTATCCCGCAGGAGATTCTGGACACGAAGATCATTCCGCACATACCGGCCGGTCGGCTTGGCAAGCCGGAGGAAGTGGCAGCCTTGGTTCTTTACCTTTGTTCGGACGATGGAGGTTTCGTGACCGGATCCAACATCGCCATCAACGGTGGTCAGCATATGCATTAACGAGGTTGGCCCGGGGGAGGGGGCTAGTGAGGGATACGTCAAGCTGTCGATCTGCAAATCTGATGGCGCACGACCGACATGCTGCGCGGCGTAGGCGAGCAGCAGGCGGAACGTGTCCCGGTAACTCGCCACTTTGTGTGTGCTTAAAAGTTGCTTCTCCAGCAGGCGCTGGGTAAAGAAACGCCGGACAAGAGATGGAAGACTGGCGGCGCTCATGATGGATCCCCCGAAGAGTTCCTGTCGAGATCGCCAGCAGCGAGTTTTAGCAATTCGAGAGCGGCTTCGATTTACCAATAGGTGAGACCGACATCGACGTTGACGAGGTCAACATCGGACCGGTCGGATCCAATGGCCTCACCTAGCCTGAGGCCTGTCGCCCAGAAGTCCGATAAGCGTCGAATAGGGCAGTGCTCGCATTCCTGCGTGCGAGCGCAGTTGGACAGCATGGTTCATGAGCCGGTTGATTTCCTCGGCAGTATAAATATGTGGACGATTGCGCCGCCGGCGAGCACTCAGAAGCCGCGTTGGAGGAACTTCGTTGCGGTTGTCTATGTCGCTCAGCCACCTGGCGAATCCTCTCACCTGCGACAGACGACGCCCCCATGTGGCACGCTCGACAAGCACTGGCGCCGTCACCCGGCCAGATCGGTGGTTACGGACTCGGCGTTCTCGAGTTCTAGCAGGTCAACGAAATGATTGAGTGCCAACGCCGGTTCATAGAATTGCGCCCCTCGAGCCCGGCCGACTGCTATGTACTGAACCAGAGAGTCTCGGATCGCACTCATCATGCACCTCCCGTCGTTGGCTGGGAACCCGCTACGCCGCGCAGGTCCTCGAACGTGACGTTTGCATAAATCGCGGTGCTGCCTTGTGAGCGGTGCCGGAAAGCCTCTGTGATCTCCACGATCGACGCTCCGCGGCGAATAATCATCGTCGCCAGAACGTGACGGAACAGATGCGCGGCGCCGCGGCGCCGCGGCACCGGGGGGCGAAAGCCGGCACGAATGAAGGCCTTGTGGACAAATATGGCCACTTGCCGCCGGCTCCGCCAGGCCAACGCGCGGCGCCAACATACGCAGGAAGACCCGTCTGGATGCGCTTGCGCCGCCATCTTCGTGTAGGCAGATCGCGAGCGCATACCCAACGTCGGATAGGAGCGGAACATGTTCGATCGCTTGCCCCTTGCCATGAATGGTAAGCTGTCCAGAACGCCAGTGAATATCGCCCAGCTCAAGCGCGGCGATTTCTCAGGCACACAAACCGAGCCGCGCCAACTACAGGAGGATGGTGTAGTCGCGGCGCCCGCATGGAGTCGACCGGTTCGCATACACGTCTCCCGGCGCGAGCGACGCTTGCCCAACGTTCGTACGAGCTGTTGAAAGGAGCACCACGCCATGATCATCGTCATGCCTGCCGTCGTCGCTGTCCTCGAGGCTGCAATAATTATTCGTCTGCTGATACTGATGCAGGCGCTACGCCAGCGCGCGAAGCAGACGGTGTCCGGAAGTAATGGCTCCACAAAGTCAGGTTTTCCGGGCTTCGGTTTCTCCGTCGCAGGCGTTTGGTCGAAGGTAAAGGACTCGCCCCTGCACCGATCGTCGACCGGCCAACGGATTTTGTTCCGACCGCCCGGCAATGGGTGGCGGCACAATGCGCGACGCACTGCAACACGTCGTGCCGTGGACACGATCATTCACCGCAGGGTTCCGCGCGAGTCCCCCGGCGGGACGCGTTCGCCTACGTGGCGCGGGGTCGCAGGGGAATTGCGGGGCAGCAGCGGCAACAGCGGCAACAGCGTGCGCGACGCTCTGGAGTTGTTGCCGGTCGCGATCCTGATCGTCGACGGCAATGGCCAGATGGTGCTGGCCAACCGGCAAACGGAGAGACTCTTCGGTTACGGGCGCGGCGAGTTGACGCGAACCCCTGCCGACGTGCTGCTCCCTATGTTAGGTGACAACGGCAATTGCTCCACACCAGGCGAGTTTTTCACTGCGTTACGAGCGAAGGTGCAGGGTCGTGTTCCCGACCTGTTCGCAAAGCGTCGCGACGGCACGGAGTTCCCTGTCGAAATTGTGCTCAAGAGCTTTCGCTTCGAAGAGGAACCTGCGCTGCTTGCGG
The DNA here is from genome assembly GCA_900142905.1 of Burkholderia sp. GAS332. Taxonomy (NCBI): domain Bacteria; kingdom Pseudomonadati; phylum Pseudomonadota; class Betaproteobacteria; order Burkholderiales; family Burkholderiaceae; genus Burkholderia; species Burkholderia sp. GAS332. The sequence goes on along the minus strand of FSRV01000003.1, from coordinate 400,450 downwards.
TCATCTTCGACAGGACCGAGCGATACGAGTTGCACCGTAGCAGGCAGGAACTGGCCCACCTGACCCGCGTATCCACCCTGGGCGAACTGGCTGGTTCGCTCGCGCATGAGTTGAACCAGCCGCTTACTGCGATTCTGAGCAACGTTCACGCGGCGCAGCGATTCCTAGCTGCGGATCCGGTCGACCTGACCGAAGTCCGCGAGATCCTGAATGATATTGTCGACGACAACTGCCGCGCGAGCGAGGTCATCCGGCGCATCCGTGCGTTCGTCAAGAAGGGCGACATGGAACTCGCGCCGCTCGATCTGGCCGGTACGTTACGCGATGTGGTACTGCTCGTTCACAGTGACGCGGTCGTTCGCGGAATCCGCGTGACCCTCGACGTCGACGACGATTTGCCCGAGGTGCGCGGCGACAAGGTGCACATGCAGCAGGTCATGCTTAATCTTCTGCTCAATGCGTTTGACGCAATGAACGGTTGCCCGGCCGACGATCGTGTGGTCGCAGTGGTCGTCAAACGGTACCGTAGCGGGACTCTGCGCATCGCTGTGACCGATCGGGGGCATGGGCTTACGGTAGACAAGCTGGACAAGATCTTTAAGCCGTTCATTACATCAAAACCCCAGGGCCTCGGGTTGGGATTGTCGATCAGTCGTTCCATTATTGACATGCACGGCGGGGAGCTTTGGGCCGAAAACAACACCGATCGAGGCGCGACGTTCTATGTTACGTTGCCCGTATGGAACGCGGCAGGGAACATGCAATAGCGGTAACAGCCATGGCAGACCCGGATCTGGTGGTGTACGTCGTCGACGATGACGATTCAGTGTGTTGCGCGCTCGCGCGATCGCTCCGGTTCGCAGGCCATTCTATTGAGGTATTTGCCTCGGCATGCGAATCCCTTGCCAACGCGAACTCCACGCTATGAGGGCTGGTGGTTGCGACTTCCTGCCAAAGCCTGTGAGCGACCCAGATCTGTTGCAGGCGATCGAACAGGCGCTTGAGCGTGCCAGACAGAACTTTGCGCGTCGCGGCGAACTGGACAAGCTTCGCCAGCGCGTCGATCGTCTGACCCCACGCGAACGGCAGGTCAGGGCGCTGGTCGTCACCGGACGGCTAAACAAGCAGGTCGCCAGCGAGCTCGGTCCGGAGCAGTAAAGACTATCAAGACCCACCGGGCACGCGTAATGGCGAGGGTGGAGGTCACTTCGTTGGGGCAAGTGGTCTGGACTATCGGGCGGATCGACTTTTACTCCGCTGCTGACAGCCGGCTACCTCCCTGAACGCTCGCGCGACGATGTCTTCCAGCGCACGGAGGGCATGATTTGCAAGGCCCGCATACGGGACCAAAGTCCAATACCGCAATCGCGTCGGGTTTTCTAGTCTGGTGCCTAGGGTATGCGAGTGCTCGCACATTCCTGCGACAGGACTATTCACGATGGGAACAGCCTACCCAGGCGATTTGTTGTCTTCGTCGATGACGATGAATCGGTGAGCCGGGCGATCAAGCGGCTGTTGCGCTCCATTGGGATGGCAGCGGAGTCTTTCGCGAGCGGAGCGCCTTCCTGGAAGCCTCGTCGTCCATGCCGTCGTATCACCGTGCCTGAGTGATTCTTGATGTGCAGATGCCAGGACTGAACAGACTGGAGGTCCAGCGACGCCTTGCAGGCAGCGGGATGCCCGTCATTTTTATCACGGTCCATGACGAAATCGGTGTGCAGCAACAGGAGCAGTCTGAGATGACCCACAGGATGCCTTGGAGGGACAGGTCGGATGCAGAGATAATCTGGAGCCTTCGCGCGGCGTCACGGACGGGAGACGGAGCGCCTCTACCCCTGCTAGGCGCCGAACGTTGCTGGCTTGTCACTCGACAGAGAGCAATGAGATAGCGATGCTGCGCCGAAATACAAGCATCACTGATTGAAACACGGCTGCCATAGCCGGCCTGTTTCAGGCCGATCGGGCGTTTGCCCGTGATGTACCCGCAACCCCCTGCGATATCAAGAGGAGGTAGTCATGGAATCGGGTTCTGATTCCCTCAAGACATGTCATCCGAACGACAATGGCCGGCGCGTTTGGCTGAAGGGAGGAATGAGTGCCTGCGCGCTTACATTGCTGGCCGGGATCGGATGGGGGCCGGACGTTGCGGAGGCTGCCCTGACCGAGGCACAACGTGACGCGCTGACGCCCGACCAGATCATCGAGATAATGAAGAAAGGCAATGAGCGGTTCCGTTCAGGCAAGATGAAGCCGCAGAATTTCCTTGCGCAGAAGCGAGCCAGTGCGTCCGGCCAGTATCCCGCTGCCATCATCCTGAGCTGCATCGACTCCCGGGCGCCCGCGGAGATCATTCTGGACATTGGCATCGGGGATACCTTCAATGCACGGGTCGCCGGTAACATCTCCAATCCGGATATTCTCGGCAGTATGGAGTTCGCCTGCGCGGTCGCTGGTGCGAAAGTCATCATGGTGATGGGACACACAGCGTGCGGAGCCATCAAGGGCGCCATCGATAACGTGCAACTGGGAAATCTCACGGGGTTGCTCGAAAGCATCAAGCCTGCCATCGAGATGACGAAGTATGGGGGGAGCGCACCAGCAAGAACGCCGGATTTGTCGATGCGGTGGCTCAGTCGAACGTACGCCATACCATCGACCTCGTCCGTAGTAATAGCTCAATCCTGGCGGATCTCGAAAAGAACGGGAAAGTCAGAATCGTCGGGGCGATGTACGACCTGAACAACGGGAAGGTGAGTTTCATGAGCTGACGGGTTTGAGTGCCACTCCGGTCGTTGGCCGCTTGTCGCGTCGAATGCAAGGAATAAAAATCGATGTCCTGATCATCGGTGCGACGACCCCGCTGGACAATGTGGGTGACCGTAACGACCTGTTGCAGAAGGCAACGGTCGCGAATGTGCGCCGCAATGCTGACCGGTTGACGGTACCCCGACCGCTCATTTCACAGCACGCAGGAACGGAAAGGTTCAGCTCTTCGGAGCCAAGTACGATCGGTGACCAGCAAGGTCGGCCAGGTGTAACGAGGATGGATGGTCGCGAAATTCACCGGCTGACTGGACGCCGCCCGATCCGATGTCCGCGCAAATACAGCTGGCGCCGGCGATTTGACGAAAAGGCTTAGATGTTACTGGTCTCGGTGACACCAATCGGTCAGTGGGTCATACGCCTTTAGGCCAATATACGGCGCATCGAAGCACGCGTAAATTGATGCTTGCCGGGGACTTTCACGCGTCGCATCATTCGGGAGATGATTACCATGCGGAAAACAACCCCGACCGTGGAGTGCGGCTCCGCGAGACTTTTCACGGGTGAATTGAAGCCCACGATCACGAGGGCACCGCAACCGCCCGAGCGTGAGACGCCTGCGAGGTCAAGTGATGCTGGAAGTATGACCAGCCGACGATCGATTTTATTCAGGCGGAGCTCGAGGAACAGGGCGAACTGTGGGGGAGCGGGCCGACGCAGATGAACGGTCGTGAACTGCGGGCGGTGACGCAGGGTTCCGCTACGGCATCCGGCAGCCGGTAAAGCTCCGAGTAGACGCGGACAGCCGCACAAAGGCTGACCCGGAGTGAATCATCCCGGGCGTGATCTCCGCCTCGGGGAAAGCCTCTCGCATGCATCAGGAGAACGCCATGGACCCCGCTAGCGAAGCCGCGTCTGTCATACAGACCAATCCGAAGCTGTTCCGCGACCTGTTCAGCCAGCACTGCTATTCGAATTCCGGACCCGAGCTTTCCATCAGTGGAAAGCGGAGCCGGGGATTTGTGCTGCTTCGCGCACTTTTGACGGCAATGCCCGTTCTGATTTCGGGTCTTTCGCCCGCCGTAGCATGGGCGGATGCGGCGATAGTCGCTGACGAAATCTGCATGCCTGAAGGGACGTATCCAATGACTGGCGGTGGCACGACCGTCTTCTCTCACAAGATCTGCTTTAGCCGCCCCGTCACTAAGGCCGATCCGTGGGAGAAGAAAATCACGCGCGCGAAGCAGAGTGTCCCGGACCCTTTCAATGGCGCCCGGGTGGTGCGGTACGACTACCACGATGCCCAGTACCATTGTGCGAAACGTGACATGCGGCTACCGACGGTCGAAGAGCTGAAGGCGCTCTTCGCTTATGTGAACACTGCTAACAGTATCGCTGCTGGGACCAAATACGCGCTCGTCGCGCCCAAAGGCGATTCGCGTTATGCAGATGGTCTCTATGGCTGGGGCGGGGGCAGCACGTATTGGTCGCACACCTTCGCCGGGAGGGGATTCCACAAGGTGGTCAATCTTGGTGACGGTGGAGTTGCCATTGACCACGATTCGCATCGGAGCTACGTTTCGTGTGTACGTTGAAAGAGCTCTCCACGCTGCAAGCTGCTCCTTTCCATGTTGCTTTCGGAAACAACGTGGAATGAGGGGGAATGGTCTTCGGACGAGCGTTCTCAGGTTTCGTGACCGGCGCGATGCACGCGGGTAGCTTTACGATCTGGGCCAGATACCGTTTGCGGTGTTGTTGTCGATGCCGTCGGGCACGGCCTCGCTCAGCAAGGCCGAAGCATTTATCGACCGAATGTCGAACAGCTGAGTCCAACGTTTGGCACGCAATGGGGAGGCTCCGGGCAGGGCAGTTCAGTTGATTTCGATGGAGGTCGACGAGGCGAAGCTCGAAGCACGGTCCGGATCCGCGCGGGCACGGGCCGGCATCGTTGCGGCCTTCAGGGATGCAGTTCGTTGCGGTGGACTGCAAGCCGCCCGGGCAAGAATGTGCCGCCCGAGCAGAAGAACCAGGGATGCGGCCATCAACGTTTCTGAGCAACATTGTCGAACAGGACCATCGTGCCATCAAGCGCATCATCAAGCCAACGATGGGCTTCACGATTTTCGGTGTGCCCGCATCCTGTTGAGCGGCATCGAGATTGTGCACATGATCGCCAAGGGGCAATTGGAAAACGGCGGCGGCCAGACTCCCGCTGAGCGGTTCCACTGGCCGACGATCTTAGCCATACTAATCATATAGAACTTTCCTCGACCTGCCATCCTTATTGCGACAGAACCTCGCTGACCTTGCGCTGGGTGCCATGGATACCCGATAGCCTCAGCCTGAGAACGGTATGTTGAATGCCGTGTGGCTCGGTGACACACTGAAGATGCGCACTGTCACGCTTCCCGTTCGCGGTGCCTGATAGCGGGGGGCGGCTGGCCATGCGCATTTCGCGGAAGTGGCGATGCTACGCGTCATAGTCCCGCAGCACGCCCTGCGGCGCCGTGTTGTGCTACGCCCGCTCACGCTCGATCCGGATGTCTTCGTCGGTGCGCAGGCGATAGGCAGCTCGCTTGCGGTCGCGGGGCTGCTTCACCGTGCCCTTCGCCACGCACGCTGACGGCAGCCGCTGCGTTTCCGGAAAGCCGGTGCCAATGAGCTGGGCGATCTGCGCCAGCGTGTACAACGAACGTACCGGGCGTCATGGATGCAAGGATCTTCGATGGCGTGAGGGGTGGTTTCTGTTTTGCGTTCGTCATGTCTGAATGATCCTTATTGCGAAAGCCTGACCTTCGGCGGTTCGTGCTCACTGTCGAGCCGAACGCTATTTTATGTCGCCGATGTCTGCCGCATCGGCAATCGGCACGAAGTGCCACTGGGCAAACTCGGGGTCGAAGAGCGCAAGCTGGTTGCATGACGAGGGGAACTCTAGCGTTAGCATCATCGATCGCAGTGCGTAATCAACCACTTCCGCCACGTTTCGCTCGCCCCAGTTGCGGAACGCACCGATCGTTTCGCGCCAGGCGAACAGGCCAGCGGCCTCATGCAACCGGTCAAGCGCCCTGATCGACTCTTCGCCCACCTCGAGCGAAAGGGGAATGCGAATCTCTTGGTGTAGCGTTCGGATGTACCGGCGCGGCTCGATGCCGGGTCGCGCCAGAATCCTGCCGTCACGCGCGAGCCAACCCAGATGCAGGCAGGCAATGAGCTCGTGGCGGGACGCACGGAGGAACCGTTTGTGGCCAATCTCCGACGCGGATACGGTGTGACAAACTTGGCCAAGCCTCGTGAAATGTCCAACCTCGATGAGCGCGTCAAATGGTGAAAGAAAGCACAGGACGGCCCGGCCCCTCGGGGTGTTCTCGGTCGCGATGGCGAGCCGCCCGGGCCGGCGCTCGCGAACAAGTCCATAGGCTTGCGGTGCAGTGAAGAAGCGTGACTCATTGTCGTCGTGGTAGATGCGCTCAGATGCCAAGATGCCCCCGTTTTTTGAGATGGCGCGCTCGCGCCGTTACTGGTGTCGACGGGGAGGCGTCAGTCATTGTTTGCGGGGGGGGCGAGGAAATCCCGCGTGCAGTCCGGCCTCGCCTGAGCGTGGGCAGTCAGTTCCGCGAACGCAGCCGCGCGCGACACGATCACCTTCCCCAGCCGGTACAAGGTCGTCCTGCGACCTAGGCAGACCTTCTTCTGGACATCAAGCGCGCCGAGGTCCACAAGTTCTTCGACGGCACGCCTCAACGCCGGCAGCGATAGGCTCGACTCCTGCGCGGCTGCATATGCCGAAAAGGACTTGTACGACCATGTATTCAGTACCCTCAAGAGCACGAGCGCCAGCATGAATGCCGCGTCGCTGGCATCCATCCGGCCGAGTTCCGTCACGAACGCCCTGTGCGCGGGCGACATCATCCGCCAGTGCGCGTCGAGTCGTTCAACGCCCGGACATTCCATCCTTGCCTCCTTATCCATTCTTGCACCCGTCAATCAGAACGCGCTCGGGTGCGCGTGAAACTGGTAATAACCATCGCTGCCGGTTACATGCTGCCCTGCCTTTGTGCAGCGCGCGCGGTCCTGCCCGAAGCAATGGAATCCACGAAGCCGCTGTCCGGCACATACCTCGGCGCTTCGTGATGGAACATGCGTAGTGGACAGCGTTTGCCCGGTATGAAAGGCTTGGGATTGGCTTTCTGGAGCAGCCTGAGCAGTCGCTCCGCCGCTTCGATACCGTCGGCCGACGCCTCGCACAGGTCCGGATTGCGGGAAAGTCAGAGACATGATGGAACTTTGCTGAAAAACCTCAAATAGGCTGCCGCAATGCCGCGCGCGAACCAGTCAGAACTGCGCGGTTGCGTGGAATCCCGGCGTGATCCGCGCTGGTGGGGGCTGATCAGTCAGCCACCTACCGCCATGTACCGCACGGTCTGGCCCTGAACGGGTGCACGGGCCGACATGCACAGTTCAGCGAAGCGGCGGTTCCCGGCGTCGTAGCCCCGAAGCTCCCGCTGTGACCGTACAGGCGGCTCGGGGCGCACATCCGTCCCCGCCTCATTTAAGGTGAGCAGCCAGTACACATACCGCTTGCCAATGAGCGCTTTGCCGACCGTGCGTTTCGCGACACATTCAGCCAATGCCTCTTGAACACCGGGAATGGATCGTTTCACCCGCCGCGCAATCTCGTGTAAAGAGTGACGTTCGCCGGGTGTCATGCGCGACAGCACATGCTTCATCGTTAACACTGCGCGCTTTCTTGCCTGGGTCATTACTGAATCCGCTCCTCTTTCTGTGTTTTTCCCGCCGTAACGCAACGGCGCTATACCGGCGTCTCGAAAGGACGACGGATCCTCGCTGCTCGCAGTTCGGTTTCGCCGTTCTAGAACTGCGCGGTTGCCAGGCATCCCGGCATCCCCCGCGCGGTGGAGAAGCCCGGCGGCTTGCAGAACGGTGCGCCGGCGAAACGCTCCCGCGCTCGCCGATGACTGCCGCCGCCATCCGTGCGGTCCGGGATGTACAGATACGGCATCCGGGCCGCGGACCCGCCATCACTGCGGCAAGCCGACTTTCTGCTTTTCCTGCACGATGAGGTCGGCGACGATGCAGTTATCCGGCGCGCCGTTCGTGCCCCCGGCCTCTCCCCTCGCGGTCATGCCGGCCGCATTGATGAGCGCAGCGGTGGTGGTGACCCACAGGCCCTCGCCGTTCAGCGGCACGATCCGGGCCGCCGTATTGTCGAGCGAGGCGGCACCTACGTCAGTACGGCTCGCTGCCTGCATCGTCCCGCCTTGGTTCGAGAACGCATCCGCGACGTTCTCAACCAGCGTGCCGCCCGACACGATCTGGCCGTTGCGGTCCGACAGTTCGCCAGCCGTGATCGACTGCGCACCGCCTGCGCTAGCGGGCAGTCTGCGTTGGCACCTGCGCCCAGCGTGTCGGTCGATGGGATGTTGACCGCGTGGGCAGTCAGGTCCTGCTGCGGGGTGAGCGTGCCGCTGTTTGCGAGGTCGCCCGCCGACAGCGCCATGTCGCCGCTTGCACTGGTCTGGCCGGTGCACACCAGTCGGCCCTGCGAGGTCAGCGCCAGGTCGCCCGCCTGCACCTCAATGATGCCCCGGCTCGAAAGCCCGACACCGAACTCGTTGGAGGCCAGAAAAGGACGCCCGCTATACATTCCGCCGAGTTCGCTCACGTAAATCGCCATGACAGGGGCCGCGCCATCGCCCGCACTGGCGTTGCCGGCCAGAGTGTCATGATCAATGTGGTTCGCCCACGCGACAACGTTCAGCGTGTTCGCACACAACCTTGCATTGACGCCGACCACACGTGCGATAAGATCGAACTGATCGACGTTCGACGCATTCTATGATCTGGCCGCCGCGCACGCTATCGGAGATGGCTGAGAATACTACCGACAATGACAGGACGCGAATATCAAGGATTGCGAATCTGAGGGGCGCGCACAACACTTTATGAAAATAGGACGTGTCTGATTGCGGTGGCAGGATCACCGCTGAGCAGGGGCGCATCACGCCGTCGTGCGCGCGCCGGAAAGCTGCCACCTCGGTCCGCGCGTTCAGCTCAACGCGGATCATGGCCTCCACCAGCAGGGCGAGCAGTGCGTCGCGTTCGGCGGCCGACGCCGCACCGCGCTCAATCGCTTCGGCCGGCGCGGAGAGTTTCGAGAACTGCGCGTAGTGACGCTGACATGCCTGCACTATTTCGTACGTAAAGCGGTCTAAGAACCTGTTCACGATCTTGCGCAAAAGCAGGAGAATACGGGAATGCGCAAGAAGACCTATCCAAGTGGCATGAGCCGGGAGCGGTTCGAGCAGATTCTCCCGTTGCTGGAACAGATGCGGAAGAGAACCACGCCGCGAACGGTGGACCTTTACGAGGTCTGGTGCGCGGTACTGTATCTGCTGCGTACGGGTTGCCAATGGCGGGCGTTGCCCGGTGACTTTCCCAAATGGCGCACGGTGCATTCGTTCTTTGCCAAATGGAGCGAGCCCGACGCACAGGGTGTGAGCCTGCTGGAGCGGGCGCTCAAAAAATCAGGTTGGCGAGGCCCGCGAGAGACAGGGGCGCAACGCTTGCAGCACGTTCTTGATCGTGGCCGCGCAGAGCGTGAAGAACGCGGATACGGCGGCCCAGAAGGGCTATGACGCAGGCAAGAAGGTTTCCGGAATCAAGCGGCACATCGCGGTGGACACACAAGGCCTGCCGCATGCCGTTGCGGTGACCACCGCCGGGGTAACAGATCGCAAAGGTATGCTGCAGGCGTTGATGCGCTGCAAGCCGGGGCCAGGACGGGTGCAAAGCCTGCTGGCCGGCAGCGGCTATGTGGGCGAGTCCTTCGCGCAGGGCGTGCGCGAAATCCTGGGCGAGCATGTGACGGTGCAGATCGCCAAACGTAGTGAGCTGCATACCTTCAAGGTCATGCCCAGGCGCTGGGTGGTCGAGCGTCGCTTTGCCTGGCTGGAGAAGAACCGTAGGCTATGGAAGAACTGCGAACGTAAGCTCAACATCAGTCTGCAATTCGTTCATTTGGCCTTCTTGGCTTTGCTGCTCAGAAGATCGTGAACAGGTTCTTAGCGGTCCAGATGAATGGCTTCGGATCACGATTGTGCTCACCAAATCGGGTACCGAGCGAAAGACCGCGCGCCGCAACTGGTTCACTGACAGGTCGCGAAAGAAGCCCTCGACCATGTTGAGCCAGGATGCACTGGTGGGTGTGAAATGCATGTGAAATCGCGGGTGTTTGGCCAGCCATGCTTTCACCTCGGGGCGCTTGTGGGTTGCGTAGTTGTCGGCGATCAGGTGCAGCGTCTTGTCCCTAGGCGTTTCGCGGTCGATCTTGCGCAGGAACTTCAGCCATTCGACATGACGATGGTGCTGCTGACATCGCGCGATGACCTGGCCGTCCAGAACGTTAAGTGCGGCGGACAGCGTAGTCGTCCCATTGCGCTTGTAGTCGTGGGTCATGGTGGCCGCTCGGCCCTTCTTCAGGGACAGGCCGGGTTGCGTGCGGTCCAACGCCTGCACCTGGCTCTTCTCGTCGCAGCACAACACCAGCGCGTGTTCCGGCGGCGACAGGTACAGCCCCACGATGTCCTCGAGCTTCTCGGCGAACCTGGGGTCACGCGAGACCTTGAAGCCTCTCACGATGTGCGGCTTCATGCCATTGGCGCGCCAGTGCCGCGACACGCAGGCAGCGCCGACACTCAACTCCGCCGCCATCTTGCGCGTGCTCCAGTGCGTAGCCGCCTCGGGCTTGCTCTGCGTGGTCAGCTCAACCAGCCGGGCAACATCCACTTTCGTCGGCGGCGCTCCGCGCGCAAGATCGTGCTCAATGCCCGCTAGCCGCGACTCGATGTAGCGCTCGCGCCAGCGCGAGACTTGTACGCGACCAATGTTTAGTTGCTCGGCGATGTCTTTGTTCTGCATGCCGTCGGCTGCAAGCAGAACGATTTTTGCGCGCAACGCCAGCCTCACACTGCTAAGCCTGGAACGAGCCAATTTCGTCAGCTCATCTCGCTCTTCCTCGGTCAACACAATCTCTGGGGCAACTCGCAACTCGCAACTCGCAACTCGCAACTCGCAACTCGCAACTCGCAACTCGCAACTCGCAACTCGCAACTCGCAACTCGCAACTCGCAACTCGATCCGTAGTGATGCTACTGAAACGTGAGAATGATTTAAGTTCCAGCAAGAACGAAACACCACACTAGCGACAGGGAACTAAGTCGATGGGTTCCGCTGACGGATACCGTCCAACTCCATCGAAAATGGACCGAATAAATGCCACCCAACTTCAAGGCAGGAGCGCCTTGGAGCGTAAATTAATCTTCCTTACGTCCTGCGTGTTCTGGGACTCGTCGACCGATAATTTGACAGTGCCCACCTTCCAAGTGGGCTAGGTTTACTTCGGCAACCGAATCATTTTTGTCCTTAGATTAACCAATCAACAAAATTTAGATTTTGTATCTTGGACTAGTATGAAATTTGTCTAATCATATTCCCTAATAGATGGGAATCGATGCTTTGTCCGATGATTATCCAATTACTGTTGTGTGCATTCGAGCTCTTGCGGTCTTGAATTCATTCGATAAAGAAGGGCTCAAGGCCGGAGCAAACCCGCACGACCCGAAGTGGGAACCGTACTTTGAAGCCCGCTGGGACAAGTAGATGATGAACTCGCCAAGGGGCAGGGTAAAACTCTACCGCGTCTGGCTACGGCAGGATGGCCAGTGTCCGGCCTGTCAGGAACCGCTCGCGCCGGGTGGCCCGTGGACGACCCGGTTCATTGTGAAAATAACTGAAAGCGGATCAGGTGCGGCGAGCAACATTCAACTGCACTATCCCGATTGCCATGGAAGTCAAGGATATGCCGGGAAGTAAGCTGTGAACGCGGGTACCGAAAGGTGCCTTGGCAGAGGCTTGAGCCGTGTGCGACCGAAAGGAGCACGCACGGTTCTCAGGGGGCTGTACCGCAGCAATGCGGTACGGCTACCCGACGTAGTCAAGCACTGCATTATTCGTTAGATGCGATCCTGTTATGTGTTCGGTGATGCGTGGCCTACTCGCTAAGCTTGGGATATCCCGAGTAGATGATGAAAGCGCGGGCATCCGGTTGGTCATCGACTGTGCTTCGCTGGGCCCTCAGGTCGCTTCCGGTGCTGGAGAGAAGATGTTTAGCCGCCGCGAGCCCATAGGGCGAAAGCAGGCAGATGAATGAGAGGCGTATTCAATGAGAGGCGTATTCAAGAAGGCGATTGCCTAACATGAGCAGCCGGAGACGGGAGCGATGAACCGATTATGCCCAGCCGATGCACGGCCCCAGTAATTTTCATCAGATGGCTGCGGCCATCGCGACCAGAAAAGGAGATACACGATGTTGCAGGGACAACAATTCATGGACGCGACGAAACCGGCCGCTACCGCCATGACGGTCGCCGTGATGCTGCTAGTGTTAACCGCCTGTTCTGGCGGCGGAGACACTAGCGCCAAAACGTCAGCCGTGGACGATCCTGTGTCCGGCGCGAGCGCATCTGGCAAGTCGGCAAGCCTGACGCTAGCTGACGACGATAGCGGATCATGTGAAGCTGCTGCCGAATGAATACGTCAAGGCGTTCAGCGTTCGGAACAAGAAGGATGCTGGGAAGTGGCGAAAGCGAGTTCCAGCAGGCGATGCTGATACCGCACCGGATGCGCGACGCCAGCTTGCGACCCGGGTACCCCACACCCTGCGGGGGGATGTGTTTCTCACAAATTTCAAGTACCACTGGCGACGCTTCGCCACCTGGACGAAGGAAACCATTGACGCCGAACTTGCCGCACTTCTATCCGGCTATGACACCAAATTCAAGTCAATTTCTTGTGAACACTTAGAAAAATAAGGCTGTTTAATGACATGTAGAAGAATTCCCAACGCCATTTTTGCGTTGCTGCTTGGAGGGTCGGTTTGCATTCATAGCGTGAATGCTCAACCAGTCACCACATGCCAAGTCAATAAAGCCTCCACTGGCTTCATTCCATCTCTCCCGGAGAAATACGTGTTGCCTGGGAGCAATATCAGAGTGTTCTATGCACTCACTGGCGAGCACGCGGCAGTTGACAAAACTGATGTCAATTCCAACGGGGTGCCTGACTATATCGAAAACGTGGCAAGACAGGCAGAGGCTTCTAGAAAAGCGTTCAACCTCAACGGGTTTCGCGACCCTCTTCAGAGCGCTCGCTATCGCGGTGCCACATTTATCGATGTGAATGTAGGAAATATCGATCACAACGGACTAGCATATAGTGAGCCATCCAGCTATTCGGCTGTGCCGCAGAGGGATGGAGCATGTTCGATCAGAATCGATATATCTAATAAATTGGACAAGTTCCCAGGAACATACAGCATGCTTGCCCACGAGATGTTTCATCTGTATCAGTACGGGTATACGAGGTTCAAGCCGTCTTGGCTCATCGAGCCAACCGCGAATTGGGCAGAACGGGTTCTCCGAGCGGGCTCTCTGAATCCTGCTACACCAACAATTCCGCTTCCATCCACCATGGCAGAAATGCAGTCGGCAGTATTTTCGCAGACCCATCCCTACGATTTTTGGAGTCGACTGGCCAGTTTGATGACCGCAGGTGAAGACACCCTGCAACTCCCGACCGACCTCCGATACGCAGTCTTTACCGATGGGAGTCCAATTTTCAAGGGTGACCAGGTCCGGTCCTTTGGCTTTCTGAGCGTAATCTTTCAGGCCCTTGGGGCAGAGTCTGAACTAGTAGCATACGAAAATGGCTGGCCAGAATACACTTGGACCGCTGCCAATATGACTAGCGAATCGCACAACCGGCGGATACTCAAAGTCATTCAAAATACAGTAAAACAAACTGGTGTGAAAGGCTACGAAATCGACGCGTTTCTCGCCATTGAATAAGTTGTTTCTAATGCATGATTTTAGCGTGGAGAGATGCCCGGTAACGGGCATCGCTATGGTGGCATTTGCATGCGAGGCGATTTAAGCGTCCACAAGATGCTGATTTGAAATTTGGTGTCGTAACCGGATAGAAGTGCGGCGAGTTCGGCGTCAATGGTCGCCTTCATCCAGGTGACGAAGCGTCGCCAGTGGTACCTCAAATTTTCCGTATGATTTCGATGAGATTGAGCTTGGGGTTATACGGCGGTAAATAAAAATAGTAGTCCTTGTGATCGATGAACCAGCGGTCCAGCGTGTCGCGGTCGATACTCGCGTTGTCGAGCACGATTGCGGTGGGTTGGCCATCGCCTTGCCGGATCAGCGAGTCGAAAAACTCGATCACGTCGGGACGCTTTGGCGTCGTGGCGCTCGCGGTGTAGATAAAACCGTTCTCGCCGAAGTCAAGTGCGCCAACAACGCTGCGTTTGCAATGGCTGTTGGGCTCGATACTGTGGGGCAAGCCGCGTGATGACCAGCTTCGTTGAACTAGCGGTGCTGCACGGAAGCTTGCCTCGTCGAAATAGAACAGGCGGCACTGTCCGTCGCGAGCGGCGCATTGCAACTTGGCCAGCGTATCGGCCTTCAACTGGAAGTCCTCCTCGTTGCGCTTCTTTTCGGCGCGTGACGATTGCGTTTGAACAAGAAGCCTTCGTGCCTGAGTGCTTCTCCGATTCTTTCGATCCGGCATGGGCGGCGTTTCGCCGTGAACGGTCCGCACGCATTGCGCAAACTGCGCAAGTGGTTAGCGGCTCGGTTCGCGCTGATCCTGCGCGCGAGCATCAGCTTGATCGACAACTGCCGCAACGCCGTTTCCTCACAATCGCTTAGTTCTGCAACACACTTCATCCGCTACCTCGGGATCGTGAAGGTGTCAGGGTAGCTAAATTCAAATCGATTGACCACGAACGCTTATGCGGCAACACTATTCTGCACAATTGAACAATACTAATGATGCTCTCGATAACGCCCGGCCGGAGACAAGGCCGGTATTGACCTCGGCCTCAGCTATCATTCGTTTGAAACCCGCCCCAGGCTTGAAAGGAGCGGAGCTGTGGGGCAAAGATGCCGATATGGTTCTGCGGCCGGGTTCCATGACTAAGCTATTGACCGCGCACGTCGGCCTGAAGTGGCTAAAGAAGCTGTGGGCTTTGAATACACAGTTTGAATGTCAAGCTAGGGACGCGGCGGGTGGGTCGGGCAATAACCTATCGGTGGGCGACATCCTCGATTTTGAAAACGCACTGGCAAACATGGGGTTGCCCTCCTCCAACGTGACGACTGCCGTTTGGGCGCGGACCATTGGGAAGCTGATCCTCGATCATGAGGGGAAGAAAGGGGACGGCAGGGCTCGGTTCATTGCCGAAATGAATGCCACGAGCGTGGACCTTGGAATGAGTAATAGCCGATGGGGCAATGTTTCTGGCTTGGACGGCGGGGACAATATGTCCACCGCCCGTGATTTGGCGCTGCTTTGCGAGGTCGCTGACCAATGCCATCCCGAAATCTCGCGGATATGGTCGCGTGCCACTTGGACGTTAGTCATTACCGGCCCGAACATACGGACGGTTCCCATCAGGCACTCCGCAAATTTCATCAGGGACGGCAGACTCGACGTGCTATGGGGTAAGACCGGAACCACTCGCGCTTCGGGCTGTAGCCTGCTTTGCGAGGTGAACGGTCCAAACGGTACCCGGTACTACTACGTTGCATTTGCAGCATCAACGAATGCCGCCCGCTATGCTGATGCCGATGCAGTGTTTGACGTGGTCCGCGAACAACTGGTTGCAGGTTTCGATTGGGGCCGGCATAGTTCGGCCGACGGGGGGCAATGGATAAAAGAGAGAGGAAATGAAGGCACTGGCGATGATTTCAGCGGATCTCCGAAAGGATTCGGCATTATGTGCACGAGCGCAATCGCGGCGCACGGCGCTGGAGAGTAGAACGCGCGTCATCGACGAAGTCCTCAGTGGCAGCAGCAGTGCCGCAGGTTGATCATCTTGTAGGCGAGCGTCTTGAAGGTGTAGTGGACGTGGCTGATGCGCTCGAATCGGAGCATCTGGCGGCGGGACTTGTCTTCCCGGGCGAAGACGCGCTCGATGGTGCGGAAGCGCTCCTCGAAGAGGGCCTCATCGAAGCACTGCTTGCGACCACGCTTGGGCGTCTTACGTCCACGCGGATTTTCGGGAATGTTGGCGCCGAGCCCCGTGTGTACGGTGACAGCGCCTATGCGAGCCAGAAGGAGGTCATCGCCAGCAAGGCACCGCACGCGAAGGACTTTACCAACCAGCGTGGCCGCAGGCGCAGTGGTGAAGTCGATGACGGTAGACGCTCGAAGAACCGCAACAAGTCGAAGATACGTGCGCGGGTCGAGCACGTCTTTGCGGTAGTCAATCGGCTGTGGGGTTTCGTCAAGGTGCACTACTGCGGCCTGGCGAAGAACGCCACGCGCGCCTTCACCGCAATGGCGTTGAGCAACATCTACATGAGCCCCGAACGCCTCATAGCACATGTACGTTCATGAGCGGCCAAAGTGGGTCGAGAGACCTACTTACAAGGCTCTTCTGGGCCAGGAAATTGAACCAGTCGCGTCGCTGATCTCGCATTCCGAAATTCAGCTGCAAGCCGTCGGCAAAAACGGCGGCTTCTTCAGCGTAGCCCTAAGCACCTGTTCACGAATCTTCTGAGCAGCAAAGCCAAGAAGGCCAAATGAACGAATTGCAGACTGATGTTGAGCTTACGTTCGCAGTTCTTCCATAGCCTACGGTTCTTCTCCAGCCAGGCAAAGCGACGCTCGACCACCCAGCGCCTGGGCATGACCTTGAAGGTATGCAGCTCACTACGTTTGGCGATCTGCACCGTCACATGCTCGCCCAGGATTTCGCGCACGCCCTGCGCGAAGGACTCGCCCACATAGCCGCTGCCGGCCAGCACGCTTTGCACCCGTCCTGGCCCCGGCTTGCAGCGCATCAACGCCTGCAGCATACCTTTGCGATCTGTTACCCCGGCGGTGGTCACCGCAACGGCATGCGGCAGGCCTTGTGTGTCCACCGCGATGTGCCGCTTGATTCCGGAAACCTTCTTGCCTGCGTCATAGCCCTTCTGGGCCGCCGTATCCGCGTTCTTCACGCTCTGCGCGGCCACGATCAAGAACGTGCTGCAAGCGTTGCGCCCCTGTCTCTCGCGGGCCTCGCCAACCTGATTTTTTGAGCGCCCGCTCCAGCAGGCTCACACCCTGTGCGTCGGGCTCGCTCCATTTGGCAAAGAACGAATGCACCGTGCGCCATTTGGGAAAGTCACCGGGCAACGCCCGCCATTGGCAACCCGTACGCAGCAGATACAGTACCGCGCACCAGACCTCGTAAAGGCCCACCGTTCGCGGCTTGGCTCTCTTCCGCGCCTGTTCCAGCAACGGGAGAATCTGCTCGAACCGCTCCCGGCTCATGTCACTTGGATAGGTCTTCTTGCGCATCCCCATATTCTCCTGCTTTTGCGCAAGATCGTGAACAGGTTCTAACAGGTTCTCAAGTGTGGATGACTTTTGGGGTTGCATCATTCACGTCCGTAGGGGGAAGGCATTGAACAGATCGGTGGCCAACACGAAGAAATCTTGAGCGACGCCGACGCAGGGTGAGTGGGTCGGCATGCGTCGCTAGGATTCTGGCAAACAGCGGGAGGGATCAGTGCCGGGGCATCGTGGATGGCCCGATGCGGCAGGCGTGAAAGAAGCCGCCGTGATCGGTGTCGTGCGGGATGGCGCCGAGCATCCGGCGCAGTACCGGTTGTGCGGGCCACGGAACGCGTCCACGTTGATCTGGGTGTTCAGTTCGACGTGGATTGCGCTGTCGCCCAGGCGCCGAGGGCTTTGGCCATTGTGACGAGCTGCGTGAACTCCTCATAGTGCATCTGCTGGGCGAGCTTCACGCCCTCCGGGGACTCGTCGAGAAGGCTGGTGAAGGGAGGATGAGAGGAAGGGTCCTACTGCGGCTTCGGGAACGTCGGAAATACGGCCCGACATGCAGCGATCTCCTTGGAGTGGGGCCGCTCACGTTTCCGCGTTGGGGAATGGTGAGCGGGCATATTAGCAACGCTAGAAGACCGGCGTAGGACCAAACCGGCGAGTCCGAAGACTCCCGTGCCACGGCCCACCTATAAGGACTTTGCCTGCAAAGCAAGATGATCTTGTTCGATTGATGTGTGCTGGGTTTGCGGGGCAGCGATAGACGTTAAACGGTAGCGGCGGGACGGACTGCGTACCTATAAATGGCCTTGCGGGTGCTGCTGTTGCCGGCGCCGGGCCAAGATATTAACCGCGTAGCCGGACTCCGTTCATTGGGAGGCATGTGCACCCGGTGCATCGCCTAGCGGGCTGTCGAGTTCGCCCACTGCCGGTCTCACCTATCGCTATCTTTGTCTTGCGTCTCTCGTTGCTGGGCGGTCTCCTCGAGGTGCGCGGCAGTGTCGTGCGTGATCATGCTGCCGTGACGGCGGGCTTTACAGAGCGTGGACGATGAGGCATATGGGAAGGGTAAAAGCGCTCGCCTTTGGCGAGAATGGCCCACATGATGCGCGCATCTTTGTTGGCGACGGCTATAAGCGTTCGAAACCAGCCAGGGCGGGCGCAGTTCGGCGATCCAGCGTGAGAGCCGGTCGCTGCGGCGCGCCGCGGTGGTAACTGCAGTGCGGGCACCCCGGACCAGCAGCGCACACAGGTAGTCATTGCCTTTTCTCGTGATGTGTGCGAGCCGGCTTTTGCCTCCGCTGCTTACTTGCTTCGGAACCAGACCATTCCAGGCTGCCATCTGCCGGCCATTCCTGAATTGCCGGGCGTCGACGATGGTGGCAAGTGCAGCGGATGCGGTCAGTGATCCAACGCCAGCGATGGCCATCAGTTGTTGCGCCAGACTGTCCTGTTTGGGATAGTCGTCCTTGTGTGACTTTCACGCCGCACAAGGACGATTACCCCGACGGGCGTCACGTGAGCGGCGACATGAAGCGTGGCGGTGGGCGCCGGACCGGTGCGATGGGATCATCGCGGGCACCGCGCCGGTCGACGGCGCGATGGTCCGGGCCGACTGGAACGCGGCGCTGGTGAGTGAACTGCGCGCGTTCCCGTATGGCGCGCATGACGACCAGATGGATGCGCTGTCACGTGCGTTCGCGCGACTGATCGTACGATGGCCGCTGCGCATTTCGGATGCAGCGCTCGCGGCAGTCTAACGCCCGATCTCCGTTGGGGAGCGGAGGAAACGGAGATGCGGTATGGCGTTTGCAGGTTCGACCAGAAACACCCGCTCGCGCAGGGAATCGCTGTCGTGAAACGCGGCGGAATTCCCGCTGCGCAGTGTGGCTATCGTCGCATCGATCTTCGCGATGCCGTCTTCTGCGGCCAGTTGCAGCAGGGTGCGTTCTTCTTGGCTCAGAAACATGCTTGTGCTCCTTTCAGATTCGTTCCGGGATTAGACTCGCCCCAATCCCTGCCATCAATGTGACGCGTCCGATTATTCGCGCACGCTGATCACTTTTATGCTCGTCGCATCGATGCGCGCTTCGTTCGGATTGCTACGAGTATTGGCGCGGCCCTGATTCGGTGTCATGCCGTACCTGACTTGCGTCGGTCTACGCCAATCAGTGTCCATTGATTTCGCGTTGTAATAATTGGAAACCAACCTTTCTGTCATTGGCGACCTGAAAGTCGTTAAAAACTAACGGTGTGAAAGTGTCTTTTCTTCCTGGTTTTTCTTCGGGGTCATCTCCTCTAAAGGTCTGGCTTTTCTTCCGGTCTGAGTTTTTCTTCCGT
This sequence comes from Burkholderia sp. GAS332, assembly GCA_900142905.1. Lineage (NCBI taxonomy): Bacteria > Pseudomonadati > Pseudomonadota > Betaproteobacteria > Burkholderiales > Burkholderiaceae > Burkholderia > Burkholderia sp. GAS332. The sequence continues at coordinate 380,926 of FSRV01000003.1, read as the reverse complement.
CCCGTTTTCTCTTCCCGTCTTTTTGCGGTACGCCTCGCCTGACGCGTGCTTCGCGCGCGCCGAGTGGGGCACGCGGCGCATGATCGGCCCCCAGGGAGGGCCGGTCCATGAAGCACCAACAAAAAAGGCGTAAGTGCCTGAATTGCGGGACATGGTTCGTGCCCGATGCTCGCAATGTGCGGCACCAGCGATATTGCTCCGAATCCGCGTGCCGTCAGGCGAGCAAGGCCGCCAGTCAACGCCGGTGGCTGGCCAAACCCGAGAACCGCGACTATTTCCGCGGCGCCGAGCAGGTTGCGCGCGTGCAGCGCTGGCGTGCCGAACACCCGGGATACGGGCGTCGTGCCGGCACCGCGACGGCCGCTGCGTTACAAGATGACTGCCCCGCGCAAGTCATTGAAATAGAAGAAGAATCGGAGGCTCTGGTGGGGGGCGCGTTACAAGATGTCTTGTCGGCGCAACCGGCCGTCCTGATTGGGCTGATCGCGCATCTGACCGACAGCGCGTTACAAGAAGACATTCTCCGCAGCACCCGGCGGTTGCTACAACTGGGACAGGACATCTTGAACGGGAGGGATGACCATGCCGATCAAGCGCGTCATCTGCCCTGAGCGGATCCGGCAGATTCCGGCGCACTTCAGCTGGGTCGATCACCGGCTGGTGCGCGAGCGGTACATCGAGCGCTGTGACGCCTGTGCGGCGGCGCTGTACCTGTTTCTGGTCACCGTCGCCGATGCGCAGGGCCTGAGCTACTACGCCGACGCGACGCTCACGCGGCGCCTGTCGATGGCGCCGGCGCGTCTGGAGATGGCGCGTAGCGACCTGATCCGCATCGGCCTGATCGCCTGGCAACGGCCGCTCTACCAGGTGCTGGCGCTCGATACGCCGGCGCCCGAGCCGGCGCCGCCCCCGCGGCCTGCGGACGTGACGACACAACTTGAGCGGTTGCACGCGGCGCTGGGCAGGCGCCATGCTTGATTACGAGACGTACTGCAGGATCCGCGACTGTCATGAGCGGCAGCACCTGACGATCGCGCAGACGGCACGCGCGCTCGGGCTGCATCGGCAAACGGTGTCGAAGTGGCTCAACGCCGACCAGTACCGGCGACGACAGGCGCCGCCGCGCGCCAGCCGGCTCGATCCCTTCAAGGCGCAGGTGGTGCGCTGGCTCGATGCGCACCCGTACAGCGTGCAGCAGATCTTCCAGCGTTTGCGCGAAGCCGGCTTCGACGGCGGCTACACGATCGTGCGCGACTACGTGTCCAGGATCCGGCCGCCGCGGCACGAGGCGTTCCTGAAGCTCGCGTTTGCCCCGGGAGAATCCGCGCAGATCGATTGGGGCGAATATGGCTCGATTGCCGTGGGCTCGACCCGGCGACGGCTGTCGTTCTTCGTGATGGTGCTGTGCTACAGCCGGATGATGTATCTGGAATTTACCGTCTCGCAGACGATGGAGCACTTCCTCGCCTGCCATGAGCATGCGTTCGCGGCCTTCCATGGCTGCCCGCGCAAGGTCATGGTAGACAATCTGAAGTCCGCGGTGCTGCAGCGGTTGATTGGTCAGGCGCCGGTGTTCAATCCGCGTTACCTCGATGCCGCGCGCCACTGGGGGTTCGACATCGTCGCCTGCAACGTCAGAAAAGCCAACGAGAAAGGCCGGGTGGAAAACGGCGTGGGGTACATCAAGAAGAATCTCCTCAACGGGCTTGAGCTCCCCGAGTTCAGCGCAATCAACCCCGCGGCCCGAGTCTGGCTCGATACCATCGCGAACGTGCGCATCCACGGGGAGACGCACCGGCGACCCGTCGATCTGTTCGCCGAGGAACAGGCCCAACTGAAGCCGCTCAATCCGTCAGCGTATGACGTTGCCCGCATTGTGACGGTGCGCGCGAGCAGTCAGTTTCGCGTGGCACTGGACACCAACCACTACTCCGTGCCGGCGCGTTACGCGCATACCCGCGTGACGCTCAAGGCCTGGCCCGATCGGGTGTGCATTTACCACAACAACCTGCTGATCGCCCGCCATGTGCGCAGCTACGATCGCCATCAGGATATCGAGGATCCCGAACATCCCAAGGCACTGCTGGAGCAGCGCCGCAGTGCCCGCGAACAGCGGCTGATGCTGCACTTCCTGAGCCTAGGCCCGCACGCCCAGGCCTATTACGAAGGGCTCGAGCAACGCCGGACCAATGCGCGGCAGCACATGCGCAAGATCATCGCGTTGAGCGAGATCTACGGCGTCGAGGCCGTCGCACGTGCCCTGGAGGATGGCCTGACGTTCCACGCCTTCAGTTGCGAGTACATCGCCAACATCTTCGAGATGAAGGCCCGGCCCCTGCCGGAGCCCGGCGCACTGCACCTGATCCGTCATCAGGATCTGCTGGACATCGAACTTGCGCAACCGGATCTCTCGCGCTATGGACCGGAGGAGCCCTGTGACGAAAGCTGACCGTAACACCACCCCTCATCCTGGTGAACCCGCCGTCGATCCGTTGCACATGCAGCTTACCGGGCTGCACATGGGCTACGTTCTGCAACATTACGAGGCCCTGGCCACTGAGGCAGCGGCCCAGCACTGGTCGCATATCGACTATCTCGCCCACCTGATCGAAGGCGAAGCGCAGCGTCGCGAAGATCGCAGCATCGCGCGGCGGGTCGCACTTGCCCGGTTCCCGGTGCTCAAGACGCTCGATCAGTTCGAATGGAACTGGCCCAGCAAGATCAATCGCCTGCAGATCCAGAATCTGTTTCGCCTGAACTTCATCGAAGAGCGGGCCAACGTGATCTTCCTCGGCGGCGTCGGGCTGGGCAAAACCCACCTGAGCATCGCACTCGGCCATACCGCCTGTCTGCGCGGCCATTCAGTGCTGTTCGCCACGGCGGTGGATATCATCAACTCGGTGAATGCCGCGCAAGCCCATGGCGGTCTCAAACGCGAGTTGCGCCGCTACGTCAAGCCACGCGTATTGATCGTCGATGAGCTGGGCTATTTGCCCGTCGACAAACAGGGTGCCGACGCGCTGTTCCAGATCATCAGCCAGCGTTACGAGAAAGGTCCGACCATCATCAGTTCGAATCGCGCATTCAAGCACTGGGCAGAGATCTTCAATCACGACAGCACGTTGACCTCCGCGCTGCTCGACCGCCTTCTGCATCATGCCGAGACTGTCGTCATCGCGGGCAAGAGCTACCGCATGAAAGACCAGACCGACCCCGATCCCGCCACCGCCTGATCGCTGTCACCATGGTGAGTTTCAAACCGTCCGTTTTAGACGAAATTCACGCCGCTGCTAACACTTTCAGAAGGTTTCCTTGATCGGTCCAGAGAATCTAGTTTTCTACGTTAATGGATTTGTCATGCTTTTGAAAGGGTGCTTGGCAGCGCTACTGGGCAGACTGGATTCTCGGACAACTCTGGGCGGCGACGACATTGAGTAGGTTTAGCAGGAACGAAGAGGATAAGGAGTCCAATCTAATTGAAGAGAGTGATTGGCGCGACTTCCAGCCGGAAGGAGACGGCGGAGCTGTTTTGCCTGAATAGAGCGATGTACGGGCGTGCACTCAAGCCGTTGCCGGATGCGTGCAGGCTTTTCTGGAGGCAGATTTGCCGGACGATGTCCGGGTTGCCGCGAGCGAACTGGTGAGCAGCATGCGTGTCAGCTGAATGGCATAGCGTCGCAGCTATCCGCCTCCCTACGATGCTCACACGATAGAAAAGGGCCTGCGTCCCGTTGCGGTACGCGGCGGACAAGTGCGATCTACGCCCGACGCTTTTCGTCTGATGAATGTGGATATGTCAATCCGGGGTTCTCCGTGCAGTTGATATCCATATGAAAGGATAACGTAATCTAATCGCGTGTGCGATTGAATGAACTCACGGGGGAGTACTTGAAAGACGCTTTGGTGCTAGCTGGATCAATTCTCGTTTGGGCTGTAGTCTCGCACTTTGTCGCCCGATATATCCGACGCAGGGGCAACGGAGGAGTTGCGAGTCACCTGGGAGGTGCGCTCGCTGGGTTTGCGCTTTCGACGATCTTTTTCGTCGCGCTGATTCCCGGTCATCCGGAAGCTGCGGATGATGGTGTGGCTGCTGATGCCACGCCGCGAGACAGGGCCCAACTTCCCGGTCCGACGACGGGTGCTGTCGCATCCAGAGATGCGGTGGCAAGCGACGCTTCAGAGGGCGAGGGGAGTGCAGCGAAACAGGCCGATCCGTCGCGCGATCTCAATGTGACTCCTGCCCAATATGAAAAGCGCTTCAACCAGATCACGAAGGCGATGGGAGAGCCCTATCGCATAAAGCTGAAAGTTGAAAAGGGGGCGGGCAACGATGTGTTTAACGCGGGGTTGATCAACGATCGCGTTACCCTGGTCGGGACGGTGAACAAGAAAACGGGGAAAGTCAGCAGCGTGACGCTTATCGACAGTGGCGATGGCACGGCCGAATCCAGTGCCAATATTATTCTCGCCGCAATCGCGACACTTGCGGCGGCCGTGCCGAACGGCACAGCGAAGACAATTGGCCCCGAAGTCCTCGCGCTCATGAAAGACTACAACGACGAATCAAGGGAGCCGACTTCGCGGAGAATTAACGATGTGACGCTCTTTCATTGGCGGAGTGAGGATCTTGGCGCATGGTTCGGCGCAGAGTCCGCATGACGCCAGTGTGGGCGAGAGCGTAACGCCACCCACTGAATTTCGCCAGCAGGCGCAGCCACATGTGAAGCTACGTTGCTGCAGCCGGCGTCGGAGTCTTCCATATCAGGCACCTCGTCGGCCTTCACTTCCAGTTCCAGGACTGTCGTATACCCGCCATCCGCGATGGTGCGCGTCGCGGTCCGAGCACAGGCACAGCGCATCACCGCTTGCCGTTTTTCGATGCGACCGGTACCTCGGCCTACCGGCATGCTCCGCATCGGCATCTAGGGGTCTCCTGGTACTGGCCACTTGTCAGGGCGCCCGCAAGCGCCTGCGCCATGGTTTGGGTGGGCACGGCCTCAAGTAGGTGGCGCCAGCGCTGCAACGCCTGTCCCAGATCCGCGTCACGCCGTATCTGCCGCTTGATCCCGTCCACGACCTCGCAAAAACAGATTGCTGGCGTCGCCGTGCTGTTTCGGACCGACAACCGGTTTTTCAGACATGAATTCCTGCAATATCGAACAGTTCAATGAATTTTCGGGGCAGGTGCTAGCGACCCTGTGTGAGCACTTCCCAACACCAATTGTGTTGTTGCCCGGCCGGTTTATCAAATGTGGCGAAGCTGCAGTCATCGATGAGACCAGCGTCACTGGCGCTGCGCTGACAAAAGACGCGTCTTTCTTTATGGATGCCGTCGACTGGCTCGAGCACGCCGGCTATCTCTCTTGCCGTACTACTCGCCGGTCTTCAGCGCGAGCACGTCGCCGTAGGCCCTGAATGCGCTCTCGGGGTGGATGCCGCGGATGTGTTCGGAGTTGATTCGCGCGCCGTACTTCGAGGGGGCGTAATCGCGCGGCATCTGCGCGAGTACCTCGCGGCTGATGGTATGACCATCGGTTGTCGCGCCTTCGGTGGCGATGCGAAAGAACTTCGACCTCCTGTCTGTTTCCTTGGTCGTTGCCGTGCGTGTCCGTTGTCGTTACCGGTTCGTGATCGATGAGTGGTCGCGCTTTGATCACGTTACGGGTCCAGTGTCGGCACTTCGAAATGCTCTGGTAATCCAGGGCGGATGTATTGGGCACAGGTACAACACGAAGCGCCACGGCTCGCGCGCGTGAGGCGGGTAGCCTTGCAGCATGACTCCGAATGCAACCGCATCGCGCAGAGCTATCACGGCAACCTGTATTTCGACGAGTGCTTCTGTGTACAGGATTTCAAGGAACTGCGGAAGGGCGCGTCGGGCATGGCGATTCACGCACACTGGCGGCAGACGTATTTCTTGACGTTATCAAGTCTCGCGCACAACGCCTGGCCGTTCCGGTCGGGCGAGCTGTTCAACGAGGGGTGCGACAAAAGCGAGCGGGCGTCGATTGATCGGTCACCGGTTACGCTCGCTGCGGGCCGCGTATGCGCGGACGGCTAATGGCGACAGATCGTCACGGTCGAGGACGCGGTGCTGGGCGGTTGCAAGCTTTTCGACCTCGACCTCCTGCGACTGGAATGCGGCGCCGACGAGTACGCGAACCTGTTGATGTGCCAGTTCATCGACGACACAGCGTCGGTGTTCCCGCTCGCGATGCTGCAGGCGTGCAGGGTCGACACGTGGGAAGAGTGGGACGACTTCAAGCCGCTGCATGTGTGGCCGTTCGGCTATCGCGAGGTCTGGATCGGCTACGACCGTTCATACACGGGCGACAGTTTCCATTCCTCGATTCCGTCGCCACGATTCCCTTACGTTTGTTATGCCGCAGGCGCCCCAACTGATGGCGTAGCTCGGTGACGCATTACGTTCCGATGCACGAAAAGACTGCCCTTGGGGACGACGCCCGCGATTCGAGCAAGCGCCCACAGTTGTCACCGCGTCGCACCTGCCCGATAGAAGGGCCAGATTGATGCACCTATGCGCGGCCGGCTCTGGGCTCCTGCTGGCGGGTCCCGCGGCGATATCCGGCGGGAAATTTTCTATGCAGATTTATGCGCGTTAGGGATGCAGTCCTCTTCCCGCCTGCAGGCGTCGGTTGGGTGGGCTGGTTTAGTACTTCGGATCACTCGGCGCGCCGGCTTCTGTTGAGTGCGCTTCCGACCGTTTCGGACGACGCTAAAGCCGTGCATTTTGATCCGTGTGCGTGTATTTTTTAGTAGAGACCAATCCATTCTTGTGGCTCGAGCGAGGAGCTGGCGGCGTCAGTGTGTTGAATTGGCGCTTGGGATGGGCTTGTCGAAGGCGCCCCCAGTTGACCACTGAGCGTATAGGACGAGTCTCTGTTACGGCGAAGGCTATGGAGCTGCTTGAGCGACTGGTGACCCTGTTCGCTGAGAACGGGTACCTTGCAGTATTCATCGCATTGCTGGTGTGCGGAGCAGGGGTGCCCCTGCCAGAAGACATTACCCTCGTCGCCGGTGGCGTGATCGCCGGTCTCGGCTATGGCAATGTCCACGTGATGGTCGCTGTAGGCATGGCAGGCGTGCTTGTGGGCGATGCGGGCATGTTCCTGCTCGGGCGCCGCTGTGGCGAGCGAATTCGCCAATGGCGAGTCTTCGCCCGCGTCTTGACACCACAGCGCTACGCCAAGATACAGGACATGTTCGAGCGCCACGGCGATCGTCTTATGTTCATCGCTCGCTTTTTACCCGGCATGCGGGCGGCGGTGTTCGCAACTGCCGGCGCTACGTCCCGCGTACCATTTTATCGATTCCTCGTGTTCGACGGCCTTGCCGCGCTTATCAGCGTGCCGGTATGGGTGTATTTGGGTTATTTCGGCGCCGAGAATCGTGAGTGGATAGCTGCGTGGGTCCGGCACGGCCAGAACGGTTTACTGATGATTGGCGGGGCGGCTATAGTGGTGGCCTTGGCGCTATGGTGGCGCCGGAAGCGCCGCCTCGCAAGCGAGGCGGCCAGCTCTTCCTGATCCTCTGTAATCTCTGGTGCTTCAATATTTGCGCAAGTTAGACTCGCACTGGAATTTAGCGAATGCTAAGGTCCGCGACATCGAGCCCATGGCCGTAAGCCGTTGCAAACCATCCAGCAGCGTGCCGAGCCCTTGGGCTTTTTTGCGTTCTAGCGCCGAAAAACAAACCTCAGACGGCGATTTCTTCATCAAGCGGTTTCGTGCGATCGAACCACAGAACGCGCATGACTCACGCCGAGCGCCTCGGGTTCAGCGATAAGTTGCCGCTTTGGCGAGTCGCGATCGGTGTGCAGCTAAATTGCAGCTTTAATGAGGTGGCTTGGCCTTGATCGACCTTGGTTAGCCGTGGCTTTGCAGTTGGCGAGTTGCATAAGACTTTGGTTATAAGGGACTGTGGCGCGTCGGTAAAACTCCCTGAACCATCGACTCCGCGAATTCGCAACCGCGCGGCAGGCTTCCTGCGGCCGGGTAACGGATTAAGCGCCCAACCGCAGCGACGCAGCGAGGGCGTGAGCGTGCAGTTGCCCTACAAACGGGTCAAGGCATGGAACGAAAGCGGATTGCGCGGCCTGCCGACGGGTAATGGTGGCGGCCGTCCCCGAGCCTTGCCGGAGGCCATGGTCGCGACATCAGTCGAGGTCGCTACGGCCGAACCGCTTTGTCGTGCGCTTCACTGATGACCTGCTCGCTGCCGTCTCGACCAGCCTATAGAGGGGCAGGTAGGTCACTGGCTGACCGTTGTAGAGCGAGCTTGTGTAAAAAGGTCCTGACCGCCTAAACTGAACCAAGCAGCCAAGGTTAAATGTCGGTACCAGCCATCGAGCTCGCCTGCACCGTCTCAGGCTGCCTGCGCATTGCGCGCCTTCGGGCGAACGATAGCACGAGGTGACCTCATGCCCCCACTGACGGACATCGTCTGGAATCAGATGCAATCCATCTTGATGCCTGACGATCACTGCGACGCGGCCGCGACCAAGGCGCCGGTACAGTTCTGTGTAGCCCATGCGATGGAGATCCGCGTCGGTCGGCCCAACGAGACTGGCATGCGCAGGCGATCCGGCTGGCTGTACGGTAAGACTATTCGGTGGATGCTGAAGAGGGGGAAGGCTGCCAACGCCGAAGCCGGTCACCCGGGCCGTTTCGCGCCGGGCGCTGCGGTGTTCGTTGGATTTGCAACGATGGCCGCAGGTCCCGTTCAGGCCCAATTGTTGCCGAATACCTTCTGGACAGGCGTCAGCTCGACCAACTGGTTTGATCCTGGCAACTGGAGTGGCAACGCCGTACCGAACGCAAGCAACAACACCTCGTTCATCAACACGGTGACACCCACCGGGACTACCCCTAATGCACCCGTAATCAGTGGCCAGAGCGCGACATCCCGTATCGTCCGTCTTGGCAGTGGTCAGGGCAGTCCGAGCGAGGGGTCTTTGATGGTCGACAACGGTGGCTCGCTCTCCGCAACCAACTATGTCGCAGTCGGCTACGACAGCGGCGCGACTGCCTCATTGGTCGTGACGGGTCATGGTTCGGTCGTGACGAGCGATGGCTTTATTTATTTCGCGCTGGGCAGCCAGGACATTGTGACAGGGACCATTTCGGGCGGCGCCCTGGTCAAGGCTGGCAACGGTGTCAGCATTGCGGGTGGCACGGCAAGCATTGCAACTGTTTATGTGAGTGGCACCGGCTCGATGCTCAGCGTTGGCGATACCTTTACAGTGGGTGACAGCGGCACTGGAACACTTTCCGTGTCCGGCGCCGGCAACGTCCTTTCCGGAACCAATCCGCCGCAGCTTGTTACTGGCCCGGTGTCGGGTGTTGTTACGCCCACTGACGGCATTGGCACATCGTCGGGTGCCGTCGGCAGCGTGATTGTGACGGGCTCCGGCTCGAAATTGACAAGCAGCAATCCACTCGTCGTTGGTGGGGCAGATCCTGCGCTGATCCCTTTTTACATGAACAATTATGGTTTTGATGCGATCGCGTTGTTCATGGGCCAAGGTCGGCTGACCATTGCCGATGGCGGTGCCGTCAGTTCCGGCGTAGGGGCCAACGCTGGAGCAGGCTTTGTCAACAACAGCTATATCGGCGGCACGCCCGGCAGCACGGGCGCCGTTACTGTGACGGATCCGGGCTCTAGCTGGACCATCGGCGGTCACCTTGCCATTGGTGGTCAGGGGCAGGGAACGTTGACAATCGCGAACAGCGCTCGGGTTACGGCTTCGAGTATCACGATTGCACAGGATCCCGGCTCTGCCGGCACTCTCAACATCGGTGCGGCCGCTGGACAAGTTCCGGTTGCGCCTGGGATGCTGGACACTCCGTCGTTGGCATTCGGTGTCGGTACCGGCGACATCGTGTTCAACCACACGGACACGAGCGGCAGTTATGTCTTCGCGCCGGTCATCAGTGGCACGGGTGGCGTTGATGTCTACAGCGGCGAAACCGTCATGGTCAGCAACAGTACCTACGCCGGCGCGACCACGATCCATGGTGGCGTCCTTTCGGCCGGCGCCGCTAACGTCTTCAGCCCGCAGTCCAGCTACGCCGTGCAGCCGCCCGGCACCGTTGATCTGAACGGCTTTGACCAGACGCTCGCCAGCCTTGTCAACTCGGGCCTGGTGTGCACGGGGGGCGACCCCGGCACCGTGCTGACCGTGACGAACTACGTCGGCCACGGTGGCACGCTCGCCATCGACACCTACCTGGGGGCTGATAACTCACCATCGGACAAGCTGGTCATCAACGGTGGCACGGCTACCGGCACGACGACGCTCGTGGTGACCAACGTCGGTGGCTCCGGGGCGGCGACGACCGCCAATGGAATTCCGGTCGTTCAGACCACCAACGGCGGTACTACGGCCGCAGGGGCATTTACGCTTGCCGGGGAGGTGCGCGGGGGCACCTACGACTACCGGCTGTTCGAGGGCGGCCTTGCTGGCAGCGCCCCGAACAACTGGTTCCTGCGCTCGGAGTTCGCCGTGCCGGGTTCGCCCATCATCCCGGGCCAACCGCCGGTCGTCCCCGGGGAGCCGCCGTTGATACCAGGCCAGCCAGAAAGCCCGATTTTCCCTTCCGATCCGCCACCCGCCGTGCTGCCGCCAGGCGAGTACCCGATCATCGGGCCGGAGTTGGCCACCTACAGCGTGGTGCAGCCGATTGCCCGGCAGATGGGGCTCACCACGCTTGGCACGATGCATGAACGCATTGGCGACACGTTGACACAGGCGGAGGGAGGCGCCGGTAGCGGTGGCTGGGGACAGGCCGGCTGGGCGCGCCTCTTTGGCCAGCAGATCGACAACCGCTACCAGTCGTTCACCAGTCCGGGCGCCAGCGGCTCGCTGCTGGGTTTTCAGGCGGGTGTCGACCTGTGGCGCGGCAGCTTCCTGCCCGGCCATCATGACGCCACCGGTGTCTACTTTGCCTACGGTAACAGCCACGTCGACGTGGACGGTCTGGTCACCAACGCGGCGGCCACCGGCTATGTGATGAGCCACACCGGCTCGCTGGATCTCGATGCGTATTCCGGTGGCGCCTACTGGACCCACTACGGCCCCGGCGGCTGGTATGTCGATGCGGTGCTGCAGGGCACCTACTATGACGGCCACGCGGCCACGCAGTTCGCCCGGCTGCCAGTCACGGGCTCGGGCATTGTCACCTCCCTTGAAGCGGGTTACCCGGTGCCGCTGCCACTGGGACCGGGCTTTGTGCTGGAGCCGCAGGCGCAGGTGATCTGGCAGCACGTCGGGCTGGACGAGGCCAGTGACGGGCTGGGTCCGGTTGACCCGGGCTCGACCTCGGGCGTGAGCGGGCGGCTGGGTGTGCGGGGCCAGTGGACAATCGAACGCGGCAACGGCCAGGTGTGGCAGCCGTATGTGCGAGCTAACCTCTGGCGGGACTGGGGGGCGCAGGCAACAACGACCTATTCGGGAGTTGATCAGGTGCCGCTGCTCGGGCAGACGACGCGCATGGACCTCTCCGCCGGTTTCACGGCAAAGCTTGATACCCGGATGAGTGTATACAGCCAGTTCGGCTACCAGTTCTCGGTCAACTCGTCGGACAGCGGAAGCCGCAAGGGCGTCTGGGGCGATATCGGCGTGCGGTATCTCTGGTAAGGCCGCTGGCGTGTTTGTCATCGATCCTGGCGGCAAACGCGCCGGCGATCCCAGAGCTTGCTCATGTGCCCGCCGGACAGGGATCAGGCCGCGATCTGCAGCGACGCAGGCTGCTTCGCGTGGCTTGAGCCCGTCGCGTTCGGACTTGCCCGCGAACTATCCGATACGGGCGGCAGCAGGCCGCCACGTCCAGACGTTTGCCCGTTCAACTTCATCGCCGGCTCCCATAGCTGTATGAGGATCTGCACCGCTAGATATGACTGTGAAAAGGTAGGGACATACCTTGCGGAACAAGCACAGGGCGGTAGGCTTCTTTGCACCATTTTCGCATTCAGGTTTTGCCATTCCTCCAAATGACGCTACTGCGGCAACCAATCGAAACATACATTCACGCGAAAGACGGTAACCGTCCGCATTTGATGGCCGGTGCGTTCACGATCCACGCCGAGCTTGCGATCGAGGTCAAAACCGATGAGATATCCCTCCCGACCGCCATCAAAGGCCGGGATGCCATTTCGACAGTCCTCGTCAGTCAGTTCGCGCAGCGCTATGAGAACATCTACATGTTGTGCATCGGAACGCCGCCCGCCGACGAACACAAGTTTGATTGCAACTGGTTCGTTTGTATGACCGAAAAGGACACCGGCGCGGCGCGGGTAGGTTTCGGCCGTTATGAATGGCATTGCGCAGATAGATCGGGAATGGTCTCGATGCTTCGGATAACGATCGAAGAGATGACAACCCTGCCGAAGGACGCAGGTCCGTCAATTCTCGAATGGGTCCGACGGCTCCCTTATCCGTGGTGCCCTGCTGAGCAACTCGCGTGACTTGCACCGAATATTGCTGCGGTGGAGAAAAGCGTGAACGCGCTCGGCTAACGACCGCTGACTGCACGACCGCGCGTCGGCGGGCGAGGCCGGTGCGATCGTCGCGGCGAAAAACGAACGGCCGCTGAACGTCGAAAAGGAAATCATGAAGCGCTCGGCGACTGCAACGGCGCTGTACGGCTCGCTGGGGCCATCAGGTGCAGCCGTGCTCGCGATGGCGGCGATGCTGGCCGCAGGCAATGGTGTCGCATATACCGGTGGCGCAATGCTGAACAGCAATAGCAAAACCGAGACGCACACCGGGCAGATCACGGTTTTCGCAAGCGATCCGCGTGACGGCGCGAACACCGGTCAGGACATGCGCAGCGAGATGGCGGCCAATGGACAGATCGCGAACGCGTCGTACGGGATGAAGTAAAACACGTCCGGACAATTCGCACATAACTGCAGTGCACCCGGCTCCCCGCGTCCGCGGATAAGAAACGTCAGTCCATCAGATGCAGGCACAGCGCGAGCAGGGAGATGAGAGAAAGGAGCAGGCAAACGCAGCCCGCCCGCGTGAAGTAGCCACTCCAGCGCAGTTGCGGGACAGCATCAATGCGGACAATCGATGGCGCCGCCAGTGGGTCACGTCGCGAGACAAAAGCCACGGCTGCAATGCAACCTAGCATGAGGAGGCCTGCGAAAACAGGAAGAATGTCCAGCAATGGCATGATCTTGTAACCGGTGTGTGGAATCGCTTATCCGAGCAGGAGTTTGATCGAGGTGGCCAGCAACGAGTAGACTGCGATGCACCCGCCCAAGGCAGCAGCGCTTTTCGAGAAGTACGACACAGGCTCTCCCGCTGTCATTTGCCCGAGCAGGCGAAGCGGATTCAGACGTGCCTTCCAGTCGAACCTGACATGGGAATGGGGCTGCAGGTGAGCCCGGTTGCGTAACGGGGCGGTGTCAATCAGGTAAAACGGGTTCATGCCTATTCTCCATCTCGATGCCGCACTATTGCGGCACAGCCATGAGAATAGATGTGCGGCAGCGCCACCAGTATCGGACGGATCCGATTTGTGGTGCGGCAGACCGCTACATTCTCCGGCCCGCGCGCGCGCATCCGTACATCGCCAGCACGCCGTGCATTCCGTCGGGAGCGGTGAGAACCGGGAACGATCGCGAATTGCGCAGCCGCCAAAGACTATGCCGCTGATTCCATTCCCCGATGTGCCGCCGGTGGCGGGCGCGCCAGACCTGAACCGCCTGCCGCTGGCGTGGGGCGTGCTCATTGGTGTCACGCAGGCCGTCCAGGCGCTCGACTACTTCGGCCTGGTATCCGCGGATGTGGCGCAGTGGATCATCCCGACGATCAGGGCAATGCGCTGGTGACGCATGATTAGGTGGTTGATCCGGGTTTTCGGGCCGAGCAGGGCATCGCGTCGTATCAGGTCGAAGCCGGCTCGTTCGCGGCGTACAACAAGGTCGCCGCGCCTCAGGAGCTCACACCGGGTCTGTCGCGAAGTGTTCGCATCATGAGTCGCGGCCTCTGTGGGAGTAGCTGACGCTTGTGACCGTGGTCACGCCCGATGCGAACTGCCGGAGTTTCAACATCGACCTGCTCGACTACCAGCGCAAGAGTTCGTCGGACCCCTCGCTGACCTGATTGGCTGAACTGATCGGTTAAACTACACGATCCCGCTCTCGCCTGCGGCATCGCAGAGTCTCTCCGTGAATCTCGCCCAGAAGATCTGTGGTATTGACGTCTACTAGAAAAGTACCGGCCTGTGCTTGGACCTCTACGTCGCCGGTAATCTCGTGATGAACGGCGTGCTGTGTCGCGACCGCGTCCATCTTGTGCGCGAGGCGCATCTCGGCTTTACCGGTAACCTGACCTTCATGGATACCGAAGGCGAAGACAACCCACAGTGCACGGGGCTCGGCGCGCGCTGGCTGTTTCTCTATATCGGGATCGCGTTGTAGCAGGTTTGCCCGAACAGGTGGCATATGACGTTCGCGCAGCGGCGCATTCATGTACAGTTCGCATGCGCGAAAACGACTTTCCCTAATGGCACGCGGACTCTTGATCTGACGGATCATCGCGTGCAGCCGACCATCACGAAACAACGGCGGCGGCATCGCGATGCCAATGATGAGCCTGCGTATCTTCGGCATGAAGTTCGCCGGCATGAGCGTGCTGGCTGCACAGGGCCCACGGGCCTCGCGGTGAATGGCGGGCAGGTGACCATAATGACGGGCAATGCCGGTGGCCTGTTCAACGGTGTATTTACCGGCACGATCTATCGGCGGTGTCCGATTTCAGCGGCAGTCGCGAGGTATCGTTCGTCTCGAACGCCACCAGCGGTTTCCTGCAGCGCATTCAACCTGCGCTAGCCGACACCTTTCCAGGCACGCAGGACGCAGCCAGCGTCATTCGTGGTCTCGTGCAGCAGGCTGGTTTCGCATTTGTGAACCACGGCGTCACCGCGAAGTTCATCGGCCAGTATCTGGGTGGCACGATCATGGGCCGGATCGAGCGGGTCGCGGGCGCCACGCAGATGATCGTGCTGCTCGACCAGCAGGTGATTTACATCTGGCCGAACGGCGGCGGCCCGCACTTCCCGGCCATTACCCTGTCACCGGACCCAGGTATCGCAGGCTATCCGACCTCCACGCCGACCGGTATCGAGGTCCGCTGCGAATGGAATCTGGAGGTCCTGTTCGGCACGAAGGCCATCGTGCCGTCGATGGTGGCGATGGCGTCCTGCGAGTGGAGGGAACAGCGTGCCAATCATGAACTGTCGAGGCTCACGCCCGACGGTGTGTGGGTCGGTGGCCTTAACCTTTGTCCGCCGAGGTATCTGAGTGTCAACCCTAACTAGTCCCGTCGCTCCCGCTGTCGCCAGCATCCGGCCATGGTCGCGCGCCAGCGAGCACAACCGTCGTCGCAGCATTGCCGAGCAGCTGCTCGCGCGGGTGCGCACCGCGTATCTCGCGAAAGTGGTCGCCGTGAGCTAGAACGGCGCGGTCGATGGCGCTGGAACGCTGCGACGTGCAGCCGCTGGTGGGCCAGCGCGACGGTTCGGGCAATGTGATTGCGCATCGGGTGATTCACGGTATTCCGTCCCTGCGGCTGGCCGGGGTGCGAAGGCGGTGATTCGCGATCCGCAGGCGGGCGATATCCGTCTGGTGGCCGAGGGTGACCGCGACAGCTTGTTGGTGCGCTCGAACCGGAGACCGGCCGCCCCGGGCAGCCTGCGCAAGCACGACCTGTCGGATTCGGTTTACATGACGACAGTGCTGGGTGAGGCGCCACAACAGTCCATCGCATTCTCGCCCGATGGCATCGACATCGTGTCGCCCGCACGCATCTGGCTCGCGGCCCTCACGATCGCGCTGCAGGCGGACAGAGAGATTGGACTGGACGCCTGCATACAGGTGCTGAACGCCGCGCCAGCCATTGAACACGACGGCGCGATTGCCCAAGGCGAAGGGCCGAACGGTGGCAGCGCGCGGATGGCGGGACCACTGACGATGCAGGAGGACGTGAGCGGCATCGGCGTGCACGGCCACACGTACCGGGACTCGCAGAACGGCGCGACCAGGCCACCACCGTAGTGCCGCTTGGGCCTGCTCCACGGCCACACTGGCACTCCTGCGGAGTGTTCGTGCAGGTTCCGGCGGGCACCTGTCGGTAAGTCACGCGAGGAGGTCCTCTCTCGGGTCGACATCTTCCGGGGCGCAACGCATCGCGCCAGCCACAGCAGCCATTCCGGCCCTATGCGCAAGCTGGAACAGATGGGCCACTGAATGTGCCCCGAGTTTGCTCATGACGTGTGCACGGTGAACCTTGACCGTCTTTTCCGCGATTCCGAGTTCGCCGGCGATCTGCTTGTTCAGGTGACCTGTCAGGATGCCCCGCAGCACCTCTTGCTCGCGCACCGTCAGGTGCCCGATGCGTTCGAGGACGGCCTGCTGCTCTGCGGTCTGTGCGCGCACGATTGTCGAGTGGACGACGGCCCGCCCGATGGCGTCAAGCAATGCGGTTTCGGATATGGGTTTGGTCAGGAAGTCGTCCGCGCCACCCCGTATCGCCATCACGATCGAGGGAGCATCGCCATCACCACTGATGAAGACAATCGGGAGCACTATGCGTGCCTCTGCCAATGCACGCTGCACCTGCAGGCCGTTCAGGTCCGGGAGGTGGACATCGAGCACGAGGCAGCCTGGGAGGGAACGACGGCTGACGTGTTCCAGGAATTCGCTGGCCGAATGGTACACCTCGACGCTATAGCCTGCATACCGGACGACGCGCGCCAATGCGCGGCAGACCGATTCGTCGTCATCGACCAGTGCAACAAGGGGTATGGACTCTGTCATGGTTCACCCCGCTCGGTTGAGACGCGTACGAACACAGGATCGTGTCTGGCGCTCGCCCGCGGCTTCATGAATGGCGTCTTTTATGTAACCGAGTGTAGTGCTACTTGCCGCCCTGCAACACCTAGGGTTCTCGCTGATCCCCGGTTCAGTGCGCGGGCAACCGTGGTGGTTTGCAGCCAAAGTCGTTACAAGAATCAATACGGCACAGCGACAGGGTGAGCAGAGTAAACGCCGCGTCCGAACGGCTGTGAAGATGCTTTTGCTCGACGGATCTGCGTGGGACCTTCGCCTTGAAGCAAATGGCGACATCGCGTGCGCCACCGAGCCGTACCAGATCGCACAGGATGTCGCGAGCGCGATTCGCACGTTTCGAGGCGAATGCTGGTATCAAACCTCGCTCGGCCTGCCGTATTGGCAGAACATCCTTGGGGCACCACCGCTCGCGTCGTTCATCCAGTCCGAAATCGTGCAGGCCGCG
Organism: Burkholderia sp. GAS332; assembly: GCA_900142905.1. NCBI lineage: Bacteria > Pseudomonadati > Pseudomonadota > Betaproteobacteria > Burkholderiales > Burkholderiaceae > Burkholderia > Burkholderia sp. GAS332. The sequence goes on along the minus strand of FSRV01000003.1, from coordinate 363,600 downwards.
CTCACGGTGCCGAGCGCCACTGCAGCGACGGTCATGAGCCTTGTCTTTGATGACCGGCAAATGTCCGGCACCGTCGAGGTCGCCGACGCAAACTGCAACACGCCGTCCGTGAGTTTCTGAGCGCTGCATCTCCGTGCAGATCAACGCCCCGCCAAACCGGTACACGGATCAGGGACCGGGATTGCCCGCTGAATCCGGGATCCTCGATGGTGTGCAGGCCGACATCAAAGCCACGTTCGGCGGTGGCGCCAACCAAAACCCAGTTTACCGCAGGAACAGCTTGCGCAGTCGCTCACCGCGGTCATCGGCGGTGAGAACAATGACATTCTCGAAGTCGCGAGCCAGATCGATCCGGATGTGGCCTCTGGGCGCTGGCAGGACTATTTCGACGCTCGCGCCGGGTGAATCGCTCGAAAGCGTGTCGAGCACGTATCCGCATGGCAACTTCGAAATGTTCGCGCGCGAGATGCAGCGCGTGATTGCGGCGGCGCTAGCCCTCGCTGCCGAAGATGTGACGCAGGACTGGAGCAACACGAACTACAGCAGCGCTCGCACCGTGCTGCTCGAAGCGTAGAAGACCTTGCAGCGGCGGCGTGACGAATTCTGCCTGAACTTCGCCTCGCCGTTCTATGGCGCGTGGCTGTGGGAAGCGATGGACCAAGGGCGAACTGCCGCTACCGGCAGGAGCGCCGCTGGATCGATCCGACCAACGAAAAGGCCGACGCGGTAATGCGCATGGATGCCAATGCTCTCGACGCTCAAGCGCGAATGCACGGAACAGGACCTCGATTCCGAGGAAATTCCGCACCAGCGGGCGATAGAAATCCAGCTCAGCAAGGAACTCGGGCTGGAACTGCCAAAGTGGGCCGGAGCCGCCGCGGCGACTGCGGCGGGCAAACCTGAACCGCTGCCGGTCGCGCAGTAACCGCCTTACCAGTGCAAAAAACCGGCTAACCGCGCAGGTTAGCCGGGGCGACAGGGGGCAACATCGAGGGACGAACGGCTATTCGTCGCTCATACCCGACATTCGGGCATCGACGTTTGTGAGGCCGTTCTGAATCATCTACATTATGAACCACGATAACGGACCAGGCGAGAGGGACCATGAGTCGCCACTTTCTGTATTGCAGAGGACCATGTATAAGAGACTTCAGTTTCTTGAGGCTCCCGGAGCGGTAGACCACTGCCAGGAGCATTCACCCGCACACTAGACCTTTGCGCCCAGTTCCCGCAGCCGCTGACCCGCCATCAGGTTTCGCTCGATGTGCTCCAGCGAGACTCCGCGAGTCTCGGGTACAAAGAGGTAAACGACACAGGCAAATATGATATTCAGCAATGCGTACAGAACGAAAGTGTGAGATTCACCGATAGTGGAAAGCAGGCTGAGGAACGTCGCGGCCACGATCATGTTCGCAGCCCAGTTGACAAACGTCGATATCGCGATCCCGAAGTCACGGCCTTGCATCGGTTGGATCTCCGAACAGAGGATCCACACAAGCGGTCCGGCAGACATCGCGAAACCTGCAATGAAAACGAGAAGCATGGAAACAGCAAGCATCTGCGAAGCTCCTCCTGCAACCCCGGCATGTAGCAACCAGCCAAGCGTTCCCATCCCCATGGCCATCGTGGCGCAGCCCACATACAGAATGGGCTTACGGCCCCAGCGGTCCACCAGTGCAATGGCCCCGAGGGTTGCGATGACATTGACGAGACCCACGATTACCGTGCACCAGAGCTGCTGTTCGTGCGTTGCAAAGCCGGCTAGGCCAAAGATGCGAGGCGCGTAGTACATCACGACATTAATGCCAGTGAGCTGCTGCAAAATCTGGAGAGTCGCGCCAAGCACGATCGAGCGACGAAAGTTCGAGCTGGTGCGAAACAGCTTCCAGCCTTGCGCCGGTTGCGCAAGCTGCGCGTTGATTTCCCGGACCTCGGCGTCGACTTCTTCTGCGGAGCCGAGCAGGCGCTTCAATACGGTCCGTGCTTCTTTCTCGCCCTTTCGCTGCAGCAGCCAGCGCGGACTGTCCGGCAGCGCCAGTACGCCAAGCAGGAACAGTACCGCGGGTATCGCAATCACCCCTAGCATCCAACGCCAGCTACCGATGTAGCTCAGCCCGATATTAGAGAGAAATGCGCCCAGGATACCTACGGTGATCATAAGCTGATAGGCGGAGATCATCGCACCACGTACCTGCCTCGGCGCAATTTCCGAAAGATAGAGCGGCGCCGTAAATGAAGCCACGCCCACCGCGAGCCCCAGAAGCAGTCGCGCGCCGATGAGGCTCTCTGGGCTCCCGGCAAGTGCCGACCAGACTGAGCCGGCGACAAACATCACCGCAGCTAGCCCGAGTGAATAGCGACGACCCATGCGCCACGACAACCAACCGGCCCCCACGGCGCCGAATGCGGCGCCAACCATCATCGAGCTGACAATCCACTCCTGAAGCGTATCGTTAAGCGCATACTCCTGGGCGATAAAAGGTAGCGCGCCTGAGATTACACCGATGTCCAGACCAAACAGCAGTCCGGCTAGCGCTGCCATCACGCAGACAAAGAACCCATACCGCCGGGAGGATGGGACATTCAAAGTGGTCGCGTTCATTGCGTCTCCTAAGACTTGAACAGGAAAATTTGCAGGGCGTAGCCAACTGAATGGCTGCGCACCCGACCCAGGTTGCCGTGGAAGCGAGCGTCTCTCCCGACGCTCGCAGGGCGTGTGCGATCAGCGAGCGGATCTGCCCGGCCTCTGCGGTAACGGGTGCATGTCCGGATAGAGGGAGGGCGTGGTTTGATAAGCGATCTTGATCAATGGGCCGAGTGAATCTCCCGAAGCGCGTTGACCGGATCATGCTGGAGGAGAATGAGGCGAAGATGAGCCGGCTTGCTGTGATCGGTTGATCGACGTCACACGGGGAGTTCGACAGGAGCGTCTTCGCTGATACGCGTTCTGTCCGGTCGAGAGCCCACACGCTCTTCGAGTACGTTGGTCTGCCCGTTAGGGTCTGGGCTATCACATGCAAGCGCTGTCCGGCGCGAATGACGCCGCCTGTGCGGGCGGTGATCCAGAAATAGTAAGTTCGCACACGCCACGCATCGTGGCGATGGCGACCCAACAGGAAGCGGGCTGGGACTGCGCGTGCCCTGCTGAGAAACTGGCCAGATCCACGGGCCAAGACGCGTGCGCTTACGCAAGAGTTCATGCAAGGCCCCTTCCAGCGTGGCTAGGCCCTGGCGTAATTGCTTGGCCGTAATGTTGGGAGCGGGCATCAGATTCACTATCTGGCCTCGGCCGCCCGCGTGTTCGGTGATCATTTTGTTTGCAAAGCAATACTGGCTGATCGCCTTGGCGTGGTCGTGTTGATAAAACTCAGTGTCCGGGATCAAACCGCGCCCGCATGTGGTTTTGACCAAGCCAGAAAACCACACGCGCAAGCCGCTAAACCAGTGTTCAGTCACTTGTTCATGTGCGCGAATCTGCTGGCTCAGTGTGGGGTCAGCCCAAAAGGTTTGCAGCGCTGCGGTGGCAGTGACAAAGGCGGAAGTACTGCCACGGAAAGTGCGGTTGTCTTCGCCCGGGTTCCAGAGGTCCAACGCTGCCGCGTGCAACAGCAAAGAGAATGGCAAACCATAGCCGCTCAGAGGTTTAGACAAGCACACCAGGTCGGGCACGATGCCAGAGGCTGCAAAGCTCAAGAAGTCGCCAGTGCGACCAAAACCGAGCTGGATGTCATCCACGATCAGCAAAATGCCGTGCGCGTCAGTCAGCGCGCGCAGGTGGCGCAACCATGGGGCAGATGCCAAACTAATACCGCCTTCGCGTTGCACGGTTTCCAGAATCACCGCGCGGCGGGCAGGTCTAGCGCCCGCGCTGTTGTCGTCCAGCAAGCAGGCTGGATACGCAATTGAATCCACACATTCCAGATAACCTTCATACGGCAGGCGGAACACATTGCGATCGACATTGCTTTGCCAGTTATTGCGGTTGCCGGTCAGCCCCAAAGACGTGCTGGACATCCCGTGAAAGCCATTGGTAATTGCCACAAGATTGGCGCGATGGAAATCAGGCTCATGAAGGAGCTGGGTCTGGATCTGCCGGACTGGGCGCGCGCCGTGGCCGCCGCCGAAGCGGCGAGGTCGGATGAACCACCCGTGGCGCAGTGATGCGCTATACACAGGTGAGACCAGAAAACGCGCGCCATAAATCGACGCGCATCCGGCACCCACTCAACATACGAGTCGGGCCATTCCGGATATTCACTTCGCCGGCTCGTCCGCTGTCACCGACGAATTGTCGCTGCTGCTTTTGGCATTGTCCGAGGCCAATTCGCTCTTGTCTGCCGGTTGCATCACTATCGCCGGCTGGACAGGTTCCGCAGCCATTGCATGGCCGGCAGAAATCGCCAGAACGGGAATGGCAGACAGGGCCAGTTTTCTGACAATGCTATTCATTGTTTTTATCTCCTAATGGATGGAAGAACCACTGTGGCTGGACAAAAAAAATGCGCGCCGGACCTAGCGCGCGAAAGGGGGTAAAAAGGATCACGATGAGCACTCTATCGGAGACTACCTTGCTCATCAGCAATGACAGTACAGATAATTCGTCGAGCACTCAATCGGACACGTCTGATATATTCGGTTGTAAAAAACGCAGCGCTGTCTAACGGCGGGGGAGCCTGAACGATTGAATTCCGATGCATTTCCATCGGATGATGAGCCTCGGTTGGCCGAGGCCAGTCCGGAGTTGACAGCGGCCCGCGGCCGACTAGCGAGGCGGTTAATCGTCACAGGATGATCATCGACATGAACGAAACAAGAATCCGTACCATTGAAGATGTGCGCGCCATACTTGATGGCACAGAGACGCTGGAATTTGTTCCCGCCACGAGTGCACACGGGCGCTGCGCCTGGATCGCATCTGTATCGGGCCGGCTACGTTATCGCAGGTTGAAGCGCAGCAACTGCGGACTGGTATTGTGCTATCTCCGCCGCTTCAGTGGCTTCAGCCGTGCGCATGTCACCGGGCTCGTGCGTCGCTGACTGCTCCGCGCGAAACTGATCCAGTCGAAGGGCGCGCCCTCGAATGCCTTTGGGCGGCGCTACACGGAAGATGCTCTGGACACGCTGGCGGAAGTCGAATGCGAATACGGCAAACTCTCCGGGCCGGCCACGGTGGTCGTGTTGCGGCGCATGTGCCAGGTGTACGGCGACCAACGCTTTGTCCGGCTGCAGCACCTGTCGCCATCGCATCTTTGCAACCTGCGCCGCGCGCCGGCCTACCTAGTCCGGCATATGGTACGCACGAAGACGCGCAGCGAGCGCAAGACCCCAGCCATTGCCGTACGGCGGGCGCCCACACCGGATATACAGTACCCGCGTACTCGACGTCATCCACAAGCTGATGCTCGAGCAATTGCCGGCTGTCGTACCCAACAGTCTGCTCGGCAGGGCTTTGAACTACCTGCGTGGGCAATGGCCGAAACTGGTTCACTACGTCGAGAACGGAGAATGGCCGATATCCAAAACGAATGCGAGAACTTGATCCGCCCATTCTGCCTAGGCCGCCGCTCGTGGCTCTTTCCACGAGCGCGACCGTCGGCTTCGGACATCTTGCGCGGAGTCGACCGCATTACCCGTCCCAAAGGAGACGAAAAGGATTCCTATGATTTGTGACGTAGTTCTCAGGACACTTTGACAACTCGCTTCTCATAGAAGCATGTGTCCACCATTTTGCCGCTTGCAGGATAGCCGGTCATCTTGTTGCGAGAACACGATCGGACCCTCACCAGAGATATCGCACGCCAATATCCCCCCACATCCCCTTGCGGCTTCCGCCGGCGGACGAATTGAGGGAGAACTGGTAGCCGTACTGGCTGTACACACTCATGCGCGCGTCGAGCTTCGCTGTGACACCGGCGGCGAGCTCCATGCGCGTCGCCTGTCCGGCCACCGGCACCTGATCGACCGCAGAATACGTCGCGGTCGCTTGCGCACCCCAGTCCCGCCAGAGGTTCGCGCGCACATATGGCTGCCAGACCTGCCCATTCGCACGCCCGATGGTCCACTGGCCCCGCACCCCCAGCCGGCCGCTCACTCCCGACGTCGAACCCAGATCAACCGGACCCAGCCCATCGTTAGTCTCATTCAGGCCAACGTGTTGCCAGATCACCTGCGCCTGCGGTTCCAGCACAAAGCCCGGTCCCAGCAGGGGAAGTGGCACCGGATAACCGCCCTCCAGCGAGGTGACGAAACCCGAGCCTGACACCGGCAGCCGGGCAAACTCGGTGCTCGCGTGACCGTCGTAGTAGGTGCCCTGGAACACCGCGTCGAGATACCAGCCGCCGGGGCCATAGTGGGTCCAGTAGGCGCCGCCGGAATACGCGTCGAGATCCACCGAGCCCGTGTGGTTCAGCACGTAAGCAGTGGCTGGCGCATTGGTGACCAGGCCGTCCACATCGACACTGCTGTTGCCATAGGCAAAATAGACGCCCGTGGTGTCATGATGGCCCGGCAGGAAACTGCCGCGCCACAGATCGACGCCCGACTGGAAACCGAGCAGCGAGCCACTAGCACGCGCATCGGTGAACGTCTGATAGCGGTTGTCGATCTGCTGGCCGAACAGACGCACCCAGCCGGAGGGGCCCCAACCCGCGTTACCGGCGCCTCCCTGCACCGGCGTCAGCGTGTCGCCGATGCGTTCATGCATCGTGCCGAGCGTGGTGAGACCCAGCTGCCGGGCAACTGGCTGCACCACGCTGTAGGTCGCGATTTCCGGCCCGATGATCGGATACACGCCCGGGGGCAGCACGGCTGGCGGCGGATCCAGCGGTAGGATCGGGATTTCAGGCAGAACCGGCGTTACGGGTGGGCCGCCGGGACCAACTGGCGGTTCGCCCGGTATGCTAGGTGCGCCGGGCACGACGAATTCGGAGCGCAGGAACCAGTCGTTGGGATCGCTGCCGCCCAGTCCCCCCTGGAACAGACGGTAGTCGTAGAAGCCGCCGCGCAGTTCGCCCGCAGCCTGCGTAAAGGCGCCGACGCCTGCGGTTGCGCCATTGATGGCCTGAACGACCGGGATGCCATTGGCGGTCGTATGGGCGCCCGGACCACCGACGTTCGTGAACGCTAGCGTGGTGGTCCCTGTTGCCGTGCCGCCGTTGATAACCAGCCTGTCCGAGGGCGAGCTGTCGTCGCCCAGGAAGGTGTTCAGCGCGATCGTCCCGCCCTGGCCCACATAGTTGGTCGTCGTCAACACCGTGCCAGGCGCGGTGCTGGCGCCTATCGTGACCAGCCCCGCGTTGGCGAGACCGGCTACCGTCTGACGGTTGCCCTGCAGAGCTAGGGTGCTGCCCGCCTGGACGGTATAGTCCGAGTTCGGGCTGAAGACATTCGCCCCGCCAGCGGCCAGCTTGCCGCCCGCGACCGTGGTGGGGCCGCTATACGTGCCGGTGCCAGTCAGCACAGTGGTGCCCGTGCCGATCTGGTTCACCGCACCTGAGCCGGTGATCGCCCCGCCAAACGTCACCGTGTTGGAACGGTCGAAGGCCAGAGTCCCGTTATCAGTGATGTCGCCGACGACCGACCCGGAGGTCCCGCCATTGCCCAACTGCAGCGTACCAGCGTGGATGGTCGTTGTGCCCGTATAGGTATTGTTCGCGGTCAGGGCGGTGGTACCGCTATAGACATCAACGGCACCAGTGCCGCTGATGATGGCTGCAAAGGTGTAATTGCCGCTCGTGTCGGTATGGTTGAACACGATGTCGCCGGTGCCGACGCCGAACGCCACGGTGCGCGTGGTCAGTGTTCCCGGTGCTACCGCAGGCTGGCCGGCGGCGGCACCGATGATCAAGGTGCCGGTGGAACCGGCATTTTGCGCAATCCCGACGCCTGATTGCGCAGAAACGATCCCGCCATCAGAGATAGTCAGCGTACCGGTGCCGCCGACGCCAATGCCAAGACCGCTCGTGTTGGTCCAAGTTGATCCTGTACCGTCCACTGTGACGGTGCCGGTGCCTCCGGCGGAATTACCGATAAAGTCGCTCCCTATATTGGAGGCTTTTCCCCCATTAGTGACATTCAGCGTACCGATGCCTAAGTAGCCAACAATAAGGTTGCCCGTGGCGGTCCAGTTTGATCCTGTACCGTCCACAGTGACAGTGCCTGTGACGCCAGCGGTATTACCGATGACGGCGGCGCCTCCGCTGGAGACTGTTCCGCCAGCAGTGATATTCAGGGTACCGGCGCTGTTGTAACCGACGTAAAGGCTGCTGCCGTCGGCCCAGGTTGATCCTGCACCGCCCACCGTGACGGCGCCGGTGCTGCCAGCGGAATAGCCGACGAAGGCGCCTGCAGCGGAGACCGCACCGCCACTAGTGATATTCAGCGTACCGGTGCCGTTGTAACCGGCGTAAATGACACCGCTGTTGGTCCAGGTTGTTGCCCCTGTTGTACCGTCCACCTTGACGGTGCCCGTGCCGCTGGCGGCACTACCGATGACGGCGTTTGTATCGGAGACTGTTCCGCCAGAGGAGATATTCAGCTCCCCCCTGCCTTGATTGCCGATAGTCAGTGCCCCCCCCACATTCCACGGAGAGGCTTGGTTCCCTGATTGATCGCCGTTGACCGTCACCAGCCCTGTGGCGCAAGCCATACAGCCCGAACCACCGACATTGTCGATGGTGGCCTGCGCGTGTGCCGCAGAGGCCGCAAAGGCCAGCGCCACCGAGGTGGCCCGCACGCCCCGCTTTATTACGAAACCGTCGACGCGGGAATCGTGTCCCCACAGACCTGTCTCAATGTTGTGCTGAGTAACCCCCGGTCGTTTCCCGTGGCAACGCCCCCACGTTGGTGCGTTTACCAGAACCGGCGCGCCCCCCAAGCTGTCGGTTGCTAGATTATCACGCAGCGCACAGGAAGACCGAGTCGATAGCGGCAGAAGGGAGAGGTCCCTCACGTTGCCTTCCCGTGGTGTGACCCAAGCAGGATTAATCAATGTCTTGACCCCTGTCATAGCGCGCACCCTTTTTTCCCGTCGTGGTGAAACGAAACGATGAAAATCTATGATCGGACAGCGATAATGACATCGTGCTTTTCAGTATGGGATGCGGCTAGCACAGCAGCGTAAAGAGCCACTCCAGAATATTCGGTACCGCCAGCGCACAGGCACGAACAGCCTCGACGCTGTCCAGCATCACGACCGCGACGCTGGGTAGGATTGCTGACAGCAGCAAGGCATCGAAGCGGCGCGCGGCGTCCATCTCTTCTTCAAGAACGATGGCATACAGGCGCTGCCGCCAGCCGTGATCGGGACGGCCGAAATCGCGTCTAAGTGGGCGGACGAGGTTCATAGGCAGGATCGAGTGTTAAACAAGAATAGTCGAATTTGGACCATCCTGTCGATCGGCGTGGCCACAGCCGTTGCTACGAAATGCCAGCTCACACATGTCGCGGAACTCAGACACATCTCGGCGTGGACGCGCAGCCGGCGCCGCTTGCCAGCACCGGATCATGCAAACGCAGCCGCGCCCAGCATGACGGACAGCGAGGCAGCCCGCCGGGTACGCCGCGCACGGGAAGAACTGATGGGCGTCGCCATTTAGGTCCGTCGGTTCAGGGATGTCTGGAGCTACGCAGCCGATGCGGCCGCATAGGCGCGACGCTCGCCGCTCAGACACTAGCATCGTAAAACTCCAATCGCTCTAACGAACAATCATCCACAACACTCCGTCTGCTCCAGGCTTTTGGAAAGTACTAACGCGCGTTGTGTCAAGTCGCTATCTCTACGGGCGGGCCATTAAGCCGGACTATCCGCATCTCGCGACGCGCCTGTTCAATGTGCCGCTGGCGATCACGCCAGAGAAGATCGCGGTCATCATGGCGGCGCTGGCCGACCGTTTCGGCCTTGCGCAGCTGTGCCATCCGGGCGGCGAGGTCGTGATGCTGGACGTCGAATTCGACGCGGGCGGCTCTGCGCAGGAGCGTGCGTATGAGGTCGTGGAAGGCCTCGCCGTGCTCGGCTGGGGCACCTCGCCGTGCTACACGATGTCGAAAAAGGCCCTGCAGAATCCGGCAAGCGACGTGACGGTACATGCGGATGGATCTGCGGATGTGGTTGCCATGTTTTCGACCTCGCGATGTGCAGAATCATCTCTGGCGCTCACCGGTGCGCCTGTGACACGGACAAGGATGCCTTTGTGCATATACGTCCACTCAGACACCACGCATCGAGGCGATCGCAAACGGCCGGAAGATCACCGAACCCCACAGTCCCTGCGACTTCTTCTGCTTGAAACTGCTCGTCTCGCGCGATCCCTTGCACGCGCAGCTTCTCGTCAATGAGTAGTAGCCGGTTTTCTGGCCTTCGAGCGCATCGGCAATCAGCTGAATCAGGTTGCGCCTGCCAGATTCTGGTATTGCGCAGCGGTCTGGACCCGCATCGCGGGGAAATTCTTCTTCAGCATGTCGGCGGCGTTCGCATTGTAGGTGCTGGTCGTCGTGAGTGCGACGCTTGACGAGGGCGCCATTGCGAGCGCCATCTTCGGGTCGATTGAAGAGCGTCTGGATGTCGGGATAGATCTAAATGGGGTTGGCGGTGACCGCGCCATTGGTGATTCATGGTCCCGACGCGCCGTTGTTGAACGCCTTCGCTCCCGGCACCAGCAATGGCGAGGCGCGGATCATTTCGCAGGCCGTAGTTCTGCGAGCCAGCGACACCGAAGAGCGTCGGAGGTTGCCACACGTGACCCCGGGATCGCCGCGCGGCTTGCGTTCAATATATGTATGCCACGCCGCGCGACACGATCACGCTCACATGTGGCGTGAGGGTGCCGGCCGGCACCCTGCTTGGCGAAATCATGGCTACGGGCAAATGGCAGTCGTGGCGCCTGGCCGCGGCGGACGGTTCCGAGATTGCGGCGGGTCTGCTGTACGGCGCGCGATGTCACGGCTGCCAACGGCCAGGTGGTGGCGATCACGCGCCGTGCCGAAGTCAATGCGTCGGAACTGGTCTGACCTGCGGGCGTACTGCCCGCACAGATCACTACGGCACGCGCACAACTCCAGGTGCTCGGCATCCTGATGCGCTAACCGCGCGCCTGTCCCTCCCTTTCCTTCCGCCTCAATCAGGGCCGCCGGAGTCACTGACCCCAGGCGGCCTTTCCATTTTCGGGGGCCTGACATGGCTGGCCAAATTCTCGAAATTTTCCACGCGGACCCGTTCACCGCTATCGCGCTGACCGGTGCGGCCCGGCGCAATCCGCTCCAGCCGGTCGGGCTGGGTGCGCTCGGCGTGTTCGATCCCGAGCGGATCCGTGTGAACGCGCTCGCGATTCAGGAACGTACCGGCAAGATGGGACTTATTCCGTTCAGCGAACGGGGCGTGGAAGGCACGCAGCGCACCACCGAAAAACGCAAGATGCGCACCTTCGAGGTGCCGCGCCTGAGGCACGACGAAACGGTGTACGCCGAGGAAGTTTAGGGCATCCGTGAGTTAGATACCGAAAGCATCCTGATGCAGGTCGAAACCGAAGTCGCGCGCCCCCTCTCGCGTCCGACCGGGCTGCTGGGGAACGACGAATACACGAAGGCATGTCTGCGGCTGCGCGTGCTTCAGGGGCTGGTTCTGAATCCGAAGGACGGCAGCATTATCTACGACTGGTTTGAGGAATTCCAGACGCCGCAGGCGTAGGGGGCATTCACTGCGACCGCGCGTGTCTATGTGATGTGCGGTGATGCGTTCTATGACGCGCTCGTCAACCAAGTGGACATGATGATCTGCTACGCGTCTCTTTCGATCATAGGACATATCGTTAAGGTATACGTAAGTTGTTCTGAGTCGAAATTTCTCCTGCCGGCACGCAAAACTAGGAGGTCGGTGCTCCCGGATCGTCATCAAGCCCCCCGAGGCCAGATTGTATGCAGCACTGAGCAATCGCGGCTATTCAAGAAAGTAGAGCGCGAGAGCTGATAGCAGCATAACAGCGTAGGCCGCAATGAAAGCGGGCCATGAGAAGAACACGCTCGGCTTTTCATCATCGTCGTCGCCGTCAATCCCCCAGCATTTCGACAACTCTCGGGGGCCCTTTACGAGCGTTGCGACAATCAGCCCCATAGAGACGATGAACGCCAGCTCCAGTGCGAAAAGAAGCAGCGTCTTCAGTGGGGTAAGAAAGAGCGCTTTCATTGTGCGGTTCTCCAGATATCGTCACCACGAACCGGGAGGAGCGTCGGCGACATCGTTCGCCACCCAGTAGCCGTCCCAGTTGTCCCCGAACGCCAGCTGCGTGGCCAGCATGTCGCCTGCGTCGATCAGCGCCGCGTGCATGGCCCCCTCGATGCCGTGTTCCTCCGGCTCTTTGTCCCACCCTCCCCATACAGCAGTTGCCAGGATCATCCACGCGATTGCTACGGCCAGCAGCCAGCATGCCGTGTCCCTGCTCATGCACTCTCCCGTTCTGGTTCCCCAGAAAAACTCCAGCCAAACCGAACATATAGCCACGCACAGCCCGGCTAGCACAATTGGACCCGTCCGATTTGATGGGAACTGTGGTGAATTGTTTACGGGGGACTTCCTGAGGGACTCCTTTGGAATATGCTGCGCATCCAATCAGAAGAGCTAGGCGCACAAGATATGAGCAGGCAGGCATCCCGGCTCGTGTTCAACTGGATTCGGGGCATCCTCGTTTCCGTTTAGGACAGCGAGTGCAACCGGCAAGAGCGGTTGCGGCGAAATGGCATCGGGATGGCATCGGGACCGACCGGTCATTACAGTACGAATATCTCAACAACGTTTCCAACATGTATCTGACTCAAGAGGAACGCCAGGCCCTGCGTGATGCGTCAGCCGACGGCATCGACGCGATTAGCCAACTGCTTACCTGGCTCATCCAGACCAATCCACAGGCGTTTCATACGGCGCAGACGCTTTCGGCCCGCATGTTCTATCACGAACCTGCGGCGTACGTGCCTCGGAGCGGCTTCGTGGATTCCATCGCTTCGGGCAGGACAGCGCGTGCACTGACTGAACAGAGTGGGCGCAAGGCGGAAGTGGTTTATGGCCTTATGGCCCCTTTGCGCTGATCACACCACGTAAAGGGCGGAGGTAATGCTGAAAAGGGTTTCCGACCGGGCGGGTCATCAAGCCGCTCGCCGGTTTTTGCCGGCTAGTCGACATATTGTCGCGGGCTGGCCATCAATGGTCTGAAATAGGGAGACAAAGGATGTTAACAGAGAAAGCCATTCAGCCACGCGATGGCGCGAACCGGCATCTCATGGCGACCGTGAAGGTGGCGATCACGCTGTCGGCATATCCTGGCGGAGGCGGTGCTGACGGCGTGGTGTCCGGGACTGACAGTCAGTCGGGAAGCCTTGACGCATCCAGCACGCAGGCCGGTTTCTTCGACAGCATCTTCGTCAATGGCAGCGGTTCGGGCTACTACCAGTTCGGCGCGAACTTCGGCGGTGCATCGGGCAAACCAACGGCAACCGGGCGCACCCAGTTCTATTTGAGCGGGGATTCGGATATCAATTTCACTGAGACCACAGGCGTTATCGTCGGGTCGTATCAGCAGCAATATGTCGACGGCGTCTATATCACGGAAGAAGGTGCGTTCACCTCGCGTAGTACGCGCTATACCGATATCGGCAGCGGCTCGCGGATTTTCCAGAAGCTGCCGCAGGGTTACCAGTTTGGCATGAACGGCATGACGTCGCCGCTCTATGACGTGACGCTCACGTCGCAGGACGTTTCCGGCCAGCCAGTCGGACAGGCGCTGGAGGCGGATAATGGACCTTCGACCAACGGACTGTTGGCGCTGCTCGGCAACGACACAACACGGATGCCGGCAGGCGCGGTGATCTTCCAATCGTCTGAAAAAATGCTCACCACGCATCGGTTGTTCAACCTCGGGGGGAAGAATGCCGGCGGCTAGTCGCTTGAGCAGTTCCAGGCAAGTCTCGGTGGCACGATCCAGACGCTGGGCGGTGACCGGTATCTGCTGCTGTCAGGATCGGGAATGTCAGGCGCGGGCGGTGGGGCCTATATCGAATATAACGCGGCGACCTATTGGGGCGAACTGAACGAGGCGGGTCAGATCAATACCCGGATTTTGGCCGCCTACAACCGGATGGCTGCCGAATTCATCGCGCAGGAACATCAAAAGGTCGGCCAGTCGCAGTGAGAACCGGAAATGACGAAAGGCAAAGAGAAGCTGGTCATCACGCCAGCGACGGTACTGGCATGCATGACACCCGGCACGCGGTACACGCTGCCGCAGATTGCGCGTCTTGGGGGTACCAACACGGCGGAAGTGACGAGGTTGCTATCCGGACTCATCCTAAGGGGCGCGGTGAAGCAGACCAGCGACGGCAAGCACAATATCTATTGCGTTCAGACGGAAGATGAAATCCGACAGGAGCGTGAGCGGGCGGCCTCCCACATCCTTTCGCAAGGCGTCCTGCAGGGCTACGAAGCGGAACACCGCCGTTTCCGGGAACTGTGCATGGCCGCCCGCACGCCGCTTCCGGGCGGCCCGGGTCGTAACGAGTACGGCCAGTCCGGTGAATGAGCGGACCGATGGGCGCAGAAGTCCGGAAGTGGTTGGCGATGGGAAGCGCCGCTTGCCGTCTATCATCAATGCATGTCAGCCCTGCACGGTGGCTGGATCATGGTGAAGAGAGATGTGTTGCGCAATGCTCAGCGAGAAAACATACGGCAGGCAGCACTGAGCCTGGCCGACTGCGGCAGCTATGCGAACTGGCAGGCGATTGAGGGCATCCTGTGCATCCGGTATGGTGTGATCGAGGCGCGCCGGCTGTTCGTTGATCGCGCGTTCTGCCTGAACGTGAACCGGCGCTGCACGGACGCACGGAGGAAACATGACGCGCCAGCCGCATAAACGCGGTGCCGCCCGTGAGGGCCCATTGAGCTGCCGACACTTGGCAAAGGCTTGGTCAATCAGTGTGAGCGCAGAAGCTTGGGCTTCATCGGCATCACCCCCGCCAGATCACATTGATGACCGCTCATATAGACCAACGGTGCGGGGCTAGGCCGACTCACGGTGGCGGGGAGACGGCCCGGATACCCGAGATTGCCATCGCCCTTCTTCGCCGCAGTGGTCGTGCTGCCGCCGTGAATGACCGTAAGGTCAAGGGGCGGGTGTTGATGGAGCCTGTGTACCGAGCCGCAAAAATTGCGTAGATGCGGCCATCGGCGCAACGCCCGATAGATGCGCGTGTAGTGGATTTCGGGACGACCTTTGTCGTTCTTTTCATTTGGCAGCGACTTCCACTGACAGACCATATACAGCAGCTGAAGAATGTAGTTGAAGATCCTGTCCAAACCCTGCGTCGGGGTCAGACCACGCCAACCCGTGCTCAGATGCGGCAAGACAAACTGCGCGAACTGCACAAGGCTCAATTTCGTTCGAATCGTTTGCCATTATTGGCGTCCAGCCATCAGTGCTTTCCACAAATCAGGACTTCAACCAATCTGGCCAGACCGATTAGAACTCCCGGCGTGGCCGGGCTCGCAGACAAATTCAGCCGTGGCAGAAAACCCGCAACCAGTTGTAAGCATCTAGTTTTAGGGCTACCTGGCCGATCGCATTTCACGCGGCGATCGCATCTCGCAACTGCCACACCCGCCCGAACAACGCCTCACACGATCCGCTTGAGAGCGATATCACCGTTCGCCCCGCCTTATGGGGAAGTCACAGTCAATGTAGCGCCACAAGTTCAGACCGGTCCTACGCATGGCGTGATGCGCGCCAGCGATAATCGACCGTCCCTTATGCGAGGCGAGTGATCAGGCGTTTGGGCTCGCCGCCGACCTTACGCACTTGCGCCGGCTTATCCAAACTGGCAGCCGCTTTATTCAGAATCTATTTATATTTGTCGAGGTAATTTGTGAGTGACCGCATCGTAAAACTGCTCGTCGTGGACGGCAACCGTATCAACAGTACCCTGGACCTCGACTCGTCGCGTCATGCCGCGCCGGTGAAGGTCAAGGCCCTGCCGCATGGCCAGTATGTTCTGGCCGAGGGCACGAAGGGGCTCGCACCCCAGAACGTCACAGTCCGGCGCGTGGGCAAGGATCTGCACCTCTGTCTCGAGGGTGGGGATCTGGATGATCCGCAGTTGGTGATCGAGGACTACTACGGCACCGATGGGCAACTGCTGGGGCAGGCCGAAGATGGGCAGTATTACGCCTACGTGGCTTCGGATGCGCAGCGGGACCATGAGCTTGCGATGCTGGCAGACCACGCCGACTCGGCGCAGGTGTTGGGGCGCCAGGCGATCGCCGGCTTCGCTCCGGCTGCAGCGGCCGGAGCGGGAGCCGGCGGTATCTCCGCCGCGCTGCTGGGCTTGGGCGCCTTGGGGCTCGGAGCGCTCGGCGCAGCGTTCGCGGGTGGCGGTGGCGGTGGCGGCGGTGCAAGTGGTGGTGGTGCAAGTGGTGGTGGGGCGGTGACTCCTCCTGTCGGGAATGACGAGGCCCTGCCGGGTACGCCTGACGACGGCGATGCTGACGCGGATGCGGATGCGGATGCGGATGCGGATGCTGACGCGGATGCTGATGCTGATGCTGACGCGGATGCTGATGCTGATGCTGATGCGGATGCTGATGCTGATGCGGATGCTGATGCTGATGCCGACGCGGATGCGGATGCCGACGCGGATGCCGATGCGGATGCTGACGCGGATGCGGATGCTGACGCCGATGCGGATGCTGACGCCGATGCGGATGCGGATGCGGATGCCGACGCGGATGCCGACGCGGATGCCGACGCGGATGCGGATGCTGACGCGGATGCGGATGCTGATGCGGATGCTGACGCGGATGCCGACGCGGATGCTGACGCCGATGCGGATGCGGATGCGGATGCGGATGCGGATGCGGATGCGGATGCGGATGCGGATGCCGATGCTGACGCGGATGCGGATGCTGACGCCGATGCCGATGCCGATGCCGACGCGGATGCGGATGCCGATGCTGACGCCGATGCGGATGCTGACGCCGATGCGGATGCTGACGCCGATGCTGATGCTGATGCTGATGCGGATGCGGATGCTGACGCGGATGCGGATGCGGATGCGGATGCCGATGCGGATGCTGACGCCGATGCCGATGCCGATGCCGATGCCGATGCCGACGCGGATGCGGATGCGGATGCGGATGCGGATGCCGACGCGGATGCCGACGCGGATGCCGACGCTGACGCTGATGCTGATGCGGATGCGGATGCGGATGCGGATGCGGATGCTGACGCCGATGCGGATGCGGATGCTGACGCCGATGCTGATGCCGATGCGGATGCTGACGCGGATGCCGATGCCGATGCCGATGCGGATGCGGATGCTGACGCCGATGCCGATGCCGATGCCGATGCCGACGCGGATGCTGATGCGGATGCGGATGCGGATGCTGACGCTGACGCCGATGCGGATGCTGATGCTGATGCGGATGCGGATGCGGACGCGGATGCGGATGCTGATGCGGATGCTGATGCGGATGCTGACGCTGACGCCGATGCGGATGCTGACGCCGATGCGGATGCGGATGCTGATGCTGATGCTGATGCGGATGCGGATGCGGATGCGGATGCTGACGCGGATGCCGACGCGGATGCCGACGCGGATGCTGATGCGGATGCCGATGCGGATGCTGACGCCGATGCCGATGCCGATGCCGATGCCGACGCGGATGCGGATGCGGATGCTGACGCTGATGCTGATGCGGATGCGGATGCGGATGCTGACGCCGATGCGGATGCTGATGCTGATGCTGATGCGGATGCGGATGCGGATGCGGATGCGGATGCGGACGCGGATGCTGATGCGGATGCTGACGCCGATGCGGATGCGGATGCCGATGCTGATGCGGATGCTGACGCGGATGCTGACGCCGATGCCGATGCCGACGCGGATGCTGATGCGGATGCGGATGCGGATGCCGACGCGGATGCCGATGCTGACGCCGATGCTGATGCTGACGCCGATGCTGATGCTGATGCTGATGCTGATGCGGATGCGGATGCTGACGCTGACGCTGACGCTGACGCTGACGCCGATGCGGATGCGGATGCTGATGCGGATGCGGATGCGGATGCGGATGCTGACGCTGACGCCGATGCGGATGCTGACGCCGATGCCGATGCGGATGCGGATGCGGATGCTGACGCCGATGCTGATGCCGATGCGGATGCGGATGCTGACGCGGATGCCGATGCCGATGCGGATGCGGATGCTGACGCCGATGCCGATGCCGATGCCGATGCCGATGCCGATGCCGATGCCGATGCCGATGCCGATGCCGATGCCGACGCGGATGCGGATGCGGATGCCGACGCGGATGCCGACGCTGACGCTGATGCTGATGCTGATGCGGATGCGGATGCGGATGCTGACGCCGATGCGGATGCGGATGCGGATGCGGACGCGGATGCTGACGCCGATGCGGATGCGGATGCCGATGCTGATGCGGATGCCGACGCGGATGCCGACGCTGACGCTGACGCTGACGCTGATGCTGATGCCGATGCCGACGCGGATGCCGACGCGGATGCTGATGCTGATGCGGATGCTGATGCGGATGCGGATGCGGATGCTGATGCGGATGCGGATGCGGATGCCGACGCGGATGCCGATGCTGACGCCGATGCGGATGCTGACGCGGATGCTGACGCGGATGCTGACGCGGATGCTGACGCGGATGCGGATGCTGACGCCGATGCGGATGCGGATGCCGATGCGGATGCGGACGCCGATGCGGATGCTGACGCCGATGCGGATGCTGACGCCGATGCGGATGCTGACGCCGATGCGGATGCGGATGCGGACGCCGATGCCGATGCGGATGCGGATGCGGATGCCGATGCGGATGCTGACGCGGATGCGGATGCTGACGCCGATGCGGATGCTGACGCGGATGCTGATGCTGACGCCGATGCGGATGCTGACGCCGATGCCGATGCCGATGCCGATGCCGACGCGGATGCTGACGCCGATGCGGATGCTGACGCGGATGCGGATGCGGATGCTGATGCTGACGCCGATGCGGATGCTGACGCCGATGCGGATGCTGACGCCGATGCGGATGCCGACGCGGATGCCGACGCGGATGCCGACGCGGATGCGGATGCGGATGCTGACGCCGATGCCGATGCCGATGCCGATGCCGATGCCGACGCGGATGCGGACGCCGATGCGGATGCGGACGCCGATGCGGATGCTGACGCGGATGCGGATGCTGACGCCGATGCGGATGCTGACGCCGATGCGGATGCTGACGCCGATGCGGATGCTGACGCGGATGCTGACGCGGATGCTGACGCGGATGCTGACGCGGATGCGGATGCTGACGCGGATGCTGACGCGGATGCGGATGCCGATGCGGATGCGGATGCGGACGCCGATGCTGACGCTGATGCGGATGCCGATGCGGATGCCGATGCTGACGCGGATGCGGATGCCGACGCGGATGCCGACGCGGATGCTGACGCCGATGCGGATGCTGATGCTGACTCAGATGCGGACGCCGACGCCGACGCCGACGCCGACGCCGACGCTGACGCTGACGCCGACGCCGACGCTGATATCGATCCTCCCTACGATCTGCTGGCACCGATGGTGCCGGAGATGTACAACGGTGTGATCAATGCGGCTGACGCAGCCAATGGCACCTTGGTGCAGATCCCGCCCTACAGTGGCATGGCCGAGGGCGACGAAATCACCGTGGACTGGAACGGTGCGGAGTACACCCACGTGGTGACGGCTGACGAAGTGGGCGGCACGGTCACGATCGAAATCCCGCCAGCCGCCCTGGCTGGCGTGGAGGCGACATTCGACATCTCCTACACGGTCACCAACGCCGCGGGCAACACCTCGCTGCCCAGTCCGATCACCCATGTGGAGGTCGACACCGTCGCGCCAGGGAAGCCAGTAATTGATCACGGTTACGACAACGTCGGCCCAATCCAGGGCGAGATCGACGGCGTACTCGAGAATGATGGATTCACGGACGACCCGCGTCCGGTGTTCGTCGGGAGGGGCGAGCCGGGCAACACGATCACGATCCTTGACCAAGGCGTTCCGATCGGCTCGGTCGTGGTAGGTGCGGATGGCACTTGGACCTTCACGCCGTCCGAGGACTTGGCCAATGGTCGCCACAGGATCAAGGTCATCGAAACTGATAGGGCTGGCAATTCGAGCGTGCCTTCGGCCCCGTTCGACTTCACGGTGGACACGCTCGCCCCTGGCAAGCCTGTCATCGACGGCGCGTACGACAACGTCGGCGCCATCCAGGGCGAGATCCCGAACGGCGGGGTGACTGACGACAAGCAGCCCGAGTTCAGTGGCACCGGCGAGGCTGGCAACACGATCACCATTCGTGACGGCGAGACTGTGGTCGGCACGGTGGTGGTGGGCAAGGATGGCAAGTGGAGCTTCGAGACGCCCGAGCTGGGTGACGGCGCGCACTCGATCACGATTACCGAGACCGACAAGGCCGGCAATGTGAGCCAGCCGTCGGACGCGTTCGACTTCACGGTGGACACGCTCGCCCCTGGCAAGCCTGTCATCGACGGCGCGTACGACAACGTCGGCGCCATCCAGGGCGAGATCCCGAACGGCGGCGTGACCGACGACAAGCAGCCCGAGTTCAGTGGTAGCGGCGAGGCCGGCAACACGATCACCATTCGTGACGGCGAGACCGTGCTCGGCACGGTGGTGGTGGGCGAGGATGGCAAGTGGAGCTTCGAGACGCCCGAGCTGGGTGATGGCGCGCACTCGATCACGATTACCGAGACCGACAAGGCCGGCAATGTGAGCCAGCCGTCGGACGCGTTCGACTTCACGGTGGACACGCTCGCCCCTGGCAAGCCTGTCATCGACGGCGCGTACGACAACGTCGGCGCCATCCAGGGCGAGATCCCGAACGGCGGCGTGACCGACGACAAGCAGCCCGAGTTCAGTGGTACCGGCGAGGCCGGCAACACGATCACCATTCGTGACGGCGAGACCGTGCTCGGCACGGTGGTGGTGGGCGAGGACGGCAAGTGGAGCTTCGAGACGCCCGAGCTGGGTGATGGCGCGCACTCGATCACGATTACCGAGACCGACAAGGCCGGCAATGTGAGCCAGCCGTCGGACGCGTTCGACTTCACGGTGGACACGCTCGCCCCTGGCAAGCCTGTCATCGACGGCGCGTACGACAACGTCGGCGCCATCCAGGGCGAGATCCCGAACGGCGGCGTGACCGACGACAAGCAGCCCACGTTCAGTGGTACCGGCGAGGCCGGCAACACGATCACCATTCGTGACGGCGAGACCGTGCTCGGCACGGTGGTGGTGGGCGAGGACGGCAAGTGGAGCTTCGAGACGCCCGAGCTGGGTGATGGCGCGCACTCGATCACGATTACCGAGACCGACAAGGCCGGCAATGTGAGCCAGCCGTCGGACGCGTTCGACTTCACGGTGGACACGCTCGCCCCTGGCAAGCCTGTCATCGACGGCGCGTACGACAACGTCGGCCCCATCCAGGGCGAGATCGTGAACGGCGGCGTGACCGACGACAAGCAGCCCGAGTTCAGTGGTACCGGCGAGGCCGGCAACACGATCACCATTCGTGACGGCGAGACCGTGCTCGGCACGGTGGTGGTGGGCGAGGATGGCAAGTGGAGCTTCGAGACGCCCGAGCTGGGTGATGGCGTGCACTCGATCACGATTACCGAGACCGACAAGGCCGGCAATGTGAGCCAGCCGTCGGACGCGTTCGACTTCACGGTGGACACGCTCGCCCCTGGCAAGCCTGTCATCGACGGCGCGTACGACAACGTCGGCGCCATCCAGGGCGAGATCCCGAACGGCGGCGTGACCGACGACAAGCAGCCCGAGTTCAGTGGTACCGGCGAGGCCGGCAACACGATCACCATTCGTGACGGCGAGACCGTGCTCGGCACGGTGGTGGTGGGCGAGGACGGCAAGTGGAGCTTCGAGACGCCCGAGCTGGGTGATGGCGCGCACTCGATCACGATTACCGAGACCGACAAGGCCGGTAACGAGAGCGGGCGCTCGGACGAGTTCAGGTTCGAGGTGGACACGCTCGCCCCTGGCAAGCCTGTCATCGACGGCGCGTACGACAACGTCGGCCCCATCCAGGGCGAGATCGTGAACGGCGGCGTGACCGACGACAAGCAGCCAACGTTCAGTGGTACCGGCGAGGCCGGCAACACGATCACCATTCGTGACGGCGAGACCGTGCTCGGCACGGTGGTGGTGGGCGAGGACGGCAAGTGGAGCTTCGAGATGCCCGAGCTGGGTGACGGCGCGCACTCGATCACGATTACCGAGACCGACAAGGCCGGCAATGTGAGCCAGCCGTCGGACGCGTTCGACTTCACGGTGGACACGCTCGCCCCTGGCAAGCCTGTCATCGACGGCGCGTACGACAACGTCGGCGCCATCCAGGGCGAGATCCCGAACGGCGGCGTGACCGACGACAAGCAGCCCGAGTTCAGTGGTACCGGCGAGGCCGGCAACACGATCACCATTCGTGACGGCGAGACCGTGCTCGGCACGGTGGTGGTGGGCGAGGACGGCAAGTGGAGCTTCGAGACGCCCGAGCTGGGTGATGGCGCGCACTCGATCACGATTACCGAGACCGACAAGGCCGGCAATGTGAGCCAGCCGTCGGACGCGTTCGACTTCACGGTGGACACGCTCGCCCCATACTACCTGCTAGCTCCGGTGGTGCCGGAGATGGGCAATGGTGTGATCAATGCGGCTGACGCCGCCGATGGCACCCTGGTGAAGGTCCCGTCGTACAGCGGCATGGCCGCGGGCGACAAGATCACCTTGAACTGGAACGGTGTGTCGTACACTCACGTGGTGACGGCTGCCCAAGTGGGCACCGCGGTCACGATCGAAATCCCGCGAGCCGCCCTGGCTGGCGTGGAGGCGACGTTCGACATCTCCTACAGGGTCACCGACGCGGCGGGCAACACCTCGCTGCCCAGCCCGATCACCCATGTGGTGGTTGATACGATTGCGCCGGGCGCACCAAAGATCACTGGCATTTACGATGCTGTCGGGGAGCAAGGGTGGATCGCCATGAACGGGACGACCGACGACTCGAGGCCGACGCTCAGCGGAACCGCACAGGCCAATAGCATCGTGAGGATCTGGGATGGCTCGACGCTGCTGGGTACCACCACTGCGAATTCCAGCGGTAGTTGGTCGTTCAAGCCCTACTCGGCGCTAGGGGAGGGAGCGCACAGTTTCACGGTAGACGCAACCGATGCGGCGGGCAATACCAGTTCTCGGTCGGCCGCGCATTCTATTACTGTGGATACTTTCTTTTTAGCGTTCGGTAATGCAAATTACTGGAATAGTGGGGAAGGCTTTGTCCCTGACTATGGGTCCGCACACACTGGCGGCATGGAAGGAGTTAGGGTTTATTACAATTCCTCAATCAAGCCTGTCGGCGTCACTTTGAGTATTAAAAATACGGCTGGGTATAATCTTCCGCTGGGCGCTCAAGGCGACTGGACTTGGGATTCAAGCAAAGGCGCATATTACTTGGTGGTTTATTTTCGATCCGACATTGACCTAAACAAAGGCGTCTGGAATGACCTACATGTTTATGCAACAAAGGCAGGGGTTGGCACGCAATTGGTCGCGACTGCGCATGTTTACATTTATCCTGACTACGGTTCCTTTGCTTTCTTCGCCGCTGATGAAAACACGGATGACACAAGTGAAATCCTGAGCTCAGTTTTGGACCAGGAGGCGACGGACGATGAACGCACGGACCGCATGTCCACCGAAGTCAGCGAATCTGAGGGCGAGGCCAGTGCGAACGCCGAAGGGTCTGACAGCGTCATCGAATTCACCGATTCGGATGACACAAGTGAAATCCCGAGCTCAGTGTTGGACCAGGAGGCGACGGACGACGAACTCACGGATCGCATGTCCACCGAAGTCAGCGAATCTGAGGGCGAGGCCGGTGCGAACGCCGAAGGGTTTGACAGCGTCATCGAATTCACCGACTCGGATGAGATCCTGGATCTGTCCACGCTGATTGAAGCGCAGGACGCGACGGACCCGGCGGCTGTCGATCTCGCCGACCTGGCCGGCATGGGTGGCGACACCCTGGAGCTAACGCTCGCCGATGTGCTGTCGCTGGGCGAGCAGGACCTGTTCCTGCAAGACGCCGAGACGCAGACGATGGTCGAGGGCGATGCCGGCGACAAGGTCGATCTTTCCGCGCAGCTTGCTGGTGACAGCACCGGTGAGTGGGTGACCGAGGCCGATGCGGCGATTGACGGCGTTTCGTATCACGTGTTCACGAACACGTCACTGAACGCGGAACTTGTCCAGCATGAAGTGACTGCCACCGTGCACTGAGTGCGGCGGACGGGGCCGGGCGTCCTGCGATGCCCGGCCCCGCGTGTGGCCACGCCGAGCCCTCTGGCGGGAGAGCCGCCAGTTGTCTCAACCTATAATTTTTTGCCCGGACATTGGTCCGGGATGGAGTTTTAAGAATGTTCAGGAAATACAGCATGCTCGTGGCCGCCCTGCTTGGCGCGGCCGTGATGTCGGTGGCCACGCCTGCCATGGCCCAGCCCGCAGACCCGCAGGTTGCAGGGCAGCCGCAGCCGGCCAGTCAGGCGGGCACTGTGGCGCACGACGCATTCGGTCCCGTGTACGCCCCGGTGGCGGCGGTCGACGCCCGCCAGGCGCAGGTGGTGTACTATCGCCCGGCCTCGCCGGGGCAGGCGGCAGGTGGCGCCAATGTCTATCTCGATGGCCAGCTCCATACGGCGCTGCTGTCCGCCGGCTATTCGATCTTCTGCGTGGCCGCAGGCGAGCACTCGCTGGGCGCTTTCGTGAACGACGCGCCGCGCTACCAAGGCAGGTCGGCGCATCACGAGGTCACGCTGGAGGGCGGCCAGACCTACTTCCTAAGGGTGCGCGAAGACGGGAATGGCACGCCGCTGCCGGTTGCGCGGGCACAGGCCGAACGCGAGCTTGCCGGTGCCCGGGCCCAGTTGCATGCGCTCTCGCGTGCAGGCTCCATTCAGGCGTGCCGGTACGTCCAGGCGGCGTCCTGACGGCGGTGGTACGCACCGGATGCCGGCTCGCAGGTTCCGGGGACCGGCTTCACCGGGCATGGACACAAGGCGCATCAGTCGAACCCGGCGACCCAGCCGCAGACGAGTATCGCGCCGCGATGACGATCCCGTTTTCCGGAAGGCAGGCGCAGAAGTCGACGGCGCCTCGCCGTTAAAATCGACGAAACGACTGCATGAAATGTGGCATCGAATCAGGATGCCTTCCAAATCTTGCTTGGTTTTGCGCAACGGCATGGCGTGCACGGGCAACAATTCACTCCGAAGCTTAGTAGTATCTGCTGGCTTCGGCCCTGCGCCAGCAGGAGATGCTCGAGATCTGGCGGGAATGCGCGGCAGCACGGCTGTTGAATCCGGCAAACCTGCCACTGTTGATTGAGACAGAAAGTCTGTTCGTGAGGGGATCATCAGAACCGGCGCGGGTCTTGAACACCAACCCTAGGCCGACAGTTGTGATGTATATACTGGATGAATCAATCGTGTCCGGTCAATTTTAAATGGATCCAGCTGGTTAGCGGGTGATGGCAGTTGCGGGAGTGACTGATTGCGCCGCAAGGAGAACATCGTCGGACTGTTTATCACGATTCCCGGGAGTTCGCGCTGGTCGTCTGTTGCGACGGGAAGTCGCAAATCCAGGCACCTGACAGGACCCAGCCGGGCTTGCTAGCGAAGCGGGGACGGTGGTCGCAGACGCGCCACGACGACAGGCGCCATGGTGAACGCCGCTGCTTGCCGCGCTGAGCACGCGTGATGGGACGGTCATTGGCCGGTGCCAGGCGAAGCATCGTCACCAGCGGTGGCTGCGCTTCCTGCGCAAGGGCGATCGCGACGCCTGGAGCAAGGAGCTTCATCTGATCCTCGGCAACCATGCAACCCATAGGCGCCCACCGGCAAAGGCGTGGCTGGCCTTATATCCGCGATTTCGTGCGGCATGGCCGGGCAGCCGAGATCCGGCCGCAGGAGTGTCGCTTGACACCTACCCAAGAGTAAAACCATGTTGTCCACCCTGTCTGAGCACACGCATCCAAATCCCGCGGACCTCGCCGTACTGCTTGCGCGATTGCGTCCCGTCGTTGAGCTGCAGGTTAAGCCTCTGGCTGCACCCTGGCCGTCCTTTGTCCTGTTCTTTTCGTTGAGCGACGGGCGGCGGCGGGCAGAAGTGATGAGCGCTTCGGCACCGACATTCGCCGAAGCCTGGGACACCGGCATGCAGCAGGCGCAGGAGTTTGCCGGCGCAACCGGAATGGCGGTCCAGTGGCTGCGGGTGGACTGGGTTGAGAGCGTTGAAGCCATGACCTGGGAGGCGCTGCAAGACCGCCTCAAACAGACCAAACGCAACTATTTCCGCTGCGGCGTGGCGCTGGATAGCGAGTTCAGGCACGCCTTCCTGGAGACCGAACTGAATGCCAATGCCATGCTTTATGGAGGCACGGCAGAACCGCATGCCATTGTGAACACGAAGAACTTCACACGGTATGCCGCCATCCGGCACAAGCTTGCCAAGGTGGATTTCGCAGACGGGCGGGAGGTGTATGTGTTCTCGGCCCACGGGGCGTTCGCGAGCCTGCAGCCGGAGGAAGTACACCTTCTGCACGGCACTGGCCTGAATGCCGGCCACCGCATCATCGGACGTCTCCAGCCCGGAGATGTGAGGGCGCTCGTCGCATCCGGCAGCCGCTATCTGGCCGGCCAGGTGCAGCCAGGCGGCCGCTTTCACTATGGCTGGCATCCCTGCTTCGATCGCGCCATCGGCACCTACAACAGCCTGCGCCATGCAAGCTCACTCTATGCGATGCTCGAAGCTTGGGAAGTGACGCGGGACAATGACCTCAAGACAGCAATCGACGGGGCCCTGCATTATCTCGTCAACGATCTCATCAGGCCGGTGGAATTGCCGTCTGGGGCTCGGGCCGCGTTTCTCGTTGACGGGCAGGCCGAAATCAAGCTGGGTGGAAACGGCGTGTGCCTCCTGGCGCTGGTCAAATACAGTCAGCTGACCGGCTCAGGGGAATACCTGGCGCTGCTTGAACAGCTCGCGACAGGCATCCTCTTCATGCAGGACGCCGTCACCGGTCGCTTCAGCCATGTGCTGAACTATCCGGACCTGTCGGTGAAGCAGGCGTTCCGGATCATCTATTACGACGGCGAAGCGGCCTTCGGCCTGATGCGCCTTTACGGCCTGACTGGCGATGCGAGGTGGCTCGCAGCGGTCGAGAAGGCGTTTGGCCACTTCATCAAGGCGAAACACTGGAAAGCGCATGACCACTGGCTCAGCTATTGCGTGAACGAACTGACCCGTCACAAGCCCCTGGAAGCGTATTACAGATTCGGGATCCGGAATTTCGCCAGCTATCTCGACTTCGTCATCGAGAGGATCACGACGTTTCCGACTCTGCTTGAACTGATGACGGCTGCCGAGCAGATGATCAGCCGCCTGCAGCAGCCCGAGTTGGGGCACCTGCTTGACGGGCTCGATCTTGACAGATTCTTTCATGCCCTACACACGCGGGCACAGCGCCTGCTGGACGGCCATTTCTGGCCGGAACTCGCGATGTATTTTGCCAATCCGGCCAGGATCACCGGCAGCTTCTTCATCCGCCACCACGCCTTCCGGATCCGTATTGACGACGTCGAGCACTATCTGTCCGGCTTCGTTGCCTATCTGAACTATCTGGAATCGGAGCGGGCTCCAGTATCCGGAACGACCGCACCGGGATGGAATGCCTCCCGGATCCAGGAGGCCACACAGGGCACCTGGATCATGCCGCCGTCGCCGGGTTGGACGGCGAGCGGCCTGTGCATCTACGCACCTGCCATGCAGGTTGGGAACATGGTCGTCGCCCAGGGTGAAAAGGGTGATACGGGGGTTCCTGTCCATGTCATAAATAAAATGCAGCCGCGGCCGGCGGGGGTAATAACCAGCCGTCTCGATCTCCAGGGTCAACCCGACGATCTGCCAGTCCTCCACGTCGCAGACACGGGTGACGCAACCCTTGCGATGGGGGCCTATGCCCGCCAGAGGATGAGCGGGACCATCCTGGCGGTGACGGGAAGCGCTGGCAAGACCACGCTCGTGGCCATGCTGGCTGATGCCCTCCAAGTCTACGGCCAGACCGCCGCCAGTGCGTTCAACGCAAACCTCCCCCAAGGCGTGAGCTGGAATCTTGCGTCAATCAATTGGGACACACCGCATGTCATACTTGAAGTGGCAATTGGCAACATGAGGAAGAGTGCGTTCATTGCCCACCCGGACATCAGCATTTTCACCAACATCCAGCCGGCCCATCTCGGCACGAGCAGCACGATCACCGACATTGCCCGGACGAAGAGCATGATCTTCCTTGGCATGTCGCCGGGAAGTGTCGCGGTGCTGAATCGCGACATGCTGGAATGGGATACCGTCTATAAGGCAGCCATGGAGCGGGACCTGAGAGTCTTTCACTATGGCACCACCGCCGACAGCGATTTTCAGCTTGTAGACTATGATCCGTCCGAACAGCAGGTTGTTGTCCGTATCAGGGGCCGCGATATCACTTACCAGATCGGGACTACAGGCTTGCACATGGCGCTGAACAGCCTGGCCGTCCTGGCCGCCGTCTCGGCGCTCAATTATCCGCTGGAGCCCGCGCTCGAACGGATCGCACGCTTTGCTGCGCTGTCCGGCCGGGGTGAGGAGTTTGAACTGACGTTTGACGGACGACGCCTGACCGTCGTCGATCATGCCTACAATGCCAATCCCGGTTCGATGCAGGCTGCTTTGGAGCATTTGCGAGACATGAGGGATGTCCGCAGACGGGTCGCGGTTCTGGGCGAGATGGCGGAGCTAGGGCCCCAGGCACCACAGCTGCATGCCAGTCTGGCACCGCTGGTCAACCGCTGTGAGATCGACCGCGTCTATGTCATGGGCGAACTCTATGCCGGTTTCTGGGAACAGTTGCCGGCTTTGCGCCGTGGACGCTACACGAAGTCCCTGGCGGAATTGAAGCTCGCCCTTCAGGAAGAACTCGTCGACAGGGATGTGGTGCTGCTCAAGGGCTCGAACAGTACGGGCATACATCAGATCGTCGCCTGGATGAAGGAGCGCGCCGGGAAGTAGGCCGAATTGTTCTTCACCGCTGTGAAAAGTATACCTGCCAGGCACTTGAAATTACCGGACGGCGCGAGCGCCGTTTTTCATGATGGTACGCAGGATAGGGGGCTCGTGCATCACGGGACCGGAATGCGCGCGGACCACCTGTCCAAGTTGCTGATCCTGTGTCTGGTGAGGAAGAGATTGCAGCCTGCGCGCATGATCATCCTCAATATTTTGCGTTTAACGGCAACTTTGCGGGACCTTATTCATGCGATGGCCTCGCTTTCGTGAAGCCGGATAGCGATGGCTCGGGCGTCGTGGTAATCAAGTTGAAAGCAGCCGAGGCGCTCCCCACAGCGATTGCGGAAGCGGCAAAGTTCAACACGATCGTGCTGGTGGAGAAACGCATCGAAGTCGGAGGCGAATAGACCACGTATATTGCGAGCGATCTTGATCCGTCGTTCATCGGCATTATTCCGGCAAGCGAGTTCTACTACTACGACGCGAATTGCATTCTCGACATGACGCAATACCTGAATTCGTGCGGATTGGCACCTCAAGAGGACGCTCGCCTGAAGGTGCTCGCGCGCCACGCGTTCGAGTGCTCGGCTGCACCGATTGGGTCGGTGCCGACTTTATACTGGACGGTGAGGGCAACCCGTACTGCCTTAAAGTGAACACGGTGGCCGGGATGACCGATCACTCGCTGTTGCGAAGGCCGCGAGCGCGAGTGACATTAGCTATCGGAACTGATTGTAACGGCATTGTCCGGCCACGCTGAGGGATTGACCGGATCGGCGTGTGAAGCAATGTTCAGCAGCTTTTCGCCGCCAATGGTCTGATAGCGCCGACTGGCTGAACCGCACGCACTGTTGGGAGTCAAAAGCCGACTGCTGACAAAACAGGTGATAGACGTCATGCTGGATCGGGGCAGGACAGCCGCAGGCACAATGGCAATGCCGCCAGCCATTCACGGGCAGGTTGAGGCCGATGGACTCTCATACCTGCGTTTCATGACACTGCGCTGCCCACAGGTCCGCGACCTCGCCTCAAATGGAAACGCGATGAACTTCGATGTGCCCCGGGGTTTCGCCTTCAGCGGCTACTGGCGGAGTGGACGGGACTCGAACCCGCGACCCCCGGCGTGACAGGCCGGTATTCTAACCAACTGAACTACCACTCCTTCGTTATCCCCAACGCGTAGTCTAGTGCATCTGTCAGCCCTTTGCCAGGCACCACATGCCTGGCGCCAACGAGAACTGCCACCGGCGCATTGACTCAGGTTATTTGTTACGAGGTCAGGATTTTTGCCTCATGTAATTTGCTACCTTGCGACACGAAGTCGCTCGCTGAAGTTGTCCCCACCGAAACGGAGGCCTCCCGCGTCACTTGGTGATCCAGGGGCCCGAATAAAGAGCGGCCCTGACAATTGGGGGCATCAATCGCGAGAGGCGTGCCCTTCTGGGAGCCACAACCTGATGAGTGCTAGACAGCCGGTATGGTGAAGATCCATGAATCTGCGATCAAGACCGCGAATTACAACGAGCGAAAGCGGCTTCTATGCAGTTCTTTATCTCAGACCTCTATCTGTGGTTTAGTCGCGTCTACGCTAGAGGGATCCGGCGTTACCGCGCGCTCTCGCACAGTGCCCAAACCTCGTGCCACGCACGAATTCCACTTGCCGTTCGAAGCCTTCACCAGCATGCTTGCACTTGTTTCTCAACCTGAAACTTTCGTTCACTGAGCCCGGTTCGGTGCTTCGCCTCAATTAACCGCCCGGGATAAACAGGCACATGGCAAAGAGCTAAAGTTACCGCGTAATGCTGGACCCGGGTGGGTCAGGTTTCAGTGGGCGTTGACACCCCCCCTACCACAAGCCCACTCTCAAAGGCGTAGCGAAACAACTCCGCATCGCGCTCAATACCGAGCTTGCGCATAGCATTGACCTTTTGCGTACTGATAGTCTGCTTGCTGCGGTGTAACTGCGTCGCTATCGCGTTAATTGACATGCCGGAAACATAAAGCCGAACTACTTCGGCTTCACGGCTGGTCAATTCCCCAGACGGGCCGCCAGCCGACACGGGTGTTTGTGCGCGTACGCGAGAAGGGATGTATGTCGCACCTGCATAAGCGGCGTGAATGGCTGTAATCAAATCTCCGACTTCGTCGACCTTGTTAAGTACTGACTGAATACCGAGCTTTGATATCTGAAGGGACATGGCCGGATTGTCAATAGTTGTGAAGACGATGATCTTCAAATCCGGATAACGTCGTCTCAGGAATGCGAGCAGCGCCATGCCATCGCCGTAGTCACCGCCTGGCATTGCGTAGTCGGTGACTAGAACGTCGCAAGTCCCACGCGACAACAACTCTATAATCTCGGACGAATTTCGAGCTGTCCCGATTACGTCAAGCGTCGGGAATCTGTCGAGTTCGTGCTTGATCCCGGCAAGCAACGCGGGATGGTCATCGGCTAGCGCTAATCGGATTTTCATCGCCAAAATTCCTCAAAACGGAGGACTTGAGTCCGCTGCCTTTCTTGACCAGACGGCTGCAGCGCACGCCGTCTGACGTACCGTGGTATTCGGAACGGGATGCTTGCCACAGCCGCCCGAACGGCTGACCTGTCCTAATTATGTATGTTTGAGTGGCGTCGTGTCTGATTTTTTGATGTTGACATCTGGGAAGCTGATTTATTGCGGATACTCCGCCGTGTTCGCCTGATGCAGCGCACTGCTGATTTTTCCATTTGTTGACACTTCCGCGTGCTTGCCATGCAGCTAGTCCAATCCGCTCGCGCATCGCGTCATCTGAGCAGCTATCGCCGGCTGCTGAGGACCGGAAACGAACTGGTGATCACGGCGATAGTCGTGATAGCTCTTATCGTTCACCCGGCATCGGCAACAAGCGGCATGCGTAGTTCATCAGCCATCGTCTGCCCAGAGCGAAATCGAAGCGAGAGGGTCTTCGTTTCGTAATGCATTGATTCCAGGGCGCAGTTGTCTTGGGAAGCGGAACCGCCTAGCGATGCGGCTCTCCTCAAGGGTTTTAGGGAGGACAGAATCAGCTTATCCTGCCGTCATATCCCAGATCGCGCCCTCAATTTTTGTTTGGTGCGGGCTCTCGCGTAGGAGACAGGGACGCGCTTCGTTTTCTTGCATTGCCGTACAGCGCGGTCACGCCAATACGGCTAGTTCCATGTCGCTGGTGCGTAAGATAAGCAGCTAATTCTGCAGTGCACAAGAAAACATCGCCTGTCCTTTGCCATCATCAAAGGATAGTGTGCACACATACGCAGCCGTTACCGATTGGGATCGCCTCAGGGCGAAGCTTGTTTTTGGATTGGACAACCTCGGCCTAGCGAGCACCACGGGTCCTCTGTCCAGCGTCCGCGCGTGCATTGTATGTTTCCATCAGGCCGGATGACGGTGCGCGAGGCCGCCCCTGCCTTTGAGCATGACAGATCGTTTAATGTCCTGGCGGCAATCATTGCCGTTGCTTTAGTGAGCAATTGGCGCGTCAGCGGACACTCCTGATCAGTGCTTCGCCCATTATCGGACCAGTCCCAGTCGGGTCGGGGTGATCTCTGTCGCCGTCCGATATTCGGCGTACGTCGGATATTTGATACTCCTTCATGTTGTCGTGCAGCAGAGGTTCACCAGGAAGCGTGTCAGTTTCTGATCCATGTCAGGCAAGACCGACATCGCACCTCTCGTCCACCACCCGTGTCCAGCAGGGAATAACACGCGGCCAGGCGATTGCGCGGCGCAAACACCCCCCGACAACAGGATCAACGCCATGACTGCTCCCGCACACTGCTTTACTGTTTCGCGTCCTACTCCACCCCCATCGCGCAAAAGAGCGATCGCGTGGCTCGCAGCGTCGCTGTTGACGCTGACTGCGCCCCTGGCGATAGCCGCGAATGCAGACAGCATTCCGCAGAAAACCGTTGCCGAAGTGGCAGGAAGGACTGGAGATCGGTCCGTGACGACTACCGTTTCCTCAAGCGGCAAGGTAGATGCTTCCGGCAGCGCTGCCGGCCCCGCTGCCCGATGGCTTGAATCGCAACCGGATACTTTCGGTGCGGGGCCGACTCTGTCGGAGGCAGAACTGCGCAGGATCTTTTTTGAGGCAGTCAGTGCTGCAGCCGATCGCAGCCCGCGAATCCAGCAGGCTCAGGCCAGCTATCAGGCCACGATCGCGGACGTAGACCAAGCTAAAGGAGAGCGATGGCCACAGGTCCAGATTGGCGCCCAGACAAGCAGCCTGCAGTATGGCGCGAACGCTGGCGGCTCTGCCAATCCTGGTAATGCCGTGAGCCTGAATGTGACCACCAGCGTGTACGACTGGGGCCGTATCAACAAGACCATTGCCAGCAGGCAGCAAACCGCTGAAGCCGCGCAGCAGGCGTATCGGGCGGAAATCGAGGCTTCAGGATACGAAGTAGCGGCCACACTCGTGGAGCTTGGCAAGCAGCGTCTTCTCATGGACCTGAGTCAGCAGCTTGTCGAACGTATGCAACAGCTCGTCAGCATGCTTGGAGAGATCGTCGCTGTCGACCGGGGCCGCAGCAGCGAGCTCACCCAGGCCAAGTCACGGCTGCTGGAGGCACAGGCCCAACGTGACGGCGCGCAGACGCAGGTGCGCAATGCCGAACTACAGTTGCAAAAACTGGTGGGCGAGAACGCGGTCATGATCCCGCGCACACGCGTCTGGTCTCTGCAGCCAGGCACACTGTCCAGACTGCTTGACGAGGTAGAGCAGCACCCGGCGATTGCCCAGGCGCAGGCCGCAGCCACTGCTGCCGAGTTCAGTGCCGCGGCGGTGAAGGCTTCATCCCTGCCTGCAGTGAACTGGGTGGTGACAGCCAATACCGGGCGCGGCAAGCAATCTGGACAAACCATGCTTACGATGAGCTGGAATGCCTTTCAGGGCGGGTCAGCGAAGGCTGCAAGCAAGGCCGCACTGGCGAGAGCAGAGGCAAGCCGTCGGGAAGTCGAGCAACAGCGCCGCGACCTCGCTTTCGGCGTGCAGGCTGCGGACCAGGATGCGCATGCGCTGCTCAGCCGCGCCGACCTGTACGCCAAGCTCTCGACCGAAACGGACATTGTGCGCAAGGCCTTCTTTGAGCAGTGGTACCACTTAGGCAAGCGCACGCTGCTGGACGTGCTGTCGGCCGAGAACGAGCACCATGGTAACCGGGTCAGTGAGGTAACAACCCGGTTTGAGGGATATCAGGCTGTATTCCGGGAGTACGCGCAGGCCGGCATGCTCGTCCGATGGCTGGAGGGTGACCGGTGACTGGAAATGAGAAGCGTCTGATGTGCGTGTCGCCACTACGTCCCTATCGGAAGCCTGTTCTCAACGATGCTTCAAACTGACGGAGAGCCGTCGGGGTCTTGAATGCCTGGCCGCCACTTCGCCACTGTGCAACGGCACGCATGCGCCGGTCCTGAGGATGTCAGTTGCGGTTGGAAGACGTGATCAAAGGCAACGAGACGGCCAAACAAATAAGCTTGATACGCCTGCTCCCCCGATTCTGCGGGGCTGGGCAAACTATCACCGCCATGCGGTCGCCAAGGAAACCTTTACTCGGGTTGATACGTATGTCTGGTCAATGCTGTGGCAATGGGCGGTTCGATGGCATCCAGAGAAAGGAGCCCGCTGGGTCAGAGATATATACTTCAAAACCCAAGGCACCCGCAACTGGGTATTTGCCACAACCGACAAACAAGAGGATGGGAGGAAGAAGGAACTTGTCCTGCTGAAAGCGGCGGACACGCCGATAAAGCGGCATGTCAAGATCAAGGCCGGACCCAATCCGAACGACCCACAGTGGGACCCATACTTCGAGCCCCGATGGGGCAAGAGGATGATGAACCTGCCACGGGGCCGCGCGAGGCGCTACCGGGTCTGGCTGAGGCAGGATCGCCTGTGTCTGACCTGTCAGGAACCGATCGCAACAGGTACCCCTTGGGTCACCCGCTTCATTGTGAAAAGAACCGACGGTGGGTCGATTGCAGCGGGCAACAGTTCAACTCCACCATCGCGGTTGTCATGGAATCCAAAAGTACGCCGGAAATCAGTTGTGAAAGCGGGTGTCGAAAGATGTCCTGGCAGAGGCTTGATCTGTATGCAGGGAAACTTGCACGTACAGTTCTTAGGTAGCTAGGCGCGGGCGA
Source organism: Burkholderia sp. GAS332 (assembly GCA_900142905.1). Classification (NCBI taxonomy): domain Bacteria; kingdom Pseudomonadati; phylum Pseudomonadota; class Betaproteobacteria; order Burkholderiales; family Burkholderiaceae; genus Burkholderia; species Burkholderia sp. GAS332. The sequence goes on along the minus strand of FSRV01000003.1, from coordinate 328,225 downwards.
CCGAGCCTCGCTACCCGGCGACATTGGATCATCTCGCGAGCGTCACGGCCGGCTTCGTGCAGGGACGTAGATTCGATTGCGGCAATTACCAGGCAACATGGAATGTGCATGTATGTTGGTAAGCGCGACACCGCGCGCTCACCAACATTCGCCAGCATATTGCATCTTCCCAGTTTCGAGGATTCGGCACGCCAGGCTTCGCCTGCCCTTGGCTCCCCGCCATACGCTCTAGCAACGAGATGCGGAGGAAATCGATTGCCGCTCTGTAAGTGGCCTGGGCAGACTATGCTCATGGAAGAAGAGGGCTGTGATGCAAACCCCGGCTATGCCACCCCATCGGATCGGCGGGTTCCAGCAGGAGATGTTCAGATCATCATCTTGTCGAAGGGCGCTCACGTTGGCCTGTCGGAAGTGGCGCCCGGCACGCAGAAATTTCGCATCTGCTTCGGTTGAGATGCGAAAGCGACGGACACGGATTCGGATTCGATCTCGACGTGTCTGTGTTCCTGTGCACGTGCGACGCGCGGAACAACCCGGACCTCATTTCCGAGTAGCACTTCGTGTTCTACATCAGCGAGATACGAACGGTGAACCGTTGCCGAAGTGCGGATGCCAGAGTTGACATGCCTCGGCGGCCGTGAAGGTTGCCCTGATGGACGCTATCGATGGGAATGCGGCCAGGACGGTTCTCCCGTGCGGGCGCGCGGCGGAGGTTGTAGAGGTGCGACGGCGACAGGTGCCGGAGGTTACAAAGCGTTCGTCGCTGTACACCTGATACATGCGCCGAAGCACTTCCACCGCGGCCGGTGCCGAGAGCCGGCCATACTCCCGCTCGACTTGCGCCAGCGGACCCAGGTGAGCCTCCGTGTATCGCCGCGCAACGGCGTTCGAGGGCGCGTCCTTGGGGGCGAACCAGTTGCTGCCGAGTCAGCGCCGCACAAGCCGGTTGACATGTGCGCGGCTGAAGCCACTGAAACGGCGCAGATAGCACAATACCAACCACCAGTTAGCGCGCTTCATCTGGCGATAATGCCGCCGGTCCAGCACCGATGCGATCCATGCGCAGCGCGCGTGCGCGTCCGTAGCGGGAACAAATTTCCGCGTCTCGGTGCTGTCGAGTATCGCGCGCACCTGTTCAACGGCGCGGATTCTTGTTTCGTTCAAGTCGATGAGCGCGCGCCCCCCGTCAGCCAGCCGTTCATCGCCTCTCAACTCCGAACTCGCCCCGTTCAACGAGGCTCCATCATCCGATGGAAATGCATCGGAAATCGCTCTTCCGGGCTTCCGTGCCTTTGGACAACGTTCCGCGAAACGGAAGCAGAGTTTTAGGACCTGTCTCATGGAATTCATCCGTGCATATCCTTATCATGCGTGAATCAACATGGTTTTCGCGTATCACACACTCCGACGTTTCATCACGGACTTTTGGCGTGCTCTCCAGTTCTTCGCCTTCAGGCTGGCGCTGATCAGCATCACACTTGTGCCGTTCGTCATGCGACGCGATCCTCTGCGCATTAAAAGTATCATGGGGATTTATGGGATTTTGCATGTGCAATGGCCCGGGTGTGCTCACCCGCGTCGAAACAGTCTCTCTGCTGGGTCGTTTGTTGTCCCTTTTTGCAGGTTCTGCTCTCTGATGTTTAGCACATGATCGACGGCGGGGAAGGGGAGGCCATACAGAAAAGAGGCCGGTGTTTCCGAACGTTCGAGTCGAGTATCGAACGTGAAAAAAACAGGATAACAGCTCTGCTCTGCATGCTGTCTACTACTCTTTTGCGCATCTTCCTGGGTGCTGCGATCGGGGCTGGCTTGGCAACAGGTGATGGTTCAATCGGCGGGACCGCTGGCGGGCGCGATGATTGGCGTGATGGTCTCCGCATCGGTTCTTGACGCGGACAACGGATGAAACTGGGCTTCGTTGCGAAGTGGACCAATTGTCCGTCGGACGTCCGGGAAGCAAACTCGCCCTCGTTCGACAGGGCGTCGCATTTTGGAAACCTAATGTCTTTTGCAGATCAGCATGACTCTGTTTACCCGTCCCATCCAGATCTGCACGGATATGGAATCCGACGCACGCGTGCGTTCAATGCCCCCGCATTTGAACTGGCGGTCTCCAGCATGCTTGAGGCCAGCGGCATTAACGTTGATCCGGTGCACATGGACAGGACGGCCCCAGCGCGTGCGCGAACTCTGGCAACAGCGCCTGCTGGACGGCTACGACGCGGACCCGGCTGAGGTACTTGGCACCGGCTTTGCAGATGCGCGCCGCGATATGGTCATTATTCGCAGCATCGCGGTGCACGGCGTTTGCCCGCATCACCTCCTACCGTTCCGTGGCATCGCACACGTCGCCTATCTTCCGGGCGGACGCCTGCACGGCTTTGGCCGCATAGCACGAATCATCGATGCCATCAGTCATCGCTACACCTACCAGGAATGGATCACGAACGAGATCGCGAATGCGCTCATCACGCATGGGCGGGCTCGCGGCGCCGCCTGTCTGATTGAGACCGAACAACTGTGCCTGCTGATGGGCGAGAACTGGCGCGGTGACGAACGCGTCGTCACCCAGTGTTACGCGGGTACATTTGGCGACGACGGGCAGGCGCGCGCTGAATTCCTGCATGCCATCGGACACCAGAAATAGCCTATGTCGGCGCAGCGGCCGATGGACCGATCGCTGGCATCAGCAGTACCGCCAGCAGGTCGGTGTCTTTCAACTCGTGTAACGGACCTCCGATGAACCGGCCCCAGCTCAAATGCATCCATTGCGATACGCCATTGCCAAGTGCGACCAGATATTGCCATGGTTGCCGGGCAGAACTGCGCCGTGGCGCACCGCTCAAGCTGTATGTGTTCGGGCTTGCCGCTGCGATCGCGATTGGCGCCGCATGCTCGTCAGCGCTGGACACAGCACAATCATGGACGGGATGGTTTATCGGGCTGGCGGCATTGATTGGCTGTTGGGGCTTGCTCGACCGGCAATATGCAGATCGCGTCAAGTTCAGGCAGAGCCGGGCTCGCCGCCCCGACGCCTGAGAAGTGGCCTGGTTGGATTCGGGCAGATGGAATTGCTGACGCGGGAGAACCGGTGCGGCGACAAACGTGCCGATATCCAGTGCTGCGCGAGGGGGTTCATTCGCAACATGCACGCACGAAATTCTTGTATGAGATAGAGCACCAGAAATAGCCAGTAGTTCATTTAAACCTGCATTGATGGAGGTACACCATGAGTCTGCATCTTGGCGATATTGCACCTGACTTCGAACAGCATTCCAGCATTGGCCGCATCAGGTTTCACGATTGGTTGGGCGATAGCTGGGGCGTCCTGTTCTCGCATCCGGCGGATTTCACGCCCGTCTGCACGACGGAGCTCGGTTTGACGGCGAAGCTCGCCAGCCAATTCGGGACGCGCAACGTGAAGACGATCGCGCTGTCGGTCGACAGCGTCCAGTCGCACAGGGAATGGATCAGGGACATCAACGAGACGCAGTCAGCGAATATCGACTTCCCGATCGTCGCTGATGCTGACCGCAAGGTCTCGCAGCTTTACGACATGATTCACCCGAGCGCAAGTGAGACGTTCACGGTCAGGTCGCTCTTTGTCATCGACCCGAAGAAGAAGGTGCGCCTCATGATTACCTACCCGGCCAGCACCGGCCGCAACTTCGACGAGGTGCTGCGCGTGATCGATTCGCTGCAGCTCACCGACAACTACCAGGTAGCGACGCCGGCCAACTGGAAGCACGGCGACGATGTGATGATCGTGCCGTCGCTAATAGATGAAGAAGCAATCAGGCAGAAATTCCCGAAGGGCTACCGGGCGCTGCGCCCGTACCTGCGCATGACGCCTCAGCCGGACCGGTAGGCGGTACCAGTACGATCGATCTAGCCCATCAGGGCGAATGACAGTGCATGTCATTGAAACCATTCACGAAAGACGATCGGTGAAGCATTTCGATGCCTGCCACTGGATGAAGTATGCCGAAGTACGCAGGCTTCTCCAGCTGGCCATGTTGTCGCCGACCGCCTTCAATCTTCAGAACTGGTGCTTCGTTGTACGAGGGGGCGCCCGGTGTCGCCGGTCTCGCGCGTGGACTCGGCCATCACGATCGAACGCAGGGCCGGCCACCGGTCGGGTTCGCCCTGCCAACACGCGAGGATGTCGCTCACCACACGTCAGCGTCTCGATGCGGCCGTGTCCTATATCGACTTCCCGATGTTCGCTCAGACAGTCCGTATAGGCAAGCGGGACCCGCTCAGTGTGCTCGAAGGCGTGCCTCGCCCCATAGTTGGATGGCCACCCAGTTGTCCGCGCCGGACAGGATTGCAAACTAGGCCATCGGCAGGATTCCCGTCAAATCGCACCCCGGTGTGCGGCCACGTGCATCGCGCCAATCTCCAAACGCTTCTTCGATGCTCAGGACAACTTCTTCTTCCATCACTTTCGCCACGTAAAAGTCGAAAGTAAGCCGTTGGACCGACCAAGGTCACAAATCCTTGTGTAAGCCATTGTTAACGGCCATTCGTGTGATTGCCTAGGGCGAATTGATTCGTAGACGGCAAATCAGACATGTCACCCAATTCGCGTTAAAAAACAGGACAAATACTACGTCCGGGAGCCTGTGCCCTTGGTATTTTGATTGCTCACAACGAACAGCCGCACGCACCCGGAGTAGTCAGAATGACGTCCTTGAAAATTAATATCGCGATTGCCGATGATCACCCAGCGGTGGTCCTTGGCATCCAGCATGAGCTATCTGGCATCCGCACGATCAACCTGGTTGGCGCCGCGCGCAATTCTTCGGAGCTTGTGGATCTGCTGTCACGGGCTCCGTGCGACATTCTGGTGAGTGATTACGTCATGCCAGGTGGTCAGTATGGGGATGGAATGGCTATGCTGTCATTTCTTCGACGTCGATTTCCTGAGTTGAAAATCATCATTTTTACAACGATCGACAATGTTGCGATGGCCGCGAAGATGATGAAGGCGGGAATGTGTTCGGTATTGAGCAAGACCGACGATGTCGGGCATCTGATTGCCGCGATCCACGCGGTTTATGCAGGTGCAAAGTATCTGTCGCCGAACCTGCGCACTTGCAATCCGTCCGGTGGAGCTCTTCAGTACTGGGAGCGTGTGTCCGATTTAACCAACACGGAAACGGAGGTCCTACGTTTCTATTTGTCGGGCATGTCGGTAAATGAAATCGCTGCCCAATTGCGCCGTTCCAAACAAACCATCAGCACGCAAAAAGTGGCGGCGATGCGCAAGCTTGGTGTTGAGCGCGATGCGGATCTCTTTCGTCTTGCCCATGAAACGGGGCTGATAACGACTATCGGGGCCCTGACTCGCGGACCTGCCGATCTCCAGCGATGATAAGGGTAGGCTGAGTCCAGGCCCGCGCTTCATCAACGCTGCCGAATGGCCTGCGCGGTCGGTCGGTGGCCGCTACTTGCAGGTCCTGAACAGCGACTATACGAGTTGTAGTTCGCTTGCCGCGCTGTCCATGCCTGTCGGCTTCGGATGTTCTGAAGGGGCCTCATGAGAACGCTGGTGACGGTGACGATGATGATCCGTCCCCTGATAGCCACGTCAGCCCACCGCCGGAGCAAGGCACGCCGTAGACATGCAGTCAGGGCTGGGGCGAACTGATGCACAACGGCGTGGTGGAGGCCACCGGTTGCGCGGCGGCGGCGAGGGAAAGAACAATCCGCAAGCGGAGCAGCAGCGCGACTTTGGCGCGATTCCGCGCGGTCTTTACCGTATTGGCCGTCCACGCTATTCCTTGCTTCACCGGCCGCACTCCATGGCGCTGACGCCAATAAGCGGCACGCAGACCTATGAACGGCTTCGGGGTTTCTGATACACGCCGACTGTATCGAAATTCTCGGCGAGGCGCCGGAGGGTTGTATTACCCCTCCGCTCAGGATTCGACAACTGAAGCGCCCCGGGTTTTCCGGAGACTCCAACTCTTGAGAGAAGGGGGCCATGGAAAACGTCAAGAAGAAGTCGCCGACGTAGTGGCCGGAAGTCCGTGAACGGACGGTTCGGATGGTTCACGAGCACGGTGGCGAGCATGAGTCGCAGTGGATGGCGATTGCGTCGATAGCCACCAAGATGTGCTGCTCCGGCGAAACGCTGCGCAGCTCGGTTGGTCAGGACGAACGCAATCGTGGCTTGCGGGCTGATGGTAATACTCCGGATCAGGAGCGGCTGAAAGCGCTGGAGCGGGAGGTTCGCGAGTTGTGTCAGGTCAATGAGATCCTGCGCAAGGCATCGGCGTATTTCGTACAGGCGGAGCTTGACCGCCGACCGAAGTGATGATCACGTTCATCAATGATCACCGGCAGGGCCATGGGGGCGAGCGGATCCGCAGGGTGCCGCCGATCGCCCCGTCGACGTATTACCGGCATGTGGCCCGGCGGGCGATCCGACACGTCTGCCTGCGCGGGCCCAGCGTGACGCGATGCTGTGCGGAGAAATCCGGCGCGTGTGGGAGGAGAACTTCCAGGTCTAGAGGGTCCGCAAGGTCTGGCTGCGACTCGCACGCGAAGGCATCCAGATGGCCCGCTGCACGGTAGAGCGGTTGATTAAGAAGCTGGTCCTGCGGGGTGTGCGGCGCGGATGATTCATCAGGACGGCCCTTAGCGACGGCTCGAGATCTTGCCTGCTGGACCGCGTGCAGCGGCAGTGCAAGGCCGAACGGCCCAATGCGTTGTGGGTGTCAGATTTTAGCTATGTATCGAGCTGGCAGGGATCCGTCTATATCGCGTTCATCATCAACGTGTTTGCCCTGCGCATCGTTGGCTGGCATGTGTCGGCGTCGGCGCATACGGACTTCGTGCTGGATGCGCCGGAGCAGGCCCTGTACGAACGGCAGCCTGCGCAGAAGGACGGGATGATTCATCACAGCGATCGCGGCGTGCAGTACGTTTCGATCCGCTACACCGATCGGCCGGCCAAAGCAGGTATCGAGCCCTCAGTGAGCAGCGTGGGTGATTCCTGCGACAATGCGCTGGCTGAAACGATCAACGGCCGGTACAAGGCAGAAGTGATCCATTGGTTTGGGCCGTGGCGCAATCTGCGGACCGTTGAGATGGCCACACTCGAACGGGTCGACTGGTTCAATCATCATCGGCGACTGCTCGCGCCGCTCGGCAACGTTTCACCTGCCGAGGCGGAAGCCGCTTAGTATGCAGAACTCGGGGTCTGCCATCGTGGCATGATTCAAACAAAACAGTCCCCGGGATTCCCCGGGCGCTTCACAGGCGCGTGTCTTCGGCAACGCACCCAAGCAATGTCGAACGGTACGTGAACTGTAGCGCACACAAGATCACAGTCCATCCCGAAAAAGCTCACCTCGCGGCCGACCCGAACGCACTTCATGGCTCCTTCGAAAATGGGGGCAATCGCGCAGCGCGTTGTTTCCCTAGTGATGGCTGTCAAAAGGTCTTTGCACTCTGGGTCTCCGTCACGATGGAACGGCTTCCGATACGCCTTGCCTGCAATCAGTCCGTCCGTCATCCTGCCATCTCGCTGTCAGGTTAGCGGTCGGCATGACCTGGTCGATACGTGTACTTCAGCATTGCGTCGATTTCATGCATCGGAATGCAGTCCATCGCCTCACGGGCCAGTGCGATCGTGCGAGCCGACCGGTCGCCATTCGCCAGCAGCGTTCGCAACGTGTCGGTCGGCCTGAAGCCATGGGCGCTCGCTGCTGTCAGCAGTTGATCCAGCATGGCCACGGCCTGCACACGTTCGTCCGGCGTGATCCCGTCGTCGTGGGTCCTGTCACCGGTCAGCAGTAGTAGCGGCATCGTGGCCGGCGCGTTGCCAGTGGTTTCGGGATGCGCTCGCCGACGCATCAGCAATTTTCGTTTCAGTATCAATGTGCGTTTCATCATTTCATCCTGTCTCGGGTACTCGGTTTCGGGCCCGCGCTGCAATTAAAGCGCATATGGTCGCTTGGCGCCTTGGGTGCAAAGGACATGGGTGCGCTGATTGCCACAGGTCGTGGCATTGGGGGGGGGTAAAACTGTTTCGGACTGGTCCGATATGAGGCGGTGGGCTGCGGTCATATCTGGACGATTGCACGAAGGACCGTTAACAATCAATGATATACGCGGGGGCTTGTAGACAAGCCGGTTTCGAGAAATTACTTTCGTTTTTTGAGGCGGAAGAGATGGGAGAAGAAGGTCTCCTGAGCATTGAAGAAGCTTTTGGTGATCCGCGCGATCCGCGCAGTCGCATGCCGGCCTAAGATCTGACTGAAAGGCTGGTGGTGGCGTTGTGTGCGATCCTGTGTGGCGAAGAGAACGTGGACTGGCCGCGCCAGAATATTCCGCTCGTACAGGGGCGCATTCCTTCTCACGATACCTTCGGGCGGGTGTTCGCCGCGCTCAATCCGAAGCAGTTCGAGGCGTGCTTCATCCGCTGAATGAGCGGCCTGTGCCCGGCACTGGCCGGCCAGGTCGTGGCGATCGACAGCAAGACCGTGCGCGGCTCCCATCAACGTGGCGAGCACGCCACTCACCTGATCGCAGCATACGGCACCGGGTTGGGCATGGCGCTGGGGGCAGGTGCACACCGCGAAAATCCAGCGAGACCACGGCGATATCGGAACTGCTCGATGCCCTGCAGTTCAAGGGCGCGATCGTCACGATCGATGCGATGGGTTGTCAGCGTGACATTGCCGAACGCATCGTGCACGCGGGCGCGGACTTTGTGCTGGCATGCAAGGGCAATCAGGGCCCCATTCTGGCGCGGGTACAACGGCATTTCACGCCATGGCGCGAGTGCCACAGGCCCGTGCGGACTAATACAGGGGAACACCGTGAGATTAAAAAGGATCACGGCCGCGTCGAGACGGGCCGGTGTGTTGTCAGCGACATTCTCATGCGCTGGCGGCATGAACCCGACTTGTGGCCGGGCCTGCGCTTCATTGTGATGATTAATCCGTGCTCGAGACCGGCGACGCCGTCGTCACCGAACGCCGTTACTACGTCTCCAGCCTGCCGCTCGATGCGGCACACATTTCCCATACGGTGTGCGCCCACTGGCGCATCGAGAATAACCTGCACTGGGTGCTCGACGTGGCCTTTGGCGAAGACCCGTGCCGTGTGCGAGTAAATACCGCTCTACGGAGCTTTGGGATCCTGCGTCGCATCGTGCTGCATCTGCTCAAACGCGACACATAGACCAAGATCGGAGTGAAAAAACCGCCGTCTCGGTGCCTGCATCAGCGACCGTTATCGCGCCGAGATCCTTGGCCGGTAAGGCGCTTCACGCAATTGCCCTGTGCTCCTTCCATAACTCCAGTAAGTATGGGACGTGTCCGATGTTCGATCCGATTGACATACGGGATACTGCCGGTTAGTCATCGTGCAATCGAAAGCGGTGTTTGGAATTGACGTGTGAGTGCCGCTTCCGGCGTTGCTGGCGTCTCTGCGGAGGGCGATATGTCGGTCCTTTGCTTCACCGGGTTCATTGCCGCATCACCTCGGAAGTGCCATAGCGTTTCATGGCATGCCACGATGCAAATGTTCAGCATGCACGCAAAGCTGCCTGTACGCGGCTTGCGAGTGTACGCGACCCCAATCAGTGCCCAACGAAAGGATCGTTAGCTATGGCAACCTCCCCAACACCTCTACCTCAGCCGGACTGGCGGTCCACGCATCATGACAGCCTGCTGGATTGTTCACTGTGGATGTGTGACCGGTACGGCTACGGCAAGTCCGCGGAGGCGCTCACCGCAGGCTTGCCGAAAAGCGGCTTGATGTCGCCGTCGCTGGCGCTCGACGCCTTATCCAACGCAGGACTGAGCGTTGGCCTTGTCGAGCGCAAGCTCGAAATCCTGCCGGCGCACGTCATGCCCTTGATCCTGCTCCATAAGGATAGCGGGAGCTCAATCCTTCTTGGCCGCCGCATGGAGCGTGCCGAAGACGGCAAACGTCGATTGTTCTATCAGCTGATCACGCCAGATGTTGGTAAAGAACCTGTCGAGTATTCTCAGGAAGCGATGGAGACAATCTACTCAGGATACGCGATCCTGGTAAAGCCACGCGCAAAGGTCGACAAGCAGGCCGGGGAAGAATCACCCGAGCCCGCGGGACATTGGTTGCTCAAGACACTATGGCGCTATCGCCGCTACTACTACACTGCTGCACTCGCGACGCTGCTGATCAATGTTCTCGCGTTGGCCAGCGTTTTCTTTACCATGAACGTCTACGACCGCGTTGTACCCAATCAGGCCTACGTGACGCTGTGGTCACTTGCAATCGGCGTCGTAGTCGCAATGTTGTTCGAGGCAGCTTCACGATCCGTTCGCGGCCACCTGCTGGACGTCGCAGGTAAGAAGGCGGATACGATCATAGGGGCACTCCTGTTTCGCCAGACTATGGCTCTGCGCATGGAGAAGAAGCCGGGCTCCTCCGGATCGTTTGCCAATCAGTTGAGGGAGTTCGAGTCGGTGCGCGATTTCGCGACCTCGGCCACGCTGTCTGCCGTGTCTGACCTGCCTTTTGTTCTTCTGTTCGTCGCCGTGATTTTCTCGGTCGGCGGTGAACTTGGCTGGATCCCGCTGTTGATGATTCCGTTGATCGTGGGTATCAGCGTGCTGGTCCAATGGCCGCTTGCGCGCGTCATGAAAGAAAACCTGCGCCAGATCTCCCTCAAACAGGGTGTGCTCATTGAATCGGTGGACGGACTTGAAACACTGAAAGCCGTGGGTGGCGAAGGACACATGCAGAAGCGGTGGGAAACATTCAGTGCCATGGCTGCGGACAATGCAATGAAATCGCGGCAGATATCAAACAAGGCGACCTATCTCGTCGGATTCCTGCAGCAGGTGCAAACGGTGGTACTGATCGTGGCTGGCGTGTATCTCATCGATGCTGGCTCGCTGACACAGGGCGCCCTTATCGGTACCGTAATGCTTGCGGGGCGAGTCACTGCGCCGCTATCCCAAGTGATGGGTCTCGCGTTGAGGTTCCAGCAGGCGAAGGCGGCGTTCGCCTCCCTTAACGATCTCATGAAGATGCCAGTCGACCGGGATCCGGGCCGGGAGTACCTTCCGAAGCCCCAACTCAAAGGTCAGCTTACGCTCAAGAACATCAGCTTTTCCTATCCTTCTTCGGAACCGCAGGGGAATCCTCAGGTGCTGAAGGAGATCAACTTGAGCGTAAAACCTGGTGAACGTGTCGCGATTCTCGGACGCATTGGTAGCGGAAAATCAACGCTTTTGCGGATCATGGCCCGTTTGTATCTGCCTACCGGTGGGCAAATGTTTTCTGACGGGCTGGACGTGGAGCAGATCGATCCGGCCGACTGGCGGGCAGCCGTTGGCTATGTCGGCCAAGACGCGCGGCTTTTCCGTGGTACGTTGCGCCAGAACGTGATGATCGGCCGACCGGAAGCTACTTCGGATGAATTCCTGCGTGTGCTTCGGCTCACTGGCGTGGATGAAATTGCAAACCGGCATCCGCAAGGTATCAACATGCCGATCAGCGAGGGCGGCGGCGGTTTGTCCGGTGGTCAGAAGCAGCTGGTTTCGCTTGCCCGCAGCCTGCTCGCACGACCAGAACTGTTGTTGCTCGATGAGCCGACGAGCGCCATGGATATGCAGACGGAAGCGGAGTTTCTCCAGCATCTGGGCCGCGCGACAGAGGGCAAGTCGCTCGTGATCGTCACGCACCGTCCCTCCCTGCTCGCACTTGTTGAGCGGATCGTCATTGTGGAAGACGGAAAGATAGTTGCGGACGGCGCCCGGGACAAAGTTCTGGCGACACTTTCCGGAAAGCAGAATAAGCCGGCCGGCCATGGATCCACGCGTTCGCGCGACGTGACCGGTTCGGTACAGCGCGAGTCTGTCGACTTGACAAGGAACACGTCGGGACCTGTTGACAAGGCTCCTGACACCGAAGAGGTAACAGCATGATCACGAAGCTCATCCAACGTTGGCTGCCAGCCAAGCCGAAGCTGTCGGCGGGCGACGCAGCCTTCATGAACGACATCCGGGCGTCGCTGTTGACGCAGCGCGCACCAGGCTCGATGGCCGTTTTATATCTGATAGCTGCCGTTCTGACAGGCGGCACCATATGGGCAGGTCTTGCGCGTGTCGAGGAGATCACGCATGGTGAGGGCACCATTATTTCCAAGAGCCGCGAGCAGATCATCCAGAGTCTGGAGGGAGGAATTCTCGAAGGGCTGGAGGTCCACGAGGGCGACATCGTGGAAAAGGGACAGGTGCTGGCAAAGATTGATCCTACGCGTGCGGCAACGAGCTATCGTGAAGCAAACTCAAAGGCGGTGGGCCTGAAGGCAACCATCGCGAGATTGCGTGCCGAGGCGTTCAGACAGCCCTTGGTGTTTCCCGACGAGGTAAAGCAGCACCCCGATGTACTAAAGCAGGAGACGCTTGCCTACAACGCGCGCAAACAGGCTCTTTCCGACAGCGTGTCAGCGCTGGAGCGCAGCTACCAGCTGTCAGCGAAAGAGATTGATATGGCCGCGCCGCTGTCGGCAAAAGGGCTGGTATCAGAAGTCGAGTTGTTGCGTATGCGCCGTCAGGCGAATGAAATCAAGTCCCAGATCGTTGAGCGGCGTAACCGGTATCAGTCGGATGCGAACTCTGAACTGACGAAGCTTGAGCTGGAGCTTGCGCAGACCAAGGAAACCGTCGTGGGCCGTGCCGACATACTGGAGCGCACGACGCTCACAGCGCCGGTGCGGGGAACGGTCAAGAATGTTCGCGTCAACACGATCGGCGGCGTGATTCAGCCAGGCGAACATATCATGGAGATTGTACCGCTGGAGGATCAACTGCTCGTCGAAGCAAAAATCAAACCATCGGACGTTGCGTTCCTGCACCCGGATCAAGCCGCGACGGTCAAGATAACCGCATATGATTACGGCATATACGGTGGTCTCAAAGGCAAGGTGATGCATATCAGCCCCGATACCTTGAAGGATGAACAAAAGAGCGCGACTGGTCGATCTGACGCAACGTATTATCGTGTACTGGTACTGACCGATTCCAGTGAGTTGCATGCGGGAGGCAAATCCCTGCCGATCATCCCCGGCATGATCGCGTCGGTGGACGTCAGGACAGGCGAGAAGACTATTCTCGACTATCTGCTCAAGCCCGTCCTCAAGGCAAAAGAAGCATTCCGCGAGCGGTAATCGCAAAAGTCATGGGCAAATTCCAGGCAGTTTCAAGCTGTTGGCCGAGGAGTGGTCACACACTCGGCTCAACAGGGTAACCAACCTAAGCTACAGGGCGCGCCTGCATCGGCGCACGCGCCACGCGCACCCAGGCCGCAGAGGCCTGGGTGCGTAGCGCCCGTCTTTGCGTTGCATCGGCGTGCTTACGGGGCGGGTGAAGGCTGTTGCTGCCCACACAGTTGCGCTTTCGCGTTGCTGCAATCTGGAACCGACGTCACAGTGATTCGCGACTACCTTGGCCATACCAGCTTTGCAACGACAGGTCGGTACATCACGATGAACCTGCAGATGAAGCGCGATGCCATGCAGGTGTTCTGGAAGAAGGCCGGCATTGACCCGGCGATCACAAAGCCATGGAAGCCCAAGGCCGACCTGCTCGCGTTCTTGCAGTCCTTGTGAGCGCGATCAAACATTATGCGGAGTTCGAACCTCAGACATGCCGCGTAGCCGATGGCAGGCACCCTGCTTCCCTCCAGATAAAACCACGCTCGGGACAATGGGGCAGACAGCCGAAGTGTGTCGGGCCTTCGCGCGTGTGCCAGGCGATATGGCGACGCAGCCAGTCCTGTTTTTCTTCGCCCCACAGTTGGACCCAGTTGTCCGCGCCGCACAGGATCGCGCACAGCGCCACCACCAGCATTTCCTGCAGATCGTAGGCCGGCCTCCGGCTACGTGGATCACGAAGATCGTAAAACGCTTCTTCCATGCTCAGGATATCTTCATCTTCCATCTCTTTGGCGACGTAAAGGATGAAAGTAGCCCCGCGAAACCCGCTTGTTTAGAGGCCAATTCGTAAGTCGCTGATCGTTAACGCCACTTCATGCAAATGATATGAACGCCTCCCCCCGTGAGAAGCAGGGACCAGCGTGAAGGTGGATCCTCGCGGGCCGACGGCACCAGAGTGCCCAAGGGGGAGATCATGGCGATTTCCGAAGGCAAACCTGAGGATCCCCATGAACTACACGACAGTCGGTGAGGATATCGCGAAGTCCGCGATGCAACTGCATTGGGTCGAGCCGGTGACCGAAAAAATCATCAACAAAGCGGTCAATCGGGCCACGTTTCTTGGGCGATCCGAGCTTCGAGCTCGCGATGCAAATGAGGTGTGAGTTCGCGGATTTCATCGGGACCCTCAGCGCATCAGGCTGCAACAAGGTCGAATATAAAGCCGCACCCATCCTGCCAAGTCAAAACACACGAAAGTCTGTCGCAAACGGAGGGGTTCATATAAATCGCCCTGCCGGCAAAACATCAGATTTCACATTCTAGTTCCAGTCCGATGAAGTGGAGTCGAAAACAAGGATCCGTCCGAAATCCGTAACGGGTGGCGAAATTTAAAGTTCAGGTATCCCCAGTGGACTGCAAACCCGCAGTCATCACAGCAAGCAAAGTTCACTCGGTACCTGTTACTTTTATCTGGATTCTAGTCACTATCATGAACAAGAGCTATCGTGTTGTATGGAATGCGTCCACGGGGACGTGGGACGTTGTCTCGGAACTCGCCAAGGAGCGCCAGAAGTCGTCGTCGCGGCGCGTGATGCGCACCGTGCTCGCGTTTGGCGTTGCAGTCGGCGGGATGGCTTTGGCCGGAAGCGCCTCCGCCTACGTTGCGGGCAGGGGAGCTGAGGACTTGTCGGGTTTTGGTACAGCCGTCGGCGATGGGGCTTTAGCACGAGGCTGTGAGCTAGGGGGGGCCTCGTCACCGCTGGCCAATACCTATAGATGCAACACTGCTGTCGGTACTAATGCTTACGCCGATAAAGGTAGTGTGGCCCTTGGCGACGCTTCAACAGCAACCGGCGTCTACTCCACGGCGCTAGGCAGTGGCGCACTCGCGACGGAGAAGGGCGCGACGGCGCTTGGAGGTTACTCATCAGCGACAGGGACCTCGTCGACGGCGCTGGGCTATTCTGCGTCTGCGTCGAGCAGCAACTCGGTGGCGATCGGTGAAAGCGCAAACGCTACGGCGACCAACTCGGTGGCGCTGGGCTCGAAATCGACGACGACGGCAAACTTGGCTGCTGCGGGCTACAACCCGGGCAGCGGCACGCTGTCGGGCGCCGCGTCGACGACCAACGGCGAGGTGTCGGTGGGTGCCTCGGGCAAGGAACGACGCGTGACGAACGTGGCAGCGGGTGGGGCCGATACCGACGCGGTAAACGTGAGCCAGTTGAAATCGGAAGCGACCAAATCGAATGCGATCGGCGCGAATACCGCGTCAGCGCTAGGGGGCGGTTCGACCTACAACGCGACGACGGGTGCGATCACCGGAACGACCTATAACGTCGCAGGCGAAGTGCAACACGACGTCGGTTCGGCGCTGGCGGCGCTGAACAGTGCAACCGTCCAGTTCAACGGCACAGGCGGCGCGGCGGACGTCAAGAACAAGAAGATCGAGAACGTGGCAGCCGGTACGCTGTCGTCGGCCAGCACGGACGCGATGAACGGTTCGCAACTATACGCGACCAACCAGGACGTGGCGAAGAACGCAGGCGACATCAGCACGATCGACACGCAGGTGACGAACATCGACGGCCGGGTCTCGACCGTGGAAGACAGTCTCACGACCATCAACCAGAGCATGGGCGGCTTCAGCGGCCAGTTGGCCGATGCGGTGAAGTACGACTCGTCGTCGCACGACAGCGTGACGCTGGGCGGCACGGGTGCGGATCCAGTGGCGCTGCGCAACGTGGCGGCTGGTGTGGCCGACATGGACGCAGTGAACGTCGCGCAGTTGAAGGGTGTCGACAGCCGCGTGAGCGGCATTGATGGTCGGGTGACAACGGTGGAGAGCGACATCACCACGATCCATAACAACCTGAACAACGGTAGTGTGGGCATGGTCCAGCAGGCGGCGGCAGGCGAAACGCTGACGGTTGGTAAAAACACGGACGGCCAGGCAGTGAACTTTGCGGGTACCGCGGGCAATCGCGTGCTGTCGGGTGTGGCTGCCGGTGAAGCGGATTCGGATGCGGTGAACGTGGCGCAGCTCAAGAGCGCGGGTCTGCTTGGCGCAGGCGGTGTCGTAATGGACGCAGTGGTCTACGATGCCGGTTCGAACAGGAGCCAGGTCACGCTGGGCGGGTTCGGCATGAGTGGCGACCCGGTGATTCTGACGAACGTGGCCGACGGCAAGGGCCAGTACGATGCGGTGAACTACGGTCAATTCTCGCAACTGAAGGACCAGGTTAGCAGTATCGACAGCCGCGTGACGAACGTCGAGGGCCTCGGTGGCAACAATGGCTCGAATGGGGGTATTTCAGACAATCAGGTCGCAAGCGCCTCAGACGCGGCGGCAACAGGCAGTGGTTCGGTCGCACTTGGTTCGGGCTCGGTCGCTGACCGTGCCAACTCTGTGTCGGTCGGTGCGACAGGTGGCGAGCGTCAGATCACTAACGTAGCCGCTGGTACGGCAACGACCGACGCGGTCAATGTCGGGCAGCTGAATCAATCGGTGGCCGATGTGAAGGCGGACACCACAAGGCAAGTCAGTGATCTGAGCAACTCAGTCGACCAGCGTTTCAACGATACGAACCGTGCAATCGGTCAGGTCGCAAAGAACGCGTATGCTGGTGTCGCTGCTGCGATGGCGATGCCCAACATGACTCCTTCGGGTCCCGGAAAAACGGTCGTTGCGGCCGGCGTGGCCAACTACAAGAGCGGTAGCGCGGTGGCAGTCGGCGGGACGTACCGCACGCGGGACAGCAAGTGGCTGGTGAACACAGCAATTTCGGGCACGTCCACAGGCGATGTCGGGGTGCGTGCTCAAATTGGCTACGAGTTCTGATAGAAAGGAACCCGAACGCTGAGTCTTTAGTTTTTAGCGGAACGTGATTTTTTCGCACTGAAGTGGGCGTTCGGGTGACCGAACGTCATTTTATTGATGCGCCGGGCAGCGGCACACTCATTCGGAGGTGAAAGTCCACTACAGTAAGTGCACGCGCAATCCATCTTGAATTGCCTTGAAGGTCTTGGCGGCATCTTGTCCATTCCTTTGTGGACGCAGTCACATTTGTGCTCCGGGAAAGCATGGCTTCGCCTTCATCAGGCGCCTATACGGTCAGGGGCGGGCGGTTACCGATAACGCGTTGAATGACGAACTGATAGCATAAGGTTCACCATGGACGAGTCCTCGCCCGTGAACGCCAAGCTCTCCTTTTTAAATTCGATGCGTACATCGCGCTGCGTGAGAGATTGGACGATATGCCGCAGATCGTCGAGCTTTCGCGCGAAGCGGTCCATGCTGTGAATCACCGCGTGTCGCCGGCTCGCATAAAACTCAGCGCCTCGAGTTGTGGGCGTTTCGTGCCCTTGCCCGACGCCTTGTCGGTAAAGCTGCAATCCAGCTCGACGCCGTCAAGCTGGTGTTCGGCGCTCTACTCGAACGTACTGACCCGCACATAGCCGACTCGCTGAGCGTTCTTCACGACGCACATCCAATGAAAATCTCAGCTTGAAAACTACGAAGTTCGGGGCAATGTGTCGAACAATTGGAAAGACGGCTCTATCCTGACGTTTCCGACAGGCTTTCCTAGCGTCAGGTTAGGGTATGCTTCGGCCTGACATGGTTATGTCCAGACAATTAGCCTGGCTTCCGGGCGATCAATTCCCAGGAGCCGACATGTTTGCGTTACCGTGGGTTGCAATTTTCCTTGCCGTGCCGGCGACATGGTTGTCCGCGATTCGATGGCTGAGTCTGGGGCTGCTTGTCCTGGGCTATGGCGCTGCGCTGGCGAATGGGCAGCTCGGATTACAGGCGGCCATCCCCGTTGCGTCGCTTCTCCTTGCCGCCTATGCCGTACGGTCGAACCGCAATGCACACGTCCAATACATTGGGCACGCACTGTTCATCGTGCTCGCAATCGCATTGAGCATGCATTGGCTACCCGGCTTTCATAATCCGCGGGTTATCGGCCCAGAACGCTTCACGCTGGATGCCGCGCCATTCACGATGTATCTCAACCTCGACAAGCCTCTGATTGGCTTCTGGCTGCTGTTGGTGTTACCCTGGATTCGGCCTCAACACGAACTGCGTGCGTCGTTGATATCAGGTATCGGTGGTTTACTGATTACGGCGGCGGCTTGCCTGGCCGTTGCAGTAATGCTCGGACTCGTCACGTGGGCGCCCAAATGGCCGTCCGCCAGCTGGCTGTGGCTGCTGAACAATCTGCTTCTCGTCACTTTCACCGAAGAGGCCTTGTTTCGCGGCTATCTGCAGGGTGGCCTAAGCCGTCTGCTCAAGCAGCGATCCTACGGAGATGCGCTTGCCCTTTGCACAGCAGCGCTATTGTTCGGGCTGTTGCATATTTCAGGTGGATGGCAATGGCTGGTGATGGGGAGCGTCGCGGGAATCGGATATGGGTTGGCTTATCGCTTCGGCGGACTTCAGGCCGCCGTGCTGGCCCATTTTGGTCTGAACGTGCTGCACTTTTTCCTGTTTACATATCCGATGCTTCGACCCGCAGGTCACTCGTGAATCTCCTGCAACATTCGCTGTCTGGTTTCGTCTTCCTGAAAATAGTGCACTACGGTCGCTAGCGACGGGACGTCTGCGGCCTTAACGTACGTAAAAATTCGTTTCTTGATATGCCGATATCGCCTTTGCTACGAGCAACACTTGAATCGAGGTGCAAGTCCGGTGAAGCCGTCGGTGGGCGGCTTGGGGGACCCCTACGACAATGCAGGGGCTGATACGATTAACGGCCGGTACGAGGCAGAAGTGATCCATTGGCTTGGGCCGTGGCGCAAGCTGCAGGCCGTCGAAATGGCCACACGCTCGAACGAGTCGACTGGTTCAACCATCCGCAACTGCTCAAGCCGACCGGCAACGTTCCACCTGTCGAGGCGCAAGCCGCTTATGATTCAAAACTCGCTGGGTCCACCACCGGGGCGCGGCTCAAGCAATACGGTCTCCGGGATTCCGGGGGCGCTTCACTACCCGACGACTATCAGCGTTCAGTGAGCGTCCGCAACGCAGCCTCAAACCGGACAAACTGGCCACTCAGCCCCTTGAGCCCATCGATCTTGACCTGCGACTCGATCTCCCGGCACTGCCGCGCGAGCGATGTTTGCCCGAACACCCCGAGTGCACCACACAGCGAATGTAGTTCGGCGACGACGGTGTCCACGTCATCACTCTCCTGCGCGACGTGAATCGCCTTCAGCGACGCCACGCATGATTCCGTGAAGATGACGTGCAGATGCGCGGGAATCGGCTTGCCCCCGAGCACCGAGAGGCGCTCATTCGCAGGTCTAGTGAGGCTCGCCCGAGCCGTGTCGGCGACAGCAGTCAGCGCGTCGTACAGCCCGCCGAGCGAAAGGGGCTTGATCAGCACACGATGCATGCCTGCAGTTTCGCATCGAGCGTGCTCCTCAACAGTGGCGTAGGCGGTTACCGCCATGATCGGTAGCGACGGCCATCGCTCGTGGACGGCGGAGGCCAGCTCATACCCGCTCATTCCCGGCATGTTGAGGTCGGTGAGGAGGATGTCCCAGTCGCCGTCAGTCAACGCGTCCAGTGCCTCCTTCCCGCAGCCAACGATGAGTGACTTGCAACCAAGAATCGCGAGCTGTTCAGTAAAGAGCTGCTGGTTGACTGCGTTATCCTCGGCCACGAGGACACGTAGCTGGTTCGGCGCGATCAGCCGTGCGCGGTCATCGTCAGTCGCACGGATTGTTGGCTGGGGGCTCGCCGCAATCGCTGGCTCCTCGTCGCGCAAAGTCTGAAGCAACGCTACTTCAAGGCCTTTTAGCGAATAGCACGAGACACTCGTGATCCGCCCCGTACGCACCGGCCGCGCAGGACCGTCACGATGGCAGTCGATAACGCAGGCGGCCTCTTCGATGAGGTGGTTCTCCTCCGACGGACGCCACGTGTCATGCTCGCCGCAGATGATGAGCGCGCGTGCCGCCGACAGGCTGTCTTCATCGACCATCGCGGGGTGCGAGCATACGTGGACGCGCAGGCCGCGCGCCTCGAGATGCGGCACGGCAAACTCGCGCCATTCGTCGGCGGACGACAGGAAGATCACCGGTTCACCCGCAAAGTCGGTTGGTTCGTGCGCGGCGATCATGCCGGCACCAAGCGGTAACCGTAAGGTGAAACGGCTTCCGGCCCCCTGTTCACTGAGGACAGAAATCTCCCCCCCCAATGCACTCGCGAGGCGGCGGGACAACGCGAGCCCGAGTCCAGATCCACCAAAACGTCTGTTGATTGATGTGTCAGCCTGAGAAAATGCCTGGAAAAGCGTGTGCAGCTGCTCGGGTGAGATCCCGATTCCGGTATCCTCCACCGTGATGATCACGGTAGCCCCGCCGTCCGGGACCGACTCCAGCGATAGCCGCAGCGTCACCTTGCCCGCCAGCGTGAACTTGATTGCGTTGCTGAGCAGGTTGTGTACGATTTGCCCGAGGCGAACGGGGTCCCCTCGCATCAACTGCGCACTCGCTATGTTGAACACTCCGTAAAGCAGCACTCCTTTCGTTCGAGCGATCGGCGCGAAGATCGTCAGCGCCCGCTCGGCCACATCGATCACATCGAATTCGATCTGTTCAAGCGACATCTCCCCGGCCTCGATCTTCGAGAAATCAAGAATGTCTCCGATCGTTGCCAGCAGCGCGTCGGACGACGTGCGGATGGTTTCCAGCCGGTCCTTCTGGATAACACTGAGCGGAGAATGGGCGAGTAATTCCAGATTCCCCACAATGGCATTGAGCGGTGTGCGGATCTCGTGACTCATCGCTGCAAGAAAGGCGGATTTCGCTCGGTTTGCTTCATCTGCAGCGACTCGGGCTTCTTCCCGCTTGCGCTCTGTGTCTTTGCGCGCGGTGATATCCGAAAAGCTGCACAGAAGTGCCTCCGCACTGTGATATTTCGTTTTGACTGCGTTGACGAGCAGATCAACCCGTTCGCCATCCGCAACAACAAGCGCCATTTCGCAGTCGTCTAGCGTCGTCGCATCCCGTGCTTGCTGTCGATAGAGAGCGAGCATCTGGCGATGCAAAGGCGGCGACGTAGCGCCAGCCGCTGCTGAATATCGCTCCATCGTCGTGTTCTGCAAGAGTACTTCCTCACGGACCAGGGACATCAGGCACACGCCAAACGGCGACGTCATCATGATCGCCCGGTTCAGATTCTCGCTCTCGAATACGCGATGGGAGCGCTCGTAGACAGGCATGAACACCTTGCGATTGAATAGCACGAGCAACACCCAAAGTGTGCCGAGCATGAGCAACGTGGTCGTCATATAGCGAAGAATATCGGACCATAGTGCTATTGCGATGGTACGCCACGAGTAGGAATAGACGAGCACCCAGTCGGTATCCGACACGCGGTCACTGATGCTGAACACACCGTCCCGATAACTGTCGTCAAGCCCGGTGAATCCTCTTTGCCATGACTTCGAAGCAAGCGAGTCACGCATGAGGGCGCCGCCGTCAATCGAGGCCCTCGTCCGGTCCTTGCTCAGGAGAACCCTTCCGGTTCGGTCGACGAGCATAATCGTCGTGTCGAGGGGTGCCTGCTCGAACCGCGTCATCAGTACGCTTACCGGAAAGTTCATGACGAAGATCATGAAAGGCTTGTTGTTTTCGAACGCGGGTTCGACCATCCTGAATACACTTTCGCCCGTCAGCGGATCGACCGCGGCAGGCTGAAAGACGATATGCCCGGACTCCTCCCAGCGGGCGGACGTGGTACTGTCGGAGAGATCGCCGATATCAAATGAAAGATGCTGGATGAGATCGCTGACATCATGCGTGTCAGTCGACTTAAACACAAAGTCACTCCCCCCAGCCGGAGAAGGCACAATTACGATAAAACGATTGTCGGGAGTGTACGCATAGCCCATCGCAGGACGAGCGCGTGGATCGGCATTTGCGATTGCGGTATTAGCCTGCTGCTCGACCAGTCCCAGGTATCTGGCCAGCGGTGTTGCAGATCGTTGTGTGGAGATCTGTCCCATCGCGAGCATCGGGTGGAACATCGGAGTCGCCTGCACAATTACACGACCGTTCGCAGTCTCAAACGCCTTGAGCAAAGAAGGCGTCGGCATCGGATGGCCGCTCCATAGCGATTCGGCGTTGTTTACGATGCGGCGCAACGCCGACTGCCGGCTTTCGATCTCCAGTTGCACTAATGACTTATGTGTCGAGAACACAGCCCGACGCTCGGCGATGTAATCCTTCACCGTTCCATACAAAACGAGACTAGTCGCAAACACAATCACGATCGAAAGCACGACGCCGCCGCCGAACAATAGTACGCGCTGATAGCGGCCCAAGAGGCTCAACTCAATTGATTCCTGCCCGATCACAGACAGACTTTCGCCGGAAGATACTCCAGGAAAGGATCCAGTACGTTTCGTCATGTGTGGAATCGCGAAATTGAAAAATTTGATCTATGGGGGAAGCGAAGGATTCGTACGAAATATCTGGCATCCAGAACGATCACGTCAGTTAGACACTAAACATACATTTTCGTCCATGGTGTACGCATGTCGATCCATTCTACAACTGAGCTTGGCTCCGGAAAACGAATCCCTTGCCGAGCAGGCAAACCCAAGCAAGGAGCGAAGCAATGACAGGCAACGCCAAGCGGGCGCGTTACACGCTCGAGTTCGAGCTGGAGCAGTTCGGCTGGCTAGGGCAGGGCAAAGCCATAGCGGCAGTAGGCGCGACGCTGGTGGTAGAGCAGACGGTATCCAACTGGGTCAAGGCCGAGCGAGAAGGCGGGCTTGCGGGCGTCGGCACAAAGCTTGTGGGTCCGGAGCAGATGGAGTTGCCGCGGCTGCGTGCGAAAGTAGGCATGGTCGCATCGAGACACTGCTGCATCGTCGCCGACATACTCACGTGCTGGCAGCACGAGCCTGATCTGTGGCCGGATCTGCGATCGATCGTAATGGTCGAGTCCACGCGCGAGATCGGCGACGGCATCACAACGGAACGCCGCTCCCACCTCTCCAGCCTGCCACCCGACGCGATGTGCATTGCCTACACGGTCCGCGCGCACTGGTGGTGCATAGAAATGGCATGCACTGGACGCTGGATATGGCCTTCGGAGAGGAGCAGTCCCCGGGTGCGCGTGAACAACGCCGCGCCGCGCTTCGCGTCGTGCGCCGCATCGCGAACAATCTGCTCCGACAGTATCGCACCACCAAAGCGGGACTGAAATATCGCCGCATGCTGGCCTGCGCGACCGACCGATGTCTCGCTCAACTCCTTGGCTGGCAAGGCACTTGACCACCTAACGCTTCATGCGATGGCCCTGGGCACGTCGGGACAACACTGATATTTTAGGATTTGTCTCACAGACTTCATGCGGGCTTATCCAATATGATGGGCTGCTCGGCGCACGGCTTGCGTATCCGGTACGACCTAGTTTCCCCTCATGGATTTTCACTCATTATCCAGTTCTTCACCCGCGTGCTGTTGCTGTTCAGCGTCGCATTCGCGCTGTTCGTCATCCGACTCGCTCCAGCGTTCGTGAAAGATATCAGATAGTCGGACGTTCTATCCTCCTCTGGAGTATGTCGAATGAAGTGTCTTGCCCTGATCGTTGCCCTGTCTTTCGCCGGGTCTGTTTACGGGGTGCCGTTAGCACAGCAAAAGCGCGATGCGCGCGCGGCCGTCATCGACATGAACGCCCTGTATGCGATGGCGAACCGCGCTGCGGCTGACGGTGACCGTCGGCGCTACGATCAGGAGGTCGTCAAGGGATTGCATGCATTGTCGAATCGATGGGCCGGGAAGATGGCAAAGTGGGACGGCCCGCTGCGGCCATGCCTTCGGGCGCAGGACTATCTCGGTCTCTATATCGGAAGCCTTGACGTACAGCGTTTTTCGGTCAATCCGCCCTTGTCCATTCAGGCTGACTTGACGCGGCAACGCAAAGGATATTTCAGGCATCGCCACCTGTGCGCGGCAAGCGCTCACCAATAGCCTGGTGCGTCAAATGGCATTGGTGCATGGATAGGTCGATGGAAGGCGTGGGTAAGCGAGTGACAGCCTGATTTTTCTGAAGTGCAGCATGCCATGCAAGCACAACACCGATCGACGGCATCACATCCCGAAGATGGCGCACCGCGTGACGAACTGGCCGGAGTACGAGCGGGCCTGCGCACCCGGGGCAGCGTGACGTCGTGGATCACGCAGGCGGCGTTCGTGTAGTGGCAGGCACCCCGGTGCACCCTGCGGGGCCGCGAGCCACGCTATTCGGATCAGGCGATTGAAAGCGCCCTGATGCCGGGCAGTGCGTTTCGGGTGCGGTTGCGCCAGGCCGAAGGCCTGCTGGGTTCGGTGGTGCAGTTGAAGGGACTGGGATTGCCGATCCCCGATCACACGACGTTGAGCCGGCGTGCGAAGCGGCGCCCCGCTGTCAGTCGCGCGTCATTGGACGTGCTGGTTGACGGCCCCGGGCTTCAGATCTACGGCGCGGACAGTGGCTGCAGGAGAAAACATGGCGTGAAGTCACGCCGCGGCTGGCGCAAGCTGCATCTGGCGCTCGACGCCGGCACAGGACTGGTTGTGGCGCGTTCACTCACGGACCAGAACGGGGCCGATCCATCGCAGGTCGCGCAACACGGCAGCGCAGATCGTGATTCCGTCTCGATCGGACGCCGTGCGGAACTGTGAGACCGGGCCGCCGGCCCGGCGTGATCACCAGCTGGAAGCGATTGAGGTACAGGGGCGACCGGGATGACAGGAGGCGACGAGTCTATGACCAGCGACTCCTGGTCGACTCGACGATGGGGCGCACCAACGCGCTGATCGATCCGCGTCGTCGGGCACGCGATCCCGATGCCCAGCACACCGAAGCAGTCGTCGGCGTTACGGTGCTCAACCGCGGGCTGGCCACGGCACGCCAGAAGTCCATCCGTTGCAAGATTCAGCCAGCATAGTCCATCGGGTAAGGGGCGCGTTACGTCCCGCGCTGCCTCCATGCACCAATGCCTCCAATGACGGCAACGTGATCCGGATATACCTCCGCTATCGTCCGGTGTCGCCGGCTGATTTGTCAGCCGACCGGATTCCGTTGAACACTTATCGCGATTATGGCATGCGCCGCCGTCGGTCCACGAACAGGCGACATCACCAATTCGACGCGGCAGACGGTTGGACCGGCGGGACCGGAATTTGCCCAGATGGGGGAGAATATGACCCTGAAGGTGTTGCGGGTTGCCACCGCGTGGGCGGGATGTGCCACGGTCGCCTTTTCGACTGACTTTGTCGGAAGTCAGGAAGTCGGGTTTCGGATTGTTGCCCGGCCGCGCATTTCCGCCGGTTTTGTCTGATCCGATGGGTGCATCATGAGAACGCTGGTGGTGGTGATAATCGGTGCCCTATCTGTCACATTAGCCGAACTGCTGGAAGTGGCCGCGCCGTGGATATACAGCCAGAGTTCGGGCGAACTGAGGCGCAACGGCGTGATCGTGGCGACCGGTTACTCGGGCGGCGGCGAGGGAAAGAACAATTCGCGCGTCGAGCAGAAACGCGACGTCGGCCCGATTCCGCGCGGTGTCTACCGCATTGGTCTACCACGCAGTTCTTCACGTCACGGCCCTCACTACATGGCCTTGACACCCGAACCGGGCACGCAGACCTATGGACGGTCGGGCTTTTTGATACACGCCGATAGTATTGAGCGTCCGGGCGAGGCCTCGGAGGGCTGTATTATCCTGCCGCTCAAGATTCGACAGCTGATTTCCACGAGTCGGGAGACTACTCTGGTGGTGCAATGAGAAAATATTTCGCTGTGATTTGTGGCCTGTTTGTCATGGTTTCCGCTCAGGCCGATGTCCTTTCGCCGGCCAGCATCGCGGCCCGGATCGGCCAGCAGGGCGCCGACCCGGTTGTTCGTCAGCTTGTCGCGAACGGAGAGTACGAGTGGGTGTTGGACCGCATTCAAGCGGGCAACGGTCAATGGATTGCGCTTGCACCGAGGCTGGCGCCGGGCACGGATGCCGGGACAGCAGAGGACTTGGGCATCGCGCTCGCCTACGCGTTGCCCGAGAATCCTGAGGCCGTGCTTTCTGTCATCGACCTCCGGGATGATCCTGTAATTGGTGTGATCCGGGTATGTGGCGTGCCGTTTGTCGAGGGAACGATGAACGAGGTTCACGCGTACGTGAAGCGGGCCCTTACGGCCGTCTCCCATGCCGATAGCCCACGGCTTGCACGTGTCCGGCTCGCTTGCCTTAACGCTCTGCGAAGGTGAGTCGTCCACTTGAGAACATGCGAATCGTCCGACGAATCCTCCTGGACGGCAAAGGCAAAAGCCAAGCCTGGCGAAGTCGGCGTCGGTGCCATCTTCGCTGCCGTCAGTTCTTGCTGGTGTGAGGTGCGTGGGATTCCCGCCCCAACGCGGCAAATACTGCTCTGACGAATTTGCCACCCGTCCCGGTTGGCAGGACGCCGCTGTGCCGCACCATAAGTTGCCAACTCCAGTCGTGACCGCAAGGCGGAGTGCGCGCCCACCGCGACAGCCTCTTCTTCCCGTCCCCGGCTTCAATCCGTTCGCTATCTCACCGTTGCCGTCACGAAGGGATTGCTTTTCGCGCGGCTGCGCGTGACCGGCCTGCCATGCACCTTGCCGGCGATCAATCCGTCAATCATCCCGTTGTCTCGCGATCTGCAGCACAGGTCCGGCACGTGCGCTTTAGTATTGCGCCGACCTCATGCACCGGAATGGACCCCATCGCGTCATGAGCCAGTGCGAGCGCGCGCGACGACCTGTCGCCATTCGCGAGCAATGTGCGCAACGTGTCGGCGTGCGTGAAGCCGTGAGCACTCGCTGCAGCCAGCAACTCGTCCAGCATGGCCCGGGCCTCTGCGCGCTCATCCGGGGTCATCTCGTCGTCGGGTGTCCCTTCACCGGTCAGCATCAGTATCGGCATCGTGGTTGGCGCGCTTCCAGCGGTTTCGGGATGCGATCGTCGGCGCGTCGGCAGTTTACGTTTCAGTTTCAATGTGCGATTCGTCATTCCTTCCTGCCCTCGGTACGCGGTTTTGGGGCCCCGCTTCAATTGAAGAGCATATGGCCGCCCGGCGCACGGATGCCGGGGCCCTGAAGGGCGGCAAACTTGCTCGTCAAAGCCGGGCATCGTCGCGACAAGGGGGGGGGCCCGCACCGGCCACGCGTGGCGCAGTTCACGGATCCGGGCGAACAGCACGCGCCCGGTGACCGCGAATTCGACCAGCGCATCGGACTCCTGTTCGGACTCCTGTTCGTACTCCAGCCAGCACAGCAGCGTGAGCAATTCGCCTTCAGGCGCGTGATTCCGCTTAATCCACACTCGTGACGTGCTCTGGCATGGATGTAGTGCGCTCTCTTGCCGCAGACCTAGGCATTAGCGGATATGACTGTTTCAGACTGGCCCGACATCGAATATGATGGCTTCAGACTGGTCAGACGTCGAACACGGGCCTGCGGACCTATCATTTCGTTGAGCGTTCTTTACATTCAACTGAAATCGCCATGAGCCCCTTCTGCCTGATTGATGTCGCTGTCGCGATGTTTACGCCGACCGAAAATTGAGCCAGTTGCTCAAAATTCACTCCGCGGACAGCCATCAGCGTTTCCAGCGTGTCGAGGCGTATCAGCTCTTCTCCAGTTGAGAGATCGATCAGATAGCCCCGTGCGATGGGATTGTGCTGGAATGACCTGACGCGAACCTGAGAAGCAGATAACCGGCGACGCCCGATAGCGTTGAACCCGCGATTACGCCCAACCGGAGCGGTGTGAAATATTCCGGGCCTTCGAAAGCGAGGGAGCCGATGAACAGACTCATTGTGAAGCCGACGCCACATAGTGCGGCGACGCCAACCAGTTGGCGCCAACTGACGCCGTCGGGAAGCCTTGCCAAACCGAGTCGAACCAGCACGGTACTCGCCCCGCAAACGCCGACGAGTTTCCCGACGAAAAGACCTGCAGCAATGCCAAGCGGCAGCGGCGCAGCTAGCGCTGCAAGCGTAACGCCAGCGAACGAGACCCCAGCATTGGCGAAA